>JBBRUG010000069.1:0-20529 GCA_038247995.1 Chloroflexales bacterium | reverse complement strand
GGGGGGGCGCGCGGGGGCCGCGGGGGCGCCCCGCGCGCCGGCGGGGGCGCCCCCCGCGGCCGGGGGGGCGCGCCCCGCGGCCGCGGGGGCGAGCCGCGCGGCCGCGGGGGCGAGCAGAGACGCCCCGCCGGGGACGAGCAGAGACGCCCGCCGGGGCGAGCAGAGCCGCCCGCCGGGGCGAGCAGAGACGCCCCGCCGGGGCGAGCAGAGCGGCCGCGGGGGCGAGCAGAGACGCCCGCCGGGGCGAGCAGAGCGGCCGCGGGGGCGAGCAGAGACGCCCCGCCGGGGCGTCTGTACGCTTATTGCAGGAATTTCCCCAGTGCGGCGGCCTGATCGGGGTTGAGGTAGCAGGCGCGGCGGCCGGCATCGGCGTAGAAGGTTATATCGCCGCCGTCGCCGAGAATGAGTTGGTAGGCGCCGAGGGTGCGGATGCGCTTCTGGCGTACGGCGAGCAGTGTGGCGAGTTCGCCGAGTTGGGCGCTATCGAGGTGAACGACGTCGTAACCGCGAATGACGTGGTGGATTACGAGCGCCGGTTCGAGTTCGGGTTGGCGGGTGATTTCGTACTCACCGATCAATTTAATCTGCATCGTCGGGGTCCATAACTGAGACCGGCCGATCGCGTACAGCGACAAGCAGTTGCCACTGGCTGGTCTCATCGAAGGTTACGGGCGGCAGTACTGCGTCGCCGAAGGCGCTCAGCGGGCGCAGGCCAACGGCGTTGAGCAAGGCGATCAATTCAGGAAAACCATAGAGGCGGATGCGGTCGCCCGGGTGGGCGACATCGAGCGCCTGGGTCGGATCGAGGTAGCGATAACTGATGAACAGCGTAGCGCTGCGCGGTTCGAAGGCGGCTTCGCGCAGCACGTAGCCGCTGCCGAGCGCGTACCAGCCCTGGCGAAACTCGCGTAGATAACTCTCGATGCGGTAGGGGTTAATACACTGCACCAGCAGTTGTCCACCGGGAGCGAGGGCGCGGGCCACACCGGCAAGTACAGCCTGGTTCGTCGCATCGTCGAAGAAGCCCAGGCTGCTGTTCAGCACCAGGGCGACATCAAAACGCTCAGTAAAGTGCAGTTCGCGCATATCGGCCTGGACGAACTCGACACTCAGGCCTTCGGCGGCGGCCTGCGCACGAGCATGGGCCAGCACCGGCGCAACAAGATCAACTCCGATAACTGTGTAGCCGCGGCGCGCCAACTCCAGGCTGTGCCGCCCGCCGCCACAGCCCAGATCGAGAATCGTTTCCGTGCCGCGCAGACGCAGCGCCGAAACGAGGAAATCCACTTCGCGGCGGGTGAGATCTTCGGCATAGTCGCGGTAGTGGTTGAACTCATGAACCTGGAGCAGTTCTTCCCACCAATCGCGTAATGGGCCGTCGGTCATAAACTAGCGTCCTCGCATTGGTTGGGACACGCAGAGCGCATCCCAACCAATGATCATAGATCCACCTGGCGCGGCATGATCGGCAATTCATCGACGCGCAGGCTGGGCGGCAATGTACAAACCCAGAGCAGGGCCTGGGCGACATCTTCGGTAGTCATCAGGCGGCGCCGGAAATCCTCGGCGGGGTTGAGCGGCGCGATATCGGCGTTGATCATGCCCGAAAAGACGGTCGTGACGAAGATGTTGTAAGGCCGTAGTTCCTGGGCCAGAGCCTGCGCCAGGCCCGAGAGGGCGAACTTCGCGGCGCAGAAGGGCGCAATATTGGCCACGCCGACCCGGCCCACCCGCGAACCGAGGTTGACGATGATGCCACTGCGCTGCTGCTTCATGTAGGGCACTACGGCGCGAGCCGTATAGAATACGCCGCTCAGGTTGGTGTCGATCACATTGCGCCACTCAGCGTCGTTGAACTGCTCCAGAGGCGAGATTTTCAACACGCTGCCGGCGCAGTTGATCACAATGTCGATGCGCCCAACAAGCGCAACGGTGCGTTCGATCAAGCGTTGAACCTGATTCGAGTCGGTTACATCGGTTGGGATGCTGAAGCCCTGCAAACCCGCAGCGGCGATTTCGCCCACCAGATGCTCCAAACGCTCACGACGACGGGCTGCTACAATGACGGTAGCACCTTCGCGGGCGAACAGCCGTGCCGTCGCATAGCCGACACCGCTTGACGCGCCGGTAATAATCGCGACTTTCCCCTTGAGCTTCATGCTACCTCATTGCGCCCGACGCGGGCGCCCACGCGCACCGCCTTGTTTGCGTATTATACCCGTGGTGATGAGTATATGGTGGTGACAGAAGCGACATGCTGCTCGCGTACACCACGGTATGCTATACTCCCAGCGGGCGCGCCTGTGGCGCCCATTCCTGCGGAGATGTAAGGAGAACCCCTGATGCGTCACTGGCTGTTGCTACCGCTCTGCCTGGTGTTTCTAGTCGGCTGCGGCGCCACCCAGGCCCAACTTTCCACAGCGCCCGCCGCCGTTGCGCCTACTGAAGCCTTACCGCCAAGCCCTATTCCGCCCACAGCAGCGCCAACTGGGCAACCGAGTGCCACAACGCAACCGGTTGTGCCGACGCTCGCGCCGACCAATACCGTCGCCGCGACTACGGTGCCCACGCTCGTGGTGCCGACGTCTGCCGTGCCCACGGCGAGCGCTACTGAACTGGCTGTTGCCGCCGGCCCGGTTGCACCTACGGCGGCGCCGACGGCCGTACAGGCACAGGTTGTTGCGACCGATCCGGTGCGGCTGGTGATTAATAACATTACGCTTGACCGATCGCTCATTCCGGTGGGGCTAGACGAGCAGCGGGTGCCGGTTGTGCCCAACCACGATGTCGGCTGGTACATCTATAGTGCGCGGCCCGGCGCCGGCGAAAATATTGTGCTCTGGGGACATGTGTTGCGCTTCCGGTATTCCCCCGACGTTCCGGCGCCCTTTGCGCGCCTCGACGAACTTGGCCTGGGCGCTGAAATGGTGCTCTATAGCGCCGATGGCGCCGCTCATCGGTATGTGGTGATCGAGAAGGCGCTCGCAACGCCGGATCAGGTGGAGTATGTTCTGCCAAAGGGCCGTGAGTTGCTCACCCTTGTTTCATGCATTGGCGATAAGGTGATCGTCGATGGCAGTGTGGAAATG
Organism: Chloroflexales bacterium; assembly: GCA_038247995.1. Lineage (GTDB taxonomy): Bacteria > Chloroflexota > Chloroflexia > Chloroflexales > Chloroflexaceae > JBBRUG01. Next base: position 17,440 of record JBBRUG010000069.1, on the reverse strand, counting down.
ACCCACCGGCTGATTACAATTGCGGAGCGGGTGGAGTGAAACGGTAGCCAACCCCCCATTCAGTTTGGATCAGATCGGCCTCCGGGTCGATGGCGGCGAGGTGAGCGCGCAGGCGGCGAATGTGGACATCGACAGTGCGGGCGTCAATATGCTCATCGCCGCCCCAGACCTGGCGGAGTAATGCTTCACGCGTGAACACCTGGCCGGGGTGGCGGACAAGGAGGGCGAGCAGGTCGAACTCGCGGGGGCGCAGGGTAAGCGGGACAGATTGAAAGATAGCGCTACGACGCGGCGAGTCGATTTGAAGTACTCCGCTGCTGGGCGTGGCCTGATCGGCGAGTTGGGCGCGGAGTGCGGCGGCCTCACTCGTTCGGCGCAGCAGCGCGCGGACACGGGCGGCCAGTTCACGCACCGAGAAGGGTTTGACGAGGTAATCATCGGCGCCGAGTTCCAGTCCGACAACGCGGTCGATCTCGTCGCCACGGGCAGTAAGCACAATCACCGGCACTTCGTGACCGGCGGCGCGCATACGGCGGAGGGTTTCGAAGCCGTCGATTCCGGGAAGCCCAACATCGAGTAACACCAGATCAACCGGGTTGGCGGGCAGTGCAGCTAGGGCCGCTTCACCGCCGGCAACCGCGTCGACGGTGAAGCCTTCGCGTTCCAGGCGCTCACGGATCGCTGCGACGATGGCCGGTTCGTCGTCGATGATGAGAATTTTTTGCATAATTCGTGGGTCGCAGCATTTGTATGACGAATGCTGCGACCCATATTTTATTATCTGCGGCCTAATTCGCCTTGCTGCCAGCGGATATTACCGCGCAGGAGCAAGTTCGAGGAGCGCAATTTGTAGGCGAGGTCGGAGGCCATGTTCCGCATCACATGATACCCGATGCGCGGGTTGGTATCGCACAGCGCAGCAAAGGTGCGCTCGTTGATCACAAGCAGGGCACACGTATCAACCGATGTAACGGTGGCCGAGCGGGTTGCGCCGCCGAGCAGGGCCATTTCGCCAAAGCTCTGGCCAATATAGAGCATGTTGATCGTGCTGGGCACCATTGCGCCTTCGGGCGAGCGGGTGTGTAGCGAGACACGGACACAACCTTCGTGGATAATCAACAGTTCGTCGCTATCATCGCCTTCGTTAAAGATGATCTGTCCGGCCGGCACGCGCCTTACTTTGCAGAGCTGCGCGACCTGGATCAATTCATTGTCGCTCAGTCCGCCGAATAGTTCAACCCGCCGGAGCTGTTCTACGACATTCGTCGTCATAGCGGTTCTCCCCGCGCTTTACGCAAAAATAGGGAGATGTAGTATAGCACAGAGCCGACGGGCGACGGATCACGGCATGCTCTAGCGGCGAGCAGAAGCATTGCGCCTGTCCAACGCTGACGCGAGCGGAGCGAACCACCCGGTTCGGTGCGGTCAGTGGCTCACGTGCTGTGCTCAGTGCGCTAGAACAGTAAGGCGCGAGCGGAGCGCGCCACCGGGTTCAGTGCGGTCAGTGGCTCACGTGCTGTGCTCAGTGCGCTAGAACAGTAAGGCGGCTACCCCAAGCATGATCATCAGCACGAGGATCGCTGAAAGGGCGAAGTGTGCTGTCGGGAAGTTTTGTCGACGGCGGCGCGGCGGCGGGCGGCGCTGAAGATAGGGTTTAAGATCAATGTCGAGCATAGTGCTGTAAGCATGCAGGGCGCTGCGCATTTCATCACGCGGGAGGTAGCGAAACTGCTCTTGTTCGATCGCCTGGAGAAAGTCCCAGCGTACATTGCAGATGCGCTCGGCGTCGTGGAGGCTCAAATTGCGCTGCTGGCGCGCCTCGGCGAGCCTGGGGCCAAGGCGGATCGGTTCCGTGGCCGGGGCCTGCGGAAGGGCGACGGCGGCGCTCATGGAGGCGGGTCGGACACGTAGGTCCGCTCCAACGTTGGCGGGGCGGCGGGGCGGCGGTGGAGCAGGCGCGGGCGACGGCGGGGCGAGCGCGGGCGACCACAAGGATCGCCCGTACGGATGGCGGGGCGCAGCGCGGCGGAGTACGGTGGCGATGCGGGCGAGCAGTTGCTGCTCACTGAAGGGCTTCCCAACATAGTCATCGGCGCCACAGTTTAGCCCCGTAACAACATCGTCGTCGGCTTGCTTGGCGGTAAGCATGATTACCGGCACGTTGGAGGTGGCCCGAATCTGGCGGCAGATGTCCCAGCCGCTAGTGCCCGGCATCATCACGTCGAGCAATACCAGGTCGGGTTGCTCCTGGGCAAAGCGCAGGAGCGCCTGCGCGCCGTTCTGATAACTACTAACCTGGTAACCGGCGCCGCTAAGTTGATATTCGAGCAGTTGGCAGATCAGCGGTTCGTCATCGACAACAAGAATGTGAGTGGCCACGGTGTTGTCCTCCTCTCACCGTCGGCGGGGTGCGGTGTTTAGATGCGCGCTTGCCCAATGCCGGATTGCGGGTGGAATGATGGCGCTAAGGATGATGGTTTCCAGCGCGTGCTGCGCCGTTGTGGCCAGTTGATTGTCGCTTTGGGCGAGTATGGCCAGCGTGTCGATACAGCGTCGCTGCAACAGGGGGATCGTCGATGTTTCCAGGATGGCGGTCAGGCTGTTCACGCTCGCCGGATCGTCGGCGCGAGCCAGGGCCGCAGCGGCCAGTAGGCGTAGTTGCGGCGTTTCGTCGGGGTTGGCCAGAACCATGCGAATCACGCTCTCGTTGGGCGTGCGCGCTGCCAGGCGGGTCAGCGCTTCCATGCGGAGCGCGAGCGGCGCCTCAGGGTCGGCGACCGGCGTGATCAGGCGCGAGTCGTTGGGATGCTGGGCAGCGAGTGCAGCATGGGCGCGCAGGCGCAGGGTAAGTTGCGCGTTGTTCAGGTAATCGCGGAGCAGGGAGACGAACTCGTCGCCGCAGAGTTGGATCAACGCACAGACGGCAGCTAGGCGCACATGCGGGGCGGCCTGGCTGTTCTGGCTTACGCGCACAAGCGGCGAGGCGAGGCTGGCATCGCCGATGGCGGCAACACTTTCGATTGCGGCCAGGGCAACCGCTGCGTGTTCACTCTGGGTATAACGCAGCAAGATTGGCAGAGCGTCGCGATCGCCGGCCCGACCGAGCGCGCCAAGGATTGCGGCCAGCACCGCCGGTTCACGCTCGCTGCGCAATACATCGCGCAATGCGCGGCAGGTGGCGTTGGCGAGTCCGGTGGGCAGCAGGGTTGCGGCGTGGGCGCGCAGATTCGGGTTGGCCTCTTCGGCAACGGTGCGCACCAGGGCGTTTAGTGCAGTCGGGTCGTCCAGATTGCTCAGACTACTCAGGGCTGCGCGGCGTAAATGCTCAGGATGCGCCGCAGCTTCGGCAACCTGACGTAAGATGCTTACGGCGCCGGGCGGGTTCTGTTCACCAACCACGGCGACCAGCTTGCTGCACGTAAATGGATCGTCGGCATTGCGCTGGAGGCGGGTCATGGCGCTATCGGCGCCGCCCGGCATGCCCCCAAGGGTGTCGATCGCTTGCCAGCGCAGGTTGAGCGGCGATGCCGGATCGTCGAGCAGTCGTACTAGTTCGGCCTGCCCGCCGGTAGGGGTGAGTTGGGCCAGTGCGCTCAGGATCGCTTCGGTTAGCCCAGGCATTTCCAGCACGGTGAGGGTGCGGCGCAAGCGGGCCTGAATCTCGATTATGAGGGTTGGTTCGCGGCAGGCGATGGTAGTGAGCGCGTTCACGGCGGCGCGTGCTTCGGCAAGCGCCTGACTCATTGCCAGTTCGTCCAGGCTGGTGGGCTGATCGGCAGGCGTTGCACCGACGGCCAGTGCATCGGCGAGAATAATGTGGGTGCTGGTTGGCAATGGGAGCGCCAGCCACGCGTGTGCGTGGGTTTGGGCTAATTGCGGCACAGCGAGCTTCCAGACCTGCGCCAGCGCCTGCGCGTAACGCGGATCAAGCCGGGCGGCGATGGCCGGCAGGGCGAGCGTGGGCTGGCCAGCCGTCAGGCCGTGGAGGGCCGTGATGCTCACCTCACGGTCGAGTTGCGGTCGGCGCAAAATGGCCATCAGTCCGGCCATGGCTGCGTCGTGGGTGGCTGGGCGGCGCACTAGATCGGCGAGGGCGGCAGCGGCAGCCCGCCGCACGAGAGGTGGCCCGTCATTCAGTACCAGCGTGCGTAGGTAGGGCAAGGCGGCGGCCTGGCCACGCGCACCGAGCTGGCGCACGATTGTGGCCCGCACCGGTGTAGGCAGCGCTTCCAGCGGCAGCAGGCTTAATAGCGCGGCACTGCCGGGCGCGCCGAGGGTGGCCAGTTGATCGAGGGCGTAGAGGCGCACCGGGAGCTGCTGGTGGGCGGTTGCTGCGCAACGCGCCAGCAGCTTCACCACACCGGGAGCATCCACATGGGCTGCAATGCCCAATAGTTCGTTCGCCACTTGCGTAGGCAGGTTCGGCTGGGTCAGGGCGCGTTCCAATGCGGCGCAGGCCTCAGCAGGCGGACGGTTGAGCAAGCGTGTGCGGGCCGTCTGGCGGAGTTCGGCATTTGGGTCGGTGAGGGCTGTTTCGATGCGCGCAACATCTTCGGCAGCGTCGGTCGGCGCAGCGGCGAGGGCCATGCGGCGCAGTTCGGGCGGGGTGTCGGTTGTGGCGAGCAGCCGGGTGGCGACGGTGTGGCGGCGCCGGCTATCGGCGGCTGGATCGAGCAATGCGTCCAGTCCGGCGGAGAGCGGTCGGCTCATGAGCAATTCGCCGGCGAGCGGGATTGTGTGGAGGCAGAGATAGGCTCGTCCCGCCAGGCCGACCGGATTGGCGTAGGCCGACACAGTGCTTAGGATAGCGACGGGCGGCGGTGTTGCCACCAGTTGCTCGACGGCGGCCCAGCGCAAGTCAGGCGGCGCTGCGGGGGTGTCAACCAGGGCCAACCAGGGCGTGCTGCTGCTGATCTGCTGCGCGATCGCTGGGACGATGGCGAGTGTGCGGGCCAGATCGTGCTGCGCGGTGGCAATCAGCAGCGCTGGCAAAACTGGTGTAAGGGTTGTGAGTTGGGGTGTCGTTGCGGTCGTGGTGAGCTGTTCGAGCAGGCGGAGTGTGTGCGCCGGCGCGAGATTGGGGCGTTCACGGGTGCAGGCCAGCAACGCGACGTAATCCGGTGTTTCCGCGTTGTCGATATTCCAGAGCAGATCGAGCACCGGCGTGGGATCGTCGAGTAGGCCGGCGGCGAGCGGAGCGACAGCGGCACGTTCGTGAGCGGGCAAATCGGCCAGGGTTGCCAGATCGGCGCCGCCGGCCAGCCCGCGGGCCAGGCGATAGTGGCGCAGCGCCGCACGCCCAAGCAGCAACGGCGCGCCGAGCTCTTTCACGTACGGCGCCTCGATTTCGAAGGATGGGTGGGGCTGATCGCTCAGCACAGGCTGGATCAGCGCGAAGGCTTGCTCGTAGAGGGCCGCGCGCGATGTTGGCAGGCCGACCATCGGGTAGACAAGGGCGAACAGGAGCAGATCGGGCAAACTGTTGCGTAGCACGGCCAGCGCTGTATTGGTTAGTGCAGCGAGAATAGGCGCCGGATCATGGTTAGGCAGCAGCCGACCCAACCAGACGGCCAGGTTGCTTTCGTCGGGCGGGGCGATGCTGAGCGAGCTGAGTTCGGGCCACGCTTCGCTGGGGGGCAGGGCGACGACGGCGCGGGCAGTGGGCCAACTTGTGGACAGGCCGGCAAGGTACTGCCGCCAGAGCACACGACGGTTGGCCGGCAGTTGCTCCCAGTCATCGACGAGAAGCAGGGCCGGTTGGCGGCTCTCGATTGTTGCTGCGTGGGTGCCGGCGCGATGCAAGGCGGCCGTAACGACCGCTCGCGGGGAGAGATTCGGCGAGTCCAGTTCGCTGAGTGGCAGGCAAACGAGCGGCACGCGACTCGATCCATTGGCCCAATGCGCTGCGATCTGAAAAAGGGCGAGGGTGCGTCCGCCGGCCGGCGGGCCGAGTAACGCCCAGCTTGTGGGCGCGGCCATCAGCGCATCGGCGTCGGGCAGCGGCGCGCAGCCAAGTGGAATATCGAGTAAGGCCGGGAGCAGGCGTACAGCCCGATCGGCCTGCAAAGTCTGCTGGAGCGTCCGGCGATAGTGACGGAGTGGGCGGCGTCCGGGAAGCAAGGCAAAGACGTTAGGCGTGAGCATGGATTGCACCAGGAAGTATGCACATGCGCTGAATGACGCTGTGCATCCAGCTCTGTGGTTCGGCTCCGACGGGGCACGAGCGAACCTATCAGGCGCGTGCTACGCTCCGTGTTTATGCTAACGAATGGGCAGGGTTCGGGCAAGCTGTGCAGATTGCAGTTCCGTGACAGGGGGGGAAAGCGGGAAAGCGGAGGGCAGACGGCAGGTGGCAGGAGGGGGCGGACACATGGATCCGCCCGTACTTGAGGAAAGGTATTGGGGTTAATAAGCGCTTGTCGGTAATGCAGCGAGTGAGTATACTAAGCGCAGCGCGTCGCGTTGGGCGCCGCTATGCCTAGCCAGGGGCTGTATGGCCGATTTGTTCAGCCCGCTGACGATCGCAGGTCGAGCGTTGCCTAATCGGATTGTGATGGGGCCGGCGCCTAGCGGCCAGGCCAATGAGACGGGTTTTGTGAGCGCGAACCTGGTGGCTCATTATGAACGAGTTGCCAAGGGTGGGGTTGGCCTGATCGTCAGCGAACCGCTGCGGGTTGGCGCTCCTGCTCTGCCTACAGCGCATCTTGGTGGTTATGCAGATGCATTTGTTCCCGGGCTGCGCCGGCTCACGAAAGCTGGGCAGGCCAATGGAGCACGGTTCTGCTACTCACTTACGGTGCCGATGACGCCAGAGCCTCCTAGTGCGTCCGAGTTGCGCACGCTGACCGATCACTTCATTATGGCGGCCTGGCGCGCCCATTGCGCCGGGGCCGATGGGGTGATGCTCTCGGTTGCCGATGGTTGCCTGCTGCATCAACTGGCGTCGCCGCTCTTCAACCAGCGCACCGATCACTACGGCCAGGATGTTGCGGGGCGCTTGCGGATGCTGTTGGAAGTAATTGAGGGGATCAAGAGCTGGCTGGGATCGCGCGTGTTCATTGGAGTGCGGCTCCCCGCCGAGGAGTTGCCGCCGGGTGGGATGAGTCTGCAAGATGCACGGGTGCTGGCCAAGCGGGTGACGGGGGCCGGTGCGCGGTTGCTTGATATCACGGCGCCAATCGGGGTGGGAACGTCGCAACTCGCCCGTTTCCCCGGTTGGGCGGTGCCGCTGATCAATGGGATCAAGCGGGTGATCGATGTGCCGGTGATTGGATCGGGCCAGCTTGGCGACCCAATCCTGGCCGACAGTGTGATCCGCGACGGCAGCCTGGATCTGGTGATGCTCAACGGTTCCCTGCGCGCCAACCCCGACTGGCCGCGTTATGCCTATGACGTGTTGCAAGGTGATGGGTGAGCGGGTAATCCGGTGATCTTGGCAGGCCGCAGCATTCGTCTGCCGCCTGCCGCCTGCCGCCTGCCGCGCCCTGAAGGACGCTGTTCAGGCCCGGGTGCGCGGCAGGGTCCTGAAGGTCGCGCCGCGCTCTTGCGCCCCGCTGCCGCCTGCCGCCTGTTGGCTACCGCTGTAGCACCGGTAAATAGAGCGTATTCACGGCTTCCACAACCCGAATAGTGCTTGCGGCGAGGTTGCTGCCGGGGCCGCTGACGGTGATGCTCAGTTCGCCGGGAGTAGCCAGATCGGCGGGGAGTAGTTGGACGCGCAAGGTGCGTTCGTCGATGAAGGTCGTTTCGCGTTCGGCGCCATGTACCTCCACCATACTGCTTGCCTCAAAACCGAAGCCATAGATTGTGACGTTACGTTCGGCGCTGGCGACAGCCAGTAAGCCTGGATTTACACTCAGCCCAAGGGCGAGTTCAAAGGCGCCGCTGTCGCATCCGCCGGCCTGGGGGCGGGGTGCGCCGCGCTGATCGCTGGCTGGGCAGTCTGCCCCGGTGTTGAAGGCCGGGCTATCCGGGCCAATCGCCATGGTCTGCGTGGGGCCGCCATTGTCGGCCAGTTCCTGAAGTTGCGGATCGCGGAACTGGGGATCGTTGGTCTGGTTCGGGGCGCTCTTGCCGGCAAAGCAGGTTACGTCGTTCCAGAAATTGCCTCCGGTGAGGCGCGGCGGGAATTGGAGGCTGCGCCCGTCGTGGCTGAGTTCCGACGAGCAATGCTGCTGGATATTCCAGGCGTTGGTGCCGTTGGCGGCGGTATTGTTGAGGAACAAGCTGTTGCGCACGCTTCCGCCGGGGGCTTCGCCGATTGGCTGGTTGCTGATCGCCCCGCCGACCCAGCCGGCATGGTTATTGGCGAAAGTGGCGTTGACGATGCTGAAGGGGTCGCTGTTGTTCACGACATACAGCGCGCCGCCGTTGGCGTTCGTTGTTGTGCCATAGGCAATGTTGCCGACAAATGTGCTGTTGCTGATCTGGAGCCGCGCCCGCTGCGGGAAGCTGAGCGCACCCCCGGAGCCGTCTTCGCTGGGGTTGCCGCCGGCGCCGGCCGTGCGGCGGGCAGTGTTGGCATGAAATAAGCTCTCGCTGATCACAATCAGCGGATTGCCGCGCTCGCCGCTGCCGGTGCCGCCGCCGCCGATCGCGCCGCCCTGGGCGCGCATCCCGCCTACCACGGCGTTGCCCACGAAGCTGCTGGTGCGGATCGTGGCGCTGGTGCTGTTCTCGTAGAGGTTGAGGTAGATCGCGCCGCCGGTGTTGTAGGCGCTGTTTTCAATGAACCGGCTGCCCTCGACTGTGAAACGCCCCTCCGGCCCGCCCAAACCGTCAATATAGATCGCGCCGCCCTGGCTATCTTCCGGGCGCGCGCCGATGGCGCTATTGTTGCGGAAGGTGCTGGCGCTGATCGCCAGCCCCGCCTGCAAGATGTGGATCGCGCCGCCGGCGCCGTTTGCGCTCTGGTTTGCTTCGAACAGGCTGTCGCGCACAACCACCAGTGCTGCGCGGGCGTAGATCGCGCCGCCGTAATCGTAGGCGTCGCGCCCGCTGGGTACGCTGGTTGTTTCGGTGCGGTTGTCGCGCACGGTGACGTTTTCAAGAGTTAGCACCGGCGGCTTGTCCTGCTCGGCGCTGCGGTCGTTACTCTCGATTGCGGCGCCGTTTGCCGCTGTGCCTTCACCAATCGCGCGCCCGCCGCTGAGGGTCAGGTTGCGCAGGGTGAGCCGGCTTTGCACCTGGTACGACTCGTGGAGGATCAGGCGCGTGTTCTGCCCGGCAAGCGTGATCAACCCGCCGCCGTCGATGGTGGTTTCGGCGGCGGTGATGTTGAGCCTTGTGCTGATACCAATGCTGGTTGGTTCGGTTCCGCAGTTAAAGCTGATCGCCCCACCACCGTTCAATGCGGTAACCAGAGCGGTCTGGGTGCAACTGGCGGGCGTGCCGCTGCCGACGACTTTACTCTGCGCGACACTGGGGTGCGGCGCAATGCCGATGCTGAGGATGAGGGTGATGACGAGCAGGGCCAGGAGTCGGGGTGGTTGCATAGAACTGGCTCCTAGAGCACTGAGCAGCATGACTGAGCCGCAGAGGCCACTGAACCGGGTGGCGCGCTGCGCTCGCGCCATGGGACGCAGGCTCAATCGATCTGAGCAATGCTGTAATAAGGACGGCAGGCGGCAGGCGGCAGGACGAAACCAGCGTGTCCGGCTTTGGTTCTTGGTTCTTGGTCCCTGGTTCTTGGTCTGTCCGACCAGACTCTATACCCAATTTATACGGTGGGCGGTTTGGCCGCAAGCGTACCCTGGTCCTGTGGTGGGTTGACCGGGGCGGCAAGGGCGATAAAGAGCCAGAAGGCGAAGGCGAGGTCGGGCCAGAAGTAGAAGGCGTCTACCATGCCGTGAACTAGGGCGGCGAGCATGGCGGCGGCGAGGCCGACGGCAAGGGGCGTAAAGACGCCCGGTTGGGTTGTCTGAACCGTGTGGCGGAAGAAACGCAGCAGCAGCCAGCCGAAGGCGAGCAGGCCGAGGGGGCCGAGGCGCAGCGCAATGTCGAGGAGCAGATTGTGCGGGTGAGCGGTGTTGATTTCGTTGGTGTTGCTGAGCGCCGGGTCGATGTACTGCGGATAGAGCCGCCCGAACTGGTCGAGGCCGATCCCGAGCGGGTGATCGCGGAGCATAGCCAGGGCGGAGGCCCAGGTTTTCAGCCGGATGCCGGAACTGGCGCCGAAGGGGTTGAAGCGTTCGATGTCGAGGGCGACAAGGGCGGCCCCAGCAACAACGGCAAGCGCGGCGAGGCTCGCTAGGGCGATGCGGACGCGCCGCGAGCGCCAGAAATCGTTGGGTGCGAGGCAGACGCCGATTAGCAGCGTGGCCGCGCCTGCGCCAAGGTAGGCCCCGCGTGAGAAGCTGACCAGCAGGCCGCCGAGGCTGAGCAAAGCGCAGATGGCGCAGAAGACCAGGGGCAAGCTAGCTGATGACGGACGGTAGATGAAGGATGAAGGATGAAGGATGAAGGATGAAGGATGAAGGATGAAGGATGAAGGATGAAGGATGAAGGATGAAGGATGAAGGACGACGGACGACAGACGACGGACAAGCTCGGTGGTCTTTGGTCTTTGGTCTTCGGTCGTTAGTGTCCGCGTGTCCGCGTGTCCGCGTGTCCGCGTGCCCCCGTGTCCGCGTGTCCCCGTGTCCCTGCGTCCCACCCATGCACCCACTGCCAGCGCCGCAGCGATCGGCCAGACGCGGCCCATGAACAGACCCAGGTTATTCGGGTGGCCGTAGACGCTGCTCACCCGGCGCACACCCTCGACGAAGATGCTATCGTCGCTGAAGCCGACTTTCTGCCCGATGAACGGCACGAGGTTAAGCCCGAGGAATTGCAGGATGCCGATCAGTCCGACGAGTGCGCCGCTGAGCAAGAAGGCCGGCAAGAGTAGGCGCAGCGCCGTCGTCTCACGGGGCGCATAGGTCTGCTGGAAACGGATCAGCGCGTAGAACAGCAGCGGCCCGACGATCATCCAGCGAAACTCGCGTAGGGCTGGGCCGCGCTCGGCGGCGATCAGCAGGCCCCAGAGGCCGGCGAGGATGAAGAGGGCGAGGGGGGCCAGGCGATAGCCGATAGCCGATAGCCGATAGGCGATAGGCGCAGGCTGAGAACCGCGAACCCCGTCCGGTGTCCGCGTGTCCGCGTGTCCGCGTGTCCCCGCCCCTCTCATCATCTGCGCCCCGCCCCAGCGTACGATTGTCGCGCCGAGCACGCTGATCAGCACTAGTTCGTGTAGGGGCAGGGCGATACCTTCAGGGCGGAGGCCGAAGCGCTCGTCGAAGATTGCTTTGGGCATGAAGTAGAGCGGCACGGTGAGCGGCACATATAACAAGGCCAGATCGGGCCGCCAGAGTGCCAATAGGCCGAAGGCGAGTAGGCCAAGCAGGGTTACGGGCAGAGCAGGGCTGATCCGGTAGGCAACAACCAGCGCTAGACCCATCAGGAGCAGCACAACGGCGGCACGCAGACCCGGCGTGGCCTGGGTTACCCAGCGCCCGCGCAGGTCATCGAGCAGCGGAAAGAGCGTCTGGGTGGTGGCGGCGCCGCTCACAGCGAGGGCGAGCAGCAGCACAAACGGGCCGTAATCCCAGAATGCGCCCCAGGGCCGGGCGCGCTCCACGATGAACCACTCGGGCAGCGGTGCGCCGCGCACTTCGAGCGTGTGGACGCCATTGGCCAGGCGCGGCGTGCTCAGCGTCTGACGATTTTCCAGCCCGTCGCGCAGCAGGCTGGTTGGTTGGCCGTTGAGTGTCGGCTGGATGTCGCCCGCCAGCCCGCCGACGAGCGTGATCTGCGCGCCCTCAAAACGGATGCGCAGGCCGTCGGGTAGTTGCTCGACGGCCGGATGCTCAAGCGTGAAGGCGCCGACACCGGCAATGGCCGGTTGGGCAGTGAAATTCTGGAGCGCTGTGAACGACGGCAAAGGCTGCCAATCGTCACGGCCAACCAGCGCAAAGTAGGGCGTTGGGTCGGCAGGATCGGGTGCGGCATAACCGCCGTAGCGCAGCATCCAGACGTTCATCACGCCCATCCAGGGCCATTCCTGGTGTGCGCGTTCGATCTGGCCCACCAGGTAGGCGCCCTTGCGCTCTTCGCTCACCGGCTCGCCCCAGGTGAACCGGCGCTCGGGCGGGATGCTGTCGGGGGCGGCATTCCAGCCGAACTCAGTCACCCAGACCGGTGTCGCCGCATCGCCGTTGCGCTCCATCACTTCGCGCAGCAGCACGACGCGGCTGACATCGTTGCGCGTATCAATCGGCTGACGCCAGTTCCAGTTACCCCGATTGCGCAGAAATACATAACGATGCTCGCTCGGCGGCTGACCGAGGCCGTAGCTCTGGGCGGCCATCACGTCGAAGTAGGCCGCGCCATCGGCCTGATAGACCCGATCAAGATATTCCAGTTCGGTCATTGGGGCGCGAGAGTCGAGGCCGTCGGTAGGGGCGAGGCCGGGGAAGAGCAGCACGGCCTCAGGGCTGGCTTCACGGGCGGCGGTTGCGCCGACCCGCAGCAGTTCGACAAAATCCTCGGGGCGCGGCGTCTGCCAGTTCCACTCGTTCTTGAGGTTTGGCTCGTTCCAGATTTGGAAGTGGCGCACAAGCGGGCTACCCGGCGCATCGGCAGTGCCATCGCCGTCGTAGCGCTCGACCACTGTGCGCACGAAGTTGGCGTAATCGGCCAGATTGTCGGGCGGGCCGGTGGAGTTGCCGTCTTCCAGAATGCCGGCTTGGAACGCGGGATGGGCGATGAATTGCGGCCTGGCCCAATCCGGCGGGCGCTCCAGGCGCATAATCAGTTGCACCTCGGCGGCATTGGCTTCAGCGACGAGCCGATCGTACTTGGCCCAGGCGTCTACGATGCCGACAGCTTCGATATTGCGCCGATCGGCAAAATCGCCGCGAGCGTGGATCTCGATATCGTCCCAGGGCACCTGCATGCGAGCGTATTGCGCACCGAGATCGCGCGCTAACGCAAACGAACGCTGGACAGCGGCCGGGTCGGGTTCGAGGTGAATATTGAAGAGGTTGACGCCGAGGACGGGGCCACGCGCACCGGGGATGGGCGCTGGGTCGGGCTGGAAGGTAATGCCACGATTGGCCGCGTTATCGAACCAGACCATACCGGCCAACAGGGCCAGCAAGGACAGGTTCAATAGCAGCAGGAACGCCAACCTGGCGCGGCGTAGAGCAAGCAGGGCTTTCATCGCCGGGCCAGTATAGCAGATTTTGGATCACTGAGCGTGTAAGTACGTGAGGGCGTGAGCGCACGGAACCAGCGTTCGCCTGCATTCAGGGACCTCGCTCGCTCAGGGTTGCAGTGATCCTGGGCGGAACGCGGCCCTTCGACAGGCTCAGGGCGCGGCGCTGCGTCCTTAGCGCCGACCGTTCACGCGCTCTTTTTTGTTCCAGACATTCGTGGAGCGGCGGAAGAAGCGGAAGAATACGATGCCCAGGATGACGAGCAGGATAATCGCGAGGATGGGGACAAAGATCGCCAGCAGCGTGATCGTGAGCGCGGCGCCGTCTTCGACGAGACTGACGACCGGGTTGGCCGTGCCGGCGGTAGCGGCGGTGAACATCGGGCGCACCGTAGCGCGGGCGGCATGCGTCGCTCCGGCGGCGATGATGCCGGCGGCCGCAGTAAGCATCGGGTTGATCGATTCGGTACCACCGGCGGCGGCGAGGGCCAGAATCGCGCCGGCGACCGGGCCGATGACCATGCCCGCGGCGTGCAACACCGAGTCGACGGCGGGAATCTTATCGCCCACAAAATCGGCGACGGCCAGGATTGCGACGATGATCAATGTGATTGGATGCTGCAGCAGTTCAAACGGCCCGGCCAGGTCGATCCAGCCCAGGCGGCCGAAGATACCGATGGTGAGCAGCGGCAAGTACGCATTGAGCCCTGCCGCTGTGGAGAGCCCAAGCCCGGTAATAAAGGTGATTAATGCGGCCATGAACCCTCCAGGTTCAATGCAAAAGGTAAAATGCACAAGGCAAAAAGAACTCGTATAGCATTATGCGCTTATTGTACGCTTTTTCGTCGGCAAAGGTTGCACGAACCCGGCACGCCGCTTCCGGTTCAGAACTGCTCTGCGCGGGCGGCTCTGTACGGGGGCGGGTGCGCGCTGCAATACGCTTCGCGCTTTGTGCTTTGCCTATACCGCCCTCACGAGATCATTCATAAGCCTGATCCGTTTTGCTCCAGTGCGCAGTATACTATTATGGTAACTTGCGGTCGATCTGCATGCCTCGCCCCGCTTTTTTGCGCTGATGGATATGTAGTGACGAACCAACACCGATGATCTGATCGGTGTATTTGGGTATGTCCGTTACTCAGATCCGTTTTCGTATGCGCGCCGATGTATGCCTGGCTCGCCGTAAGTAATGTATGTCGCCCGTAGCCCGGGCGCAGAAAGGAACGCTATGTCCCTACGTCGTGGCGGCTCACACGGAGCTGCACCTGAAGAGCCGAAGAGTTGGCGCGAGCGCCTGAACGAAGCCCGCTCAGCCTTTCGGAATGTCCCCCGGGCCTTTGCCTTAGTCTGGGAAGCCGACCGTACCGGCACGATCCTGATGGGTCTGATCACGGTGATTAGTGCGATCCTGCCGATCTCGCAGGCCTACGTGGCCAAGCTGATCGTTGATGAAGTTGTCAACACCGTTACCAATAACCTCGGGGTGGAATTCGGTCTGCGCGCAACGCTGCCGTATCTACTGATCGAGTTTGCGCTGATCACGATCGGCGCCGCGTTGACCCAGGGTCGTTCGTTGATTGAGCATATTCTCAATGCGCGCCTGGGCAACCAGATCAACACCGCGATCATTCGTAAGGCGCTGACGCTCGATCTCCATTATTTCGAGGATGCGCAGTTCTACGATAAGCTCCAGAATGCACGCCGCGAGGCCAATTTCCGCGCCTTGCAGATGATCAACACCAGCTTCAATCTGGTGCAGAATGCGCTGACGCTTGCCTCGTTTGCCGTGGGTTTGTTCACCTTCAGCCCACTGGTGGCGCTGGTGCTGTTCGGCGCAACAATCCCGGCCTTCCTGGCCCAAACGCACTTCAGCCGGCTACAGTTCCGCTTACTCACCTGGCGCACGCCTGAGTCGCGGCGGATGAGTTACCTCGAACACCTGCTCACTGTTGACAGCACGGTCAAAGAGATCAAGCTCTTCGGCCTGGGTGAGCCGTTGCTGCAGCGCTATCAGGAGCTGTTCTGGAAGTTTTATGCGGAAGACACGGCACTCGCGCGGCGGCGCTCGCTGATCAGCATGCTCTGGGGCGTGCTGGCCAGCATGAGCTATTATGGCGCATACGCCTGGATTGTGTTGCGCACCGTAGCCGGCACGATCACCATTGGCGATATGACCTTTTACCTCACGCTGTTTCGCCAGAGCCAGAGTACCTTCCAGGGGCTGTTCTACAACTTGAACCAGCTCTTTGAAGCCGGCTTGTTTATGGAGAACCTGTTCGGCTTTCTCGATCTGACCCCGCAAATGGATCGCGGCAGTGGGCGCAAAGTGCCGCGCCCGATCCAGCAGGGAATCGAGTTTCGCAATGTAGGTTTTCGGTATCCTGATCGGGAAGATTGGGCGCTGCGCGGGCTGAACCTGACGATTCTGCCCGACGAAAAGGTGGCCCTGGTGGGTGCGAACGGCGCCGGCAAGACGACGCTGATCAAACTGCTCACCCGGCTCTACGATCCAACCGAAGGCCAGATTCTGCTCGACGGCATCGATCTGCGTGACTACGATCTGGAAGATTTGCGCCTGAGCATTGGCGTGATCTTTCAGGACTTTGTGCGCTACCAGGTTTCGGCCCGCGAGAATATCGGCTTCGGCCAGATCAAAGATCTCGCCGACGAAGCGCGGATTCTGGCGGCGGCCGAGCGCGGCGGCGCCGATGAAGTGGTGGAAAGTTTGCCGCAAGGCTACGATACGCTGCTCGGGCGCTGGTTCGAGAAGGGCGCCGAGCTTTCGGGCGGGCAGTGGCAGAAGATCGCGCTGGGCCGCGCCTTCATGCGCGACAGCGAAGTGCTCGTGCTCGACGAACCGACGGCGGCCCTCGACGCCGAACGCGAGTACGAGATCTTCCAGCGCTTCCGCGACCTGACGGCAGGTCGGATCGCGCTACTGATCAGCCACCGCTTCTCCACGGTGCGCATGGCCGACCGGATCGTAGTGATCGAAGGCGGGCGGCTCACCGAACTCGGCACGCATGGCGAACTGCTGGAACTTGACGGCACCTATGCGCGCCTGTTCAATTTGCAGGCCGAGGGGTATCGGTAGGCGTAGGACCGCAGCGGAGCTTCGACCCTACGTCGCGTGTCGGGTAGAATAACCGGACGTGATCGTGTACAGGAGGCAATGATGACTCTGGACGAAACAACGATCGGCCGGTTGGCCGCATTGTATTTGGAGGCCGAGGCGGCTGCGACGGCCGTGGCGCCGATTCGTGATGATCTGGCTGGGGTAAGCGAAGCGGCGATGTACGCGGCGCAGCGCGAGTTTGTGCGCCGCAAGCTCGCCGGCGGTATTCAACAGGTAGGTTGGAAGGTGGGCGCTACTACCGCTCCGGCGCAGGCGGCCTTCGGGCTGAGCGGCCCGACGTATGGCGTACTCTTCGACAATGGCGCAGTGCCCGACGGCGGCAGCATCCCCACGGCGCTGCTGATCAGCCCGCGTGTGGAGGTCGAAATCGCCTTTCACATGGAAAAGGATCTCGCTGGGCCGGGGGTGACGCCTAAGCAAGCGCTGGATGCTGCTGCCAGCGTGTGTGCTGCGTTCGAGATTGTCGACACGCGCACGCGTGATTGGGACGTGAAGATGCCCGAAATGATCGCCGACAACATTTTTCAGGCGCGCTATGTACTTGGTGTGCAGCACATTGCGGCGCGCACGCTTGATCTTGCGGCGGTGCATGCGGTGCTGACCAAAAACGATGTCGAAGCGGCACAGGGCACGGGGGCGAATGTGCTGGGGCATCCGGCGGCGGCGCTGGCCTGGCTGGCCAATCGTCTGGCCGATGACGGCGAGCAGTTGCGGGCGGGGCAGGTGGTGCTCACCGGCACGCTCACGCCGGTTGTGCCGGCGGCGGCGGGGGATACCCTGGTGGCTGATCTGGGTGAACTGGGGAGTGTACGCGTCCGCTTCGAATAGCTATAGCGCAGGGCGCGCCTTGGTGCGCCCTGCGCTAAAAAACCTACTTCTTCGCCGTGGTTGTGGTGCTGTTTACCGCCGCATTGCTCGCCTTCAGCATCATCTTGCTGAACTCGTTCTGCGCCTCAACCGCCTTCTGAGCGGCTTCCTGCCAGGTAGCCATGATCTGCTGAGCCTGGGCCATGTCCCAGTTTTGGGCAAGCATCGTCGGCTCGGCCTTCTTCAGCGTGTCGAACCAGTTCTCCGAGAAGCGCATCTGGGTTTCGGTCCAGGAGCGGGTC
>JBBRUG010000068.1:0-20602 GCA_038247995.1 Chloroflexales bacterium | reverse complement strand
GATGAAGCCTACAAACTAATGTATCGGCGCGGCATCCGCCCAAGCCGAATGCAACGCACCGGATTCCCGGTACATCCTAAATTTGCGCACTACAATCAGAGCGCCGCCGAAGCGCGCCTGGCGCTGGGCGTGGCCTTCGATCGACCGAGCATCTTGCTTACCAGCGGCGGGGTTGGATCAGGGCGCCTGCAAGAATTAGTGACGGAAATCGAACGGGCTTTTCCCGCCCACCAGCTATTCGTCATCACGGGAAAAAACCGCACACTCTACGAAGAGCTTACCCGTGGCCCACGCGGCCAGCACAGCCACATCTTCGGTTTCGTCGACAATATGGAGCAGTTGATGGCCGCCAGCGACCTGGTGATCACCAAAGCCGGCCCAGGCACACTGATGGAAGCTTTGGTGATGCGCAAGCCGGTGATCGTCACTGAGGCGGTGGGGATGCAGGAGCGCGGCAATATCGATTTTGTGCTGAATTATGAACTGGGGATGTATTGCCCGACCAACGAGCGGATTATTACGGCAGTCCGTGATATGGAAACACCGGAGCGCTATGCGGCCACGGTTGACCACTCGGTACACGCGGTGCCGCGCGATGGTTCAAGCCAGATTGCACGCGTGGTGATGGAGCAACTGCTGGGCGTTGAGCCGTGGGCGGTGCCAACGCCGCGCCGGGGCCTGTGTGGCTTGCAGATGCCGCGTTGGGTACGCAGACGGTAGGCAGGACGCAGACGGCAGATGTGGAGCGGAACGCTTTGCGCTCCGCCTAACGCATCGTCTGGACGCCGATGTTTTCGCTGTCGGTGGTGGCGTTGACGCCGAAGGGCACGGCGCGCACAATCACGCGCTGGGTGAACTTATCGGGGCCGGTAGCCGGCCAGCACGTAACCAGCGTGATCATTTCGCTATCGGTAGGCGCGATCATCTGCGCGTTGGCAATGCGTTGTTCAAGCGGTGCGCGATCCTCATCAACCACAAGGCGCTCGGCGATCACATACACAAACTGCTGTCCACCGCTATAGAGCACCATCTGATCGCCGGGTTGCACATAGAACAGATCGCGGAAGACTTGCCCATACCCACCGACGTGCCCGGCAAGCACAATATTGTCGCCTTCGCCGGGGTTCGCCGACCCGCGATGCTGGCCCACGGCAAACTCGGCAACATCCCACACGGCCACTTGCTGGCCGCTCTGCTCCTGCACGCTCCACCCAACCTCGATCACCTTCGAGTCGATCGCCACGCTGGGGATCACCAATCGTTCAACTGTAGCAATATGGGCGGCTTGCTGGGCGCTCGGCGGCGCCGACGCAATCTGGCCGTTCAAATTTGGCGCACTAAAAGCAGCCACCAGGGCAGCCTCGGCCTGAGCGGACGCGTCGGTTGGCGCACTTGCCGTTACCGGCGCCGGAACGACCACAGCCGGTCGCGGTAATTCGAAATCGCTATCGCCGCGAGCGGCGAGGCGCTGATACTCGATCTGCACATACATACCGCCCACATAGAACAGCAGGTAAATCCCCGCTACCATCAGCAGGTTACCCAGGGTCCAATAAAGGCGGCGAAGCGCTGTTGAGCGCGAAGGGCGCACCACCGGGTGCGATCCTGAAAGCGTCTGCATGCGGCGTAACTCCCTTGCTTCCGACCTTCGACACGGCAGGAAGGTTACTCTTTAGCAGTATACCATGAGCCATACACTGGTTACGGGATCTGCCAAACCAACCTAACACACCTTTAAGCAAACACTCATTTGACGAAGTAGCTGCTCCCAGCGTACGCTACTGCTGGACAGATTGTAGCGCTACCCCTGCACAAAGATGTGTCGAGCGTTCGGCTCGGCTATTTGGGCATAGGAGTGGCGTATTTTTATGGGGTAGCGCCTTCTTCGCAATGAGGAGTATGACACTAATGATGCGTATTGCTGCGATGCTCGTTCTGACTGTGCTGCTGGCAGCGTGTGGGGCCAGCGCCGCCACAGCGCCTACTGCTGCGCCTGAACCGACAGCCGTACCCGAACCAACCGCCGCACCGGAACCGACAGCTGAGCCGCCAACGGAGCCCGTGCCCACTGACGCAGCGGTAGCAACTAGCGAACCAACCACTGCCGCCGCACCGACAGCCGAGCCGGCAGCGGCCAGCGTCACCTATCAGATTGTTCCGGCTGAGTCGAGTGTGCAGTACGAAGTAGGTGAGACGTTTCTCAATCAGAATAATCGCTATGTTGTGGCCGTGGGCGTGACCCAGGAAGTAACCGGCGCGATCCAACTCGACGCAGCGAACCCGCAGAATAGTAGTATCGGCCCGATCGAGATCAATATCGGCGCCTTCCAGTCCGACAGTCCCCGGCGCGACAATGCCATCCGCGGCCAATGGCTTGAGTCGGCGCGCTTCCCGGTGGCAACCTTCGTTCCCACCCAAATCGATGGTCTGCCCAGCAGCTACACCGCCGGCCAGGAACTGACGATCAGCATTACCGGTGACCTGACGATCCGCGAGACGACCCGACCGGTGACGTTTGAAGTGAGTGGTATGGTCGATGGCGACACCATGACCGGCGTGGCCACAACCCAGATCCTGATGACGGATTTTGGCTTTGAGCCGCCGAACATTCTCGGCGTCCTGAGCGCTGAAGATGAAGTGCTGATCACCTTCCGCTTTATAGCACGAACAGCTTGACAGTCGGACAGTCGGACAGTCGGACAGTCGGACAGTCGGACAGTCGGACAGTCGGACAGTCGGACAGTCGGACAGTCGGACAGTCGGACAGTCGGACAGTCGGACAGTCGGACAGTCGGACAGTCTGACGGTTCGCAGTTCGACCGCTGCCCATCGTCCGTCGTCCAACAAAAAGCCCCCTGAGCGCCTTTAAGCGTCAGGGGGCTTCGTTATGCTGAAAACAGCGCTGGGTTCGGTTAAGCAGCCCTGGTCGGGTCGTCGGCGGTAAGCGCGATCAGCGTGGCGCGCAGGATGACTAACTCCTCGTCGGAGAGCCGAGCCAGCGTAGCATCGGCGGGGTGCGCCGCGCCGCTAAGCAAGAGCATGCTCCGCAGCACCGTCGGCGCAAAGAAGCCATCGGAAGTGCGCCGTTCGCCGCTGAGCGATGGAAAATAGGTGGGCTGTGTTATCCGCTGCGCAGGGGTCATTGCGGCTCCTCTCATTTGTTCCATGGCGTGTAGTGTAGACCGTTCACCACTACTCGTCAAGAGGACAATTGGGCCAAACGCTCAATCACAAAAGTTGGCTGATGCGGCGCACCGGGGAGGTCGGCGCGGGTGCTATCGCCCGTCAGCACAAGCGCAGTGTCCATACCCGCTTCGGCGCCCATGGCGATATCGGTCATTAGCCGATCACCGACCATCAGGCAGCGCTCGGGGGGCAACTCCAGCAGCGCGCCGACGGTTCGAGCCATAATCGGCGAAGGTTTACCGACATTCACTTCGCAGCGCGTGTTAGTACAGGCCTCGATCGCAGCGATCATCGCGGCGGCATCGGGTTCGCCGCCACCCGGCACCGGGCAGAAGCGATCGGGATTGGTTGCAACGAGGCGCGCTCCGGCGCGGATCGCATCGAAGGCAACCTGCAATTTGTGGTACGTAAAGGTGCGGTCAAAACTGGCCACAACAATATCGATTGCGCCGGCCTCTTCGCTGAGGCGGAATCCGGCCGCTGCAAGCTCGCCGATCAGCGGCGCCTCACCGACGACAAACAGCGTTGCCTCAGGCGCATTAGTCAGGAGCCATTGGACCAGCACATACGACGAATTTACAACCTCGTCAAGATCAGCCTGGAGGCCGAAGCCGCGCAGTTTCGTGACATACTGCTCACGGGTGCGGGTTGGATTATTCGATAGAAATGCCACTTTGCGATCCGTCGCCCGTAGATGCGCCAGCACTTCAGCGGCGTGCGGCAGCAACATATCGCCCAGGTAGATGGTACCGTCCAGATCAAAGATGTAGCCGTCGTAGGCAGGGATCACGGGCATGTTTGCTCTGCTCCAGTGGGTGAGTGGGTGAGTGGGTGAACGATCGTATGAATTACGCCTTACGCCTCACGCCCGAGGACTATAGTTTACGTTTTGCGTTTTACCTTTTGCATTGATAAGTATACCCGATCACGCAGCAGGCGCGAGGTATTCGACGGCTTGCCGCAGTGCATTCAGCGAGAAGGGCTTCGCCAGGAAACACGAGGCACCGGCGGCATGAGCGGCTTCAGCGACAGCGCTATCGGCCGAGATCAGCACAAACGGCACATCCGACGAGCGACGAATTGCCTGAAGCAGTTCGAGGCCAGATAGATAGGGCATGTGCTGGTCGCTAATAATCAGATCAATCTTGCGTTCGGTGAAATGCATAAGCGCCTGACGACCGTCTTCAGCGGCAATGATCTCGGCTTGCGGGCTAATAATGGCCAATGCACGCAGCATAAATGCACGTACATCGGGTTCATCCTCGACCAGTAAGATACGCATACATAGTTCGTTCAGAGCTAGCGTTAGAACATTGAACACAGATACTTGCCGCTTAGGAATGCTTTCAAGCGGCAGACGACAGAGCCGCATGAGCGGACGTTATGCACCTGAAAATGATGAAGCTATTCTAAAACTTGCCCGGCCTGGAAATTTGCCAGGGTTGGAATAAACGCCCGAAGATCATAGATTCGGTGAGAGTTTTCGCTAAACTGCCTGAGGATTATGCCTAACATTTGATTCCTGGGCTTTATTCCAGCTTGTGGTATATTTGTGCTAGTAGCAGACAAGGCATTTTACCGAGATCCAACGCACTGCGCACAATGCACATCTCGGCCATCCATCTGCCTAGCGCCTAAAGATTTGCCTGAAGGAGCCAATATGACCCAGCAACGCACCCGGCTCGGGGTGGTAACCAGTGGTTCGCTCATCGAGGGGCTGACTGCACGCCTTGAAGCACGCGAGAGCGTCGAAGATATGCGGGTCGGCAAGTTTGTCGTGATCCAGGGCGAGAAACACGAGTTCTTCTCGATGATCACCGACGTTGCGCTTGAGGCAACCAACCAGAAAGTGCTGATCGATCCACCCCACGGCGATCCTTTCATCCACCAGGTGCTCGCGGGCACATCAACCTACGGCACGCTCCAGGTGATGCCGCGCCTGATGCTACCCGTTGATGATAGCGCGCAGATGCTGCCGGTGAAAACCATTCCACGCCACTTTTCGCCGGTTTTCGAGGCGCACGAAGAAGATTTCGGGCGGGTATTCGGCGGCGCCGGCGGCACATACTTCGAGATCGGCCGCCCGCTTGATATGGACGTACCGGTGTGTATCAATCTGGAGCGGCTGATCGAGCGCTCCAACGGGATCTTCGGCAAGAGCGGCACTGGCAAAAGCTTCCTCACCCGGCTGCTGCTCTGCGGGGCCATCCACGCCGATGTCGCGAGTAACCTGATCTTCGATATGCACAGCGAGTACGGCTGGGGCGCGAATGCCGAAACGGGTGGCTTTGTGAAGGGGTTGCGCCAACTCTTCGGCAGCGATGTATTGGTGTATACGATCGACCCGAAGAGTACGAACCGCCGCCCCTACGACGGAGCAATCGTGATCGGCCTCGACCAGATTGAGGTGGAAGATGTGA
This sequence comes from Chloroflexales bacterium, assembly GCA_038247995.1. Taxonomy (GTDB): domain Bacteria; phylum Chloroflexota; class Chloroflexia; order Chloroflexales; family Chloroflexaceae; genus JBBRUG01. The sequence goes on along the minus strand of JBBRUG010000068.1, from coordinate 14,996 downwards.
TTGTGCTGGAACAGGAATTGAACCTGAGCAGCACTGCTACCGAGTCGTCGTATTTGCTGCACGACCGGTTCAAGCAGCACTGGCTACGTGAACTGCTCGATATGGACGGCGACGCGATCCGTGAGTTCGCCGACAGTACCGGCGCGCATGCCGGAGCGATCAGTGCGCTCAAGCGCAAACTGGCGCGAGTGGCGCGCCTCGACTTCATCCGCGAGCACGCCGACTTCTCTTCAGTGGATCGCCTGATCGATGCGCTGGTCGCCGGACGCCATGTGGTGCTGGAGTTTGGCGAGCATAGCAGCAGCCTGATCTACATGCTTGTGGCGAACATCATTACGCGGCGCATTCACCGGCGTTGGGTGGAGGCCACCAATACCTTTGTTCATTCACAGAATCCCGCCGATAAGCCACGCCCGCTGATGATCACCATTGAGGAGGCCCACAAGTTTCTCAACCCGGCAACCGCTAAGCAGACGATCTTCGGCACCATCGCGCGGGAGTTGCGGAAGTTCAGCGTGACGCTGCTGGTGGTCGATCAACGGCCCTCGTCGATTGACAACGAAGTGATGAGCCAGCTTGGCACGCGGATCACGGCGCTGCTGAATGATGAGAAAGATATTGATGCGGTGTTTACGGGGGTGAGCGGCGGAGCGAGCCTGCGGGCGGTGCTTGCCGCCCTCGACAGCAAGCAGCAGGCGCTGGTGTTGGGGCACGCGGTGCCGATGCCGGTGGTGATCCGCACGCGCCCCTATGATGAAGATCTCTACCGGGCCGTCGAGCGGCGCGGTACAACGGCGCTCCGCCTTGTGCGTGAGGGGCCGCCGGCTTCGGCCCAGGATGAGATGGACGAATTGTTTCCAGATTAGAACACTGAGCAAGGGCCTGAACTACTGACGGCACTGACCTGAGCGGCGGGCTGGGCGCCGTACGGGCGCCTACGTGGCACGGGCGCCCACGCGGGTCGCCATTACAGGTGGCTGGCTGCGGCGGCGTCGAGCATCCAGGTGACTGAGCCGTTAGTGGGCTGGATCAGACAGGCGGGGAGTTGCTGCGGGTCAGGGTTTTCGCGTAGGGCGGCGCGCACGCGGGGCGCTTTATCGGCCCCGGCCACGAGGAAGATGACATTGCGGGCGGTATTGAGCGCTTTGGCCGTGAGCGTGATCCGCAACGGCGGCGGTTTGGGCGCCTGATCGACAACCAGCGCCAAGGCGTCGGGTGAAGCCGTGAGCGCCGGGTGGCCAGGGAAAAGCGAGGCTGTGTGGCCGTCAGGGCCCATGCCAAGCAACGCCAGATCGATCTGGCCGGCATGGAGCGCCAACAAGTTGACCAGTAACCGATCGTAGAGCGCGGCAGCAACAGCGGGATCGGGGTAGTATGTCGCCATGGGGTACACCTGATCCGATGGGATCGGCACGTGATCGAGCAGGCTTGTACGGGCCAGGAGGTAGTTGCTATCGTCGCTGATAAAAGGCACATAACGCTCGTCGGCCAGGACGACGCTCCATGCCGACCACGACACCTGATCGCGAAATAGTTCCGAGGTCAGTTGGCGAAACACACCGGGCGGCGCTGAGCCACCGGAGATCGCGGTAAGGAAGCGCGTACGTTCCGCTACAGCGGCGTTCGCCAGAGTTACGATCCGCTCCGCCGCAGCGACCTGGAGATCATCGAGCGTCGGGTAGATGAGTATTTCAGGAGGTTGCATAAGTACCTATTGGTTGTTGCGTATTCCACAGCCGAGGCCCGGATATGCGATACGCAAGATTCGACTAACTCACCGGCGTTTGCACCTCAGCCGATTCAGGTTTGGTGTCGGCCGGTTCAACGGCCTGGAGGGCATAACCCGGAGCGAGTTCATCAAGCAAGCGTAACGCTTCTTCGTGGTCGGCCGCATGTGGTTCAGCCCGCATATAGGCGCGACAGGCGCCCCAGTAAGCGGCCAGGAGCCTGAGCAGGGGTAAGCGTTCGGTTTCCTCGGCGCTCAGGGGCCCAGCGGTGCAATAACCTTCGAGGAGACCCTCGCGCCAGACCAGTGGGAAGGCCGAGCGTAATCCACAGGCGAGATCATACAGTCCATCGCCGCCAACGGTCATTCCCGGCTCGACAATCGCCTCCAGGTGGACATGATCGGCAGCCGTGCAACGCACAGCCTGCGGGCCAAATGCCCCGTGAATTAACCCCGGGCGCGGACAGGCCAGCCGCGGATCGTTGAGTAACCGTGCGACAGCAGCTCGCGCTTCAACGCTGAACACCAGGCTATCGGTAGGCGGTGGGGCAAGCTGACGCCCAAGCTGACGTAACGCGGTCGGCCAATGTACGCTGGGCCAGCGCCCACCAGGCGTCGGACGGCCGACACCGGGCACAGTGATCCGATGCGCGCGGCGCAGGGCACGACCGGCCTGCCGCGCAGCCCCGCGTAAGAGATGATCTGCCGTGAGCGTGGAGACAGCGACACCGGGGACGTGGCGCTCCAGGGTATAAGCAAAAGGCACCAGCGCCTTCGTCAGATCGCGCTGGATAATCTGCGTACACGGGATCGCCTGGCCGCTCAGAGCGCGGCAAAAATAGGTATAGGCAGCCAGATCGTCCTCCGGCGCGAAGCGCAGGATCAGATGTTCGTGCTGCGTAGTAATGCGCACCAACAGATGCGCCTCAGTCTGCGCGGCGAGCACTACAGTTGTTGGGCGCACATTTAAGGCCCGCACAACGATCGCCGTATAGTCGCCGAGGCGGGCCATCGCGCGCTTCCAAGCATCACTGATGCCCTCGGCTACCGGCGGGACGTAATGATTGAGTTGGGTGTAATCAGGCATTACAGTTGCGCGTCCCAATGGTTGAGCAGTTCCAGATTTACTCCCGCCCCGCCACACACCACAACCACAACCGGAGCGCGCCCGGCGAGCGGCGTAGCGCGCTGAGCTATAGCAGCCAGAGCCGCGCCGCAGGCCGGCTCGACCAGGATGCGTTGCGCATCGGCGAATTGGAGGCAGGCATCGACGGCAGCACGGTCGCTCACGAGCCAGGACATGATTGGATGGCTTTGGGCCAACTCGACAGCGCGCAAGGCGACCTGACGCGCACTGAGGGTGACTGCGATCGAGCGGATCGTCTCCAGGCGCACCGGAGCGCCGGCTGCAAGTGCGGCAGCATACGAGGCGGCACCCTCGGTTTCGACGGCCAATACCGGCACATCGTGCCAACCCTGGGCGATCAAGCCCTCGACAACACCGCAGAGCAACCCGCCACCGCCAACCGAAACGACCAGCGCACCGGGGCGCACATCCTGCGCAGCCAATTCTTCTACAATTGTCGCATTTCCGGCCCAGACCAGCGGATCGTCGAAGGGATGAATGTAGGCCGACTCCGCATCGAGGAGCGTCTGCGCGAAGGCGTGGGCTTCGTCCCATGCGTCGCCGTGTTCGATCAGTTCAGCGCCCTCGCGACGGATCATTGTGCGGGTATGGAGGCCGGTACGCTGCGGCACAACAATCGTTGTCGGCAGGTTCAGTTGCCGCCCGGCATAAGCAGTGGCCAGTCCGGCATTCCCACCCGATGCGCAGACCAACCGCCGTGCTCCAGCGGCGGCGCGCTCCTGACAGAGCCGGCCCATACCGCGAATTTTGAACGACGTTGCCGGCTGAAGCGCGTCCATCTTCAGTAATACCGTTGCCCCAAGGGCGGCGCTCAGTTCGTACGATGGCCAGATTGGCGAGACGATGTGAAGGGGCTGCATAACCTTATCCAAACGCAGTTGCAACATCCTCAAGGCGCGTGCGCGCTGCGCCGGAGGGAAGATCGGCCAGCACGGCGCGCGCGTGCGCAATCTGATCAGCGAGTTCAGCGCGAGCGGGAGCCAGACCGTAGCGGCGAACTTCATCGGCGGCCCAGCGTATTTCAGCGAAGTCGGCACTGCCGAGCGCAGCCTCAAGCCGGTCGCCGTCGCCCTGGTCGGCGGCGCAGATCAGGGGCAGCGTAATGCCGCCGCGCCGCAAACTGTTCGCCGGCGGCGCCACGCCATTTCCACCATCGAAATCGCGGATCTCAGCGGCCACCTGAAGCGCCGTACCCAGCGCGTAGCCATACGTGCCGAGCGCATCGATTTGCGGCTCGCTCAAACCGCCGCACGCCGCGCCCGCCCGACAGGCCGCAGCAACGAGAGCAGCCGTACCCCCGACACGAAGCGCATACTGTTCACGTGCTTGCGCAAGTGGACGCAACGCCGTCACCGGCATCAATTCGGCCTCACTGACGGCCAAGACAGCCTGGGAATAGTAACCGATCACACGCGGGTCGGGGCTGAGCGCCATTTCACCGGCGGCCAGCGCGAAGAGGTAATCGCCGACCATCAGCGCCACCCCGTGGTTCCAGGGTTCGTCGCGATCGCCGCCGCGCCGCCGCGCCGCCTCATCGATCATCCCATTGTGCGTACGAGTCGCGGCATAGATCAACTCCACGGCCGCAGCAGCGTGCAGTACCCGATCGCTGCGATACGCACCAAGGTCGGCGGCAAGCAGCACCAGGGTGGCGCGCAGCTTCGGATCGCCCGGCTGCGGCAAATACGCCCCGGCAATGCTAATTACAGCGGCCCGCGTCCGGGTACGCTCCTGAACGATCTGCTCAACCTGATCGAGGTCGGCATGCATATGAGCCGGAAGATCGCGAACGAACATAAATGCCTGCTACGTGCTGAGTGATCATAGTGTTGGCGCATGGATTTGGCCGGCACATGGCCGCATACATTTCCATCCCATGTGCCCTACGGATCAATACGTCAACTTTATTGCATGCTGACGCTGCGCACCGGCTCCTGAATCCTGACTCCTGAATCCTGACTCCTGATATAGCGACTGTACCCCATCCCCGATCCGGTGTCAACTAACGCGCTGCGTGATTGACATCCGCTGAGCAAGCATTCACAATTATGCCGCAGAGGAACCGACAATCAATCAATTGAAAGAGGCGCTGCATGTACGATCTGTCGAAGATCAGCCGGGCTCTTGGCTTAACGCTTGGCGCCGCCGCCGCAGTTGCCGGCGTCGGGCTGGTTGCCGCATTACGGCGACCATTACCACGCACAAGCGGCAGGATCGCCTTACCTGGGCTCAAAGCTGCGGTTGAAGTACGCCGCGATCGCTGGGGTGTGCCGCATATTTACGCGGCAGCAAATGAAGATCTATTCGCGGCGCTTGGCTACGTACACGCCCAGGATCGGCTCTGGCAGTTGGAATTGAACCGCCGCACCGGCCATGGGCAACTCGCAGCGATCTTCGGCCCGGTTGCACTTAGTTCCGACCAGTTTATTCGCACATTGGGCTTCAGTCGGGTCGCCCGCCAGGAGGAGAGCCTCCTCGACGAGCACTCGCACACAATTTTAAGCGCGTATGCACGCGGCATCAATGCGTGGATCAGCGCCAACGAGGCTCGCCTGCCGCTGGAATTTAGCATTCTTGGCTTTACACCCGCGCTGTGGGAAGTGAGCGACCTACTCGTCTGGCCGAAGATTATGGCGCTCAATCTGTCGGCAAACTGGATGACCGAACTGCTCAATGCCCAACTCGTAGCAACTCTTGGCGCCGAACGAGCAACCGAGATCGCCCCGCGCTACCCCGAAGATGGGCCGATCGCCGTGCCGCCCGCAACTTACTACACTACCGATATAGGCGCGGCGGCACTGAACCTGGCCAATGCTGCCACGCCGTTCACCGGCGAAACAGAGACGCCGCAGGGATCGAACGCCTGGGTTGTGGGGCCGGAGCGCAGTACCACCGGCAAACCGCTGCTTGCCAACGACCCGCATCTTGGCCTGGGGATGCCCGGCTTGTGGTACCAGGCGCACCTGGAAGGCGGCGATTACCACTCCGCCGGGGTGACGCTACCCGGTACATGCGGCGTCGTAATCGGGCATAACCGCCGGATCGCCTGGGGCGTTACGAACGCCTGCACCGACAACCAGGATCTGTATATCGAGCGCTTTCATCCAGAAGACCCCTTGCGTTACCAGTGGCAGGGCGAGTGGCGCGCGGCTGAACTGGTACGCGAAGCAATTCAGGTCAAAGGCCAGGCCGAACCAACAATCGTTGAGGTGCGGATCACCCACCACGGCCCAATTATTGATGCGATCAGTGGGCCACCGGAAAGTCTCTTCAGCGCACAACACCTGAACGGCAAGCCGGCAGCCCCCAATGAAGCCTTGGCGTTGCGCTGGACGGCGCTCGACCCAGCGCCGAACCTGACCCAGGCCGTGCTGAGCCTGAACCGCGCCGACAATTGGGATGAATTCCGCGCGGCGTTGGGCGACTGGAACGTGCCGCCGCAAAACTTCGTCTACGCCGATGTCGAGGGCAACTTCGGTTATGCACTGGGCGGCTGGTTGCCCGTTCGCCCCAACCACGACGGACAATTGCCGGTACAGGGTTGGGACGGCGCCTACGAATGGGCTGGATTCGTGCCCAACGCTGAACTACCGGCCCAACTCAATCCAGCCACAGGCAAAGCCGTAACGGCGAATAATCGGATCGTGGCCAATGGCGACCTCGTCCACAGCCACATCTGCGGCGATTGGCTCAACCCCTATCGAGCCGCGCGAATCAGCCATTTACTCGACACTGTCGTGCGCCACGATCCGCGTAGCTTTGCCCGCATCCAGCACGATTATCATTCCATTCCTGGCATAGCACTTGCAAACCTGATTGAGGGCGTGCCCACCGACAACCCACTGGAAGTCCAGACTCGTGACCTCCTCGCCGCGTGGAACGGCGAACTTACAGCGGAGTGTGTGGGCGGAACGATCTATTCGGCCTTGCGTTACCATCTGGAGCGGGTTGTCTTCCAAGAACTGGAAGCGCTGCGTCAGGCGCAAGTAGGGCTAGGCGCCTTTGGCGGCCTGCCGCTCAGCCACTTCCTCGATCGCACAATACCGGACATTCTAGCGCGTTGTGCTGCGGTACCGCGTACCCATGCCGATCCGTGGCTGGGGGGGCGCACCTGGGAGAATGTGTTGCAAGAAAGCCTGCGCCGCACCGTGAGCGAACTCCGCGCCCTGGGCGATAATCCACAGCGCTGGACGTATGGCCGCATCCATAGCTTGACCTTGCGGCACCCACTGGGCAGTGTTGCCGCGCTGGCGCCGATCTTCAACCGCGGACCATGGCCAACAGGCGGCGATCTGGACACGGTGGCCATGCACAGCACCCCGCGTGATACCGCCGCCGGCCCGGTATACACCTCCTCATCCTGGCGTCAAATCTTCGACCTGAGCGACTGGGACGCGGCGCGAGTGATTCTACCAAACGGACAAAGCGGCCATCCCGCGAGCCGCCACTACGCCGATCAGGCAGCCGCCTGGCGTGCGGGAGGTTATCAACCCCTGCTCTGGAGCCGAGCGGCTGTCGAACGGCACACTGCGGAGGTGCTGACGCTAAATCCGGCGAGTTAGAGCACTGAGCAGCACGATTGAGCCACTGAAGCACTGAATTGGGTGGCTCACTCCGCTCGCGTCGTCCCTGTCTAGGCTCAATCGTGCTGCCCATAGCTATAGCTCAAAGAACAAACGGCGCAAGACAAAAGTGACACATTGGCGACGACCGGCAGTGGTCGTTGGGCTTTCGTCCTTCATTCAACTACCAGAAAGAGGGCTGTATGAGCTTAAAGAACAAAATCGCGATCATCACCGGCGGCACCGGCGGGCTAGGCAGCGCGGTTGTCGCAGAACTGCTCGCCGCCGGCGCAACGGTAGCAGTGCCGATGCGCGACCAGGATGAACTAAAGAGCTTGCGCGAGAAACTAAACTTGCCGGCGGATGCGCCCTTGAGCGGTGCCGAAGTCGACCTGACCGACGAAGCAGCAGTGCAGGACTATGTCAACCAGATTGCCGCCGACCAAGGCGGAATCGATATTCTAATCAACATTGCGGGCGGCTTTGGCGGCGGCAAGCCGGTTCACAAGGCGGGCTGGGCGATCTGGGAAGAACAATTGGCGCTCAACCTGAAGACAAGTGTAGTCAGTTGCGCCGCCGCGATCCCTCACATGATTGCCCGTGGTGGTGGCTCAATTGTAAATATCAGCTCACGAACCGCGACCGATTCAGGAAAGAACGTCGCAGCTTATGCGGCGTCCAAGCGGGCGATCCTTCAACTTACCGAAGCGCTGGCCGCCGAACTCCGCGACGAGTTCATTACCGTCAATGCCATTTTACCAAGTGTCATCGACACCCCAGCGAACCGGAAAAGCATGCCCAAGGCCGATCACGAGCGTTGGGTCACGCCGGCCGAGATCGCCGCCGTAATCCGCTTTCTGGTTGGGCCGGAGGCCCGGATCATCAGCGGTGCCGCGATCCCGGTGTATGGACGGGCGTAATGCCAATGTAAAAGGCAATTAGTGATCACCTGCCCAGGTTTCAACATTGGGCAGATCGACATTGCGGAGCGTACGATCATCGTCGGCGCCCTTGGGGGTATAGGCTACCCGCTCTTCATATACAGCTTGCGGCGCTGCTTCCACTGCATCGGTGCGCAGCGCCAGCAACGCCGCAACATCGGCGCGCCGGTAGAGGCGCTGGCGCCCAACCGCCTGCCGATAACTCCGTAGTACGCCCCGGCTGACATACGTATACAGCGTCGCCGGCTTAACGCCGAGCAGTGCCGTCGCCTCGGCGACATTCAAATATTCTTCACCGTCGAGCTCGACCATAACCCTCCTGCCTGCCATACAGCCAACTGGATGCAGTATACCTGTTCCCGCCCGCCCCGTCAATATATGTCGATACAAATCGACATATATTGACAATTGCCGGGGGGGCGTGCTATGCTGCTGCTGTGAACAATACGGCTGGCGGAAAGGAGCCGATAATGAGTGCCATAGTAAGCCTGGGGCTCGATGGAACGGTGGTCGCACAGACGCAACTCGGTCAGATCGATGGGTTGGCCGGGCGGCTAAGCTATTGTGGGTATAGTGTGCAGGAACTGGCTGAGGGCGCGCTTTGGGAAGAGGTGCTCCATCTGCTCTGGTATGGCGAACTTCCCACGGCGGGGCAACTCGCGGAGCTGCAAGGCGCCCTTACCGCCGAACGCCATCTCAGTGCAGCCGAGCTTGAACTGGTCTATGCGCTGCCGAAACAGGGGCACGCATTGGACGCGCTACGCGCCGCAGTAAGCTTACTGACCGGCATCCACACACCGGGAATTATGCGCGCCGAAACGCTTCTGGCTGACGGTTTGCGCCTAACAGCGAAAGCACCGTTGCTACTGGCGGCCTGGGCTCGGCTGCGTAATGGGCAAGAGCCGGTCGATCCACCATCGGACCTGAGCCACGCCGAGGCAGTCCTCTACGCCTTCCACGGCACAAAACCCGGCTCATGCGAAACGGCGGCGCTGAACACCTATATGGTGCTGCTGGCCGAACACGGCTTGAATGTTTCTACCTTTGTAGCCCGCATTGTCGCCAGCGCCCAAAATGATCTGTATGCTGCAATCGATGCAGCGTTAGCGGCGCTCAAAGGGGTGGCGCACGGCGGGGCGAACGAAATGGCCATGCGCACCTTTCTGGCGATTGGCGATCCCGAACGCGCACCGGCCGAAGTTGAAGCGCTCTTGGCGCGCAAGGAGCGCCTGATGGGCGTTGGACATCGCATCTATCGCACCTCAGATCCACGCGTGAATCTGTTGCGCCGACATTCGGCAGCGCTTGCGGAGCGCCCCGATAGCACCGCGCAGGGCCACGCCGTCGCCGAAGCGGTAGCTGCATATGTGCTGAACCATCCGCACTTCCAGGCCCGCACGCTCTACCCAAATGTGGAATTTTATAGCGCGCCGCTCCTCGATCAACTCGGACTTCCGCTCGACTGCTTCACGCCGGCCTTTGCCCTTGCCCGCCTGCCGGGTTGGGTGGCCCATATCCGCGAACAATTGGCTGTGAGCAGGTTGGTTCGCCCTGAGGCAGAATATATCGGCCCGGCGCCGCGCTCGTTTGTCCCGTTGGCCGCCCGATGATCACGAGCACGGCTAATCCGAGCATCAAGGCGATCCGCGCGCTGCGCCAACGCAAAGAACGTGATGCTACCGGCCTGGCACTGGTGGAAGGTATTCGCCTGGTCGGTGAGGCGCTTCAGCTTGGCGCAGCAGTGGAAACGCTGATCGTCGCCCCGGAATTGCTGCGCAGCGCCTTTGCCGACGCGTTGGTCGCCGAGGCAGTTCAGGCCGGCACAGGCCTGATTGAGGTGTCGGCGGCGGTGTTTGCCACGCTGGCGCAAAAAGAGGGGCCGCAGGGTCTCGCTGCCGTGATCCGTCAACGCTGGCAGGCGTTAGAGGCTGTCACGCTTGAACGCGGGCCGGGCTGGATCGCCCTGGATGCAATCGCCGATCCAGGCAATCTCGGCACAATCCTGCGCACTGCCGATGCTGTGGGGGCCGACGGCGTCATGTTGGTGGGCCACACCGCCGACCCGTACGATCCTGAGGCTCTGCGGGCAGCGATGGGGGCGACATTCAGTCGGCAACTGGTACGCACCACAGCGGTCGAACTGCTTGCCTGGAAGGCAACGCAGGGTGCAGTCTTTGTGGGCACATCCGATAGGGCGCCGCGCGATTATCGATCCGGCGCCTATCCTACACCGCTAGTGCTGCTGATGGGCAGCGAACGCCAGGGGCTCAGCATGGAACTAGCCGAGCAATGCGATCTTATCGTGCGTATTCCAATGTATGGCCGCAGCGACTCGCTGAATCTCGCTGTGGCCACCGGCATCATGCTTTACGAGTTAGTGCGCAACGAGTAGGGCATTCCAGTTGTTGATCGAGAATCCAGCGCACCCCATAAGCCGGATGTTCGGCGGCAAAGGGCTTTTAAATCAGGATATTGCGTCTGTTACCGCGCCGGAACCAACTGGTGCTACTATAGGAGGAAGCGTGAAGATTTAAGCTATCAAGTAGTGCTATCGGCCGCAAGCCGTGGGCGGGAGCGTGGTTGTGCAGGTGCTCATAAGCGGGAGCTTTTGGAGCCAGCCCAATGTGGGGAGCGGTCAATACCTGCATGGCCTGTTGCGTTGGTTGCCGCACGTTGCGCCGCAGCATCGTTATGTGCTGCTGCGTCCGGCGATCGATGGGCCTGGGCCAGCATTGCCGGCGGGCGTTGAAGCCCTCGATCTGCGTACGCCGTTTGATCGGATCAATGCGAACCTGGCCAAGCTCTACTTCGAGCAAGTTGCCCTGCCTCAAGCGGCGCAGCGCCTGACCCGGCGCGCCCGACCCAATGTGATTTTCGTGCCCTACTTTGCACCGCCACTGCGTGCTCCGGTGCCGGTGGTAACAACTGTGGGCGATATTATTCCGCTGCTGCTGCCGGAATATCGCGGTAAGCTCCATGTGCGCGCCTATTTGCGCCTGGTGAGTCGGGCTGTACACGGCAGTGCCCACGTACTCACCTTTTCAGCCCGTAGTCGTGCCGACATTGTGGCCCAACTAGATCTCCCTGCCGAGCGCATCACACCGATCCTACTGGCCGCCGGCGATCAGTACCGTCCCGACGATGCGACGGAGGCCCGTGCTGAAGTGGCGCAGCGCTATGGCCTGCACGAGCCGTTCGTCTACTATGTCGGCGGGCTCGACGCACGCAAAAATGTGCCGACACTGCTACGCGCCTTTGCGCTGCTGCGTTCGCGCAGTGCCAATGCGACACTGGCAATCGCTGGGCGGGCGCTCGGCAATGATCGGCGGCTCTTTCCTGATCTAGATGCATTGAGTGCCGATCTGGAGCTCGGTCCAACATTGCGCCGGATCGATGTACCGACAGCCGATGGACCGTTGCTCTACCGTGCCTGTACGGTGTTCGCCTTTCCTTCGCGCTATGAGGGCTTTGGTTTACCGCCTCTGGAAGCAATGGCCTGTGGAGCGCCGGTGGTGGTGAGTGACGCAAGCAGCCTACCCGAAGTAGTGGGCACAGCAGCACTGCGCGTCGCCCCCGACGACGTCGTGGGCTGGGCAGCCGCCATCAGTCGCTTGCTCGGTGATAGCAACTTACGCGCCGACCTGCGGGCGCGTGGATTTGCCCAGGCGGCGCACTTTTCGTATCAAAAGGTAGCAGAGGAGACGGTGCGGGTCTTGGAAGAACATGGGGTTTGATCAGGCTGGTCGCGCAAAGTGTACACCCAGCCTGATCTGCGGTTTAACTGGCTTTCGCTGTCGGATCCAGGCGCACATTCGGCTCGATGTTGCGGAACGAGGCGCCGATCAGGTCGCGGTTCAGCCGGGCGATTACATCCAGGCTAATCTCTTTAGGACAGACGGCTGAACACTCGCCGATGTTGGTGCAGCCGCCGAAACCCTCCACGTCCATCTGCGTAACCATGTTCACTGCGCGCTGGTAACGCTCGGACTGGCCCTGGGGCAGGAAGCCGAGGTGGGCAACTTTTGCGCCGGTGAAGAGCATCGCCGAGGCGTTCGGGCAGGCAGCCACACAGGCGCCGCAACCGATGCAGGCCGCCGCGTCCATCGACTTGTCGGCGTCGGGCTTGGGCACCTGAATGGTGTTGCCGTCGGGGGACGAACCGGTAGAGGCGCTAATATAACCACCCGACTGGATGATTCGGTCGAACGATGTACGGTCGACGACCAGATCCTTGATAATCGGGAAGGCGCCGGCGCGCCATGGCTCGATCGTGATCATGTCGCCTTCCTTAAACGTACGCATGTGCAACTGGCAGGTAGTGATCGCCTGCTTTGGCCCGTGGGCCACGCCGTCAATCATCAGCGAGCACATGCCGCAGATCCCCTCACGACAGTCGTGGTCGAAGGCGATCGGCTCTTCATTCTTGAGGATCAGATCCTCATTTACTATGTCCAACATCTCCAGAAACGACATATCCGGACTAACATGGGGGGCGTCGTAGGTTTTAAATTCGCCTGGCGTCTTACCGCTCTTCTGGCGCCAGACTTTGAGGGTCAGTTTCATTTTCCATCTCCCGTCACGACCGACGTGACGTATTCTTTACTTGTAGCTGCGCTGGCTCGGCTTGACATACTCAAACGCAAGCGGCTCTTTATGCAGTTCGGGTTTAGCGGTATCGCCGGTGTAGCCCCAGGCCGAGACAAACGAGAAGTTCTCATCGTCGCGTAGTGCCTCGCCCTCTGCGGTCTGGCTTTCTTCGCGGAAGTGGCCGCCACAGCTCTCGGTACGCTGGAGCGCGTCGATGCACATCAACTCGCCAAGTTCGAAGAAGTCGGCAACGCGACCGGCTTTCTCCAGGCTCTGGTTCATTTCATCACCCGAACCGGGCACGTTCACATTCTGCCAGAACTCCTCGCGCAGTTCAGGGATGCGCTGGAGCGCCCGACGCAATCCGGCTTCGTTGCGGCCCATGCCACACTCGTCCCACATAATTTTACCCAATTCGCGGTGGAAGGAGTCGACGGTACGCCTGCCGTTGATGCTGAGCAACTGCTTGACGCGCCCGTGGATCGCTTCCTCAGCGGCGGCAAACTCGGGTAGATCGGTGCTCAGATTGTCGGACTTGGTTTGGGCCAAGAAGTTCGCGATCGTGTAGGGCAACACGAAGTAGCCATCGGCGAGGCCCTGCATCAGTGCCGATGCACCAAGACGGTTCGCGCCGTGGTCGGAGAAGTTGGCCTCGCCGGCCACAAACAGACCCGGGATAGTGGACTGAAGATTGTAATCGACCCAGAGACCGCCCATTGTGTAGTGGATAGCCGGGTAGATCCGCATCGGCGAGGTGTATGGATTTTCGCCGGTGATCTGGGCATACATATCGAATAGGTTGCCGTAACGCTCGACGATCTTGTCTTTACCCAGGCGATTGATCGAGTCCGCAAAGTCGAGATACACCCCGAGGCCACCGGGGCCGACGCCGCGCCCACCATCGCAGACTTGCTTAGCATTGCGCGAGGCTACGTCACGCGGCACAAGATTGCCGAAACTGGGATAGCGCTCTTCGAGATAATAGTCGCGCTCGCGCTCGGGAATGTCCTCCGGGCGGCGGGTATCACCGGTATTCTTGGGCACCCAGATCCGGCCGTCGTTGCGCAGCGACTCGCTCATCAGGGTGAGCTTGCTCTGGTGGTCGCCAGTGACGGGAATACAGGTCGGGTGAATCTGCGTGAAACAGGGGTTGCCGAAGTACGCGCCGCGGCGGTGAGCGCGCCAGATCGCCGTAGTATTACAACCCTTGGCGTTGGTGCTCAGGTAGAACACATTGCCATAACCGCCGGTGGCCAGCACAACCGCATCGGCGACGTGGCGCTCGATTTTGCCGGTGACCATATCGCGCGTGATGATGCCGCGTGCACGCCCATTGATAACGACTACGTCGAGCATCTCATTGCGCGGGAGCATTTTGACGCTGCCGGCAGCGATCTGGCGGGCAAGCGCCTGGTAGGCGCCGAGCAGCAACTGCTGGCCCGTCTGGCCGCGAGCATAGAAGGTGCGGCTCACCTGAGCGCCGCCGAACGAGCGATTATCGAGGTAACCGCCATACTCACGGGCGAAGGGCACGCCCTGCGCGACGCACTGATCGATAATGTTGAGCGACACCTGCGCAAGGCGATACACATTGCTTTCGCGGGCGCGGAAGTCGCCGCCCTTAACCGTATCATAGAAAAGCCGGAAGACGCTGTCGCCGTCGTTGCGATAGTTCTTCGCAGCATTGATCCCGCCCTGCGCGGCGATCGAGTGAGCGCGGCGCGGGCTATCCTGGTAGCAAAAACACTTGACGTTATAGCCCTGCTCGCCGAGGGTAGCCGCAGCAGCGCCACCGGCGAGGCCGGAGCCAACCACAATCACCGAATAACGCCGTCGATTGGCCGGGTTCACCAGTTTCATCTCAAAGCGATGTTTATCCCAACGCTGCTCGATCGGCCCGGTTGGCGCACCTGCATCGAGGCCACGCACGTACTCCACCTGACGCACGCCTGTGCGCGTCGTTGTATCGGGCTTAGGGTCACTCATGCTCTTCTCCTGGATCAGTTTAGCAGTCTAACAGTCGTCAGTTCGTT
>JBBRUG010000067.1:0-20687 GCA_038247995.1 Chloroflexales bacterium | reverse complement strand
CCGTGGAGTTACAGATCGATCGCGCAATTCCAGCCTTCACAACCGATCCAACTCGGCTCCAGCAAATTTTGCTTAATCTGCTCTCGAACGCAGCAAAATTCACCGCGCACGGCACGATTACGCTGCACATCCGGCAGCACGAGGCAGGCGGTAGAACCCAAGATGAACTTATCAGCACCCTGACCCCTGCCCCCTGCCTCATGTTCACTGTACGCGACACCGGGATCGGCATGACTCCCGAGCAGATGGATCGGCTCTTCCAACCGTTTGCGCAGGCCGATAGCTCAACCACCCGGCAGTACGGCGGCACCGGTTTAGGGCTTGCGATCAGCCGTTCGTTTGCCCGCATGATGGGCGGCGATATTTATGTCGAAAGCAGGCCTGGGGAGGGATCGACGTTTACGCTGATCATCCCGCTGGTACGCTGAGGCCGGATTGGAGCGTACGGCAGCAGACGCAAGGCCATCACTCCACGATCAGCGTGAGCAGCGGCGTGTCGGGGCTGGGCAAACGCGCTCCGTCAGCGGGGTCGTAGAGGCCGATCAGCACCTGATATGTGCCCGGTGGCAGCGCAGGCAGCGGTAGATCGGCCCGGTCGATCACCAGTTCCGCCGTCTGCCAACGCGAACTTGGATATTCGTCAACCCGTAACGGCAGATCGCGTTGGGCGACCCGATTGCCGGCCGCATCCACAACATGCACGAAGAGCACATAATCGATGCCGGTTGCCTTGAGCACGCGCCAGTAGAGGTTGATCTGGGCTGGAGCGCCGGGGGCAAAGGTTGTGATCGCCGCGCCTTCGAGCGGATCGATCTGCCCGCGCAAATCGCCGGGGCGAATTTCGTAGCCTAACAATGCAAACTGATCGCCAAACTGCATCGGCCGGGGTGTAAATTGCAGCCAGGCGGGATCAACACCCAAATCGAGAATTGCGCCGCTCGGGCCGGGATATGCGCCCGCCCGCCGCGGCGGATAGGCGACCAGCACATCGGCGGCGGCGTGCAACTGCGCATAGGTCGCCCGATCTTCGTCGCTACGTAGATCATCGTTAGCCGCCAGATAACGAAAACCATTGGCACGATACCATTCCAGCGAATAGTCGGTAATCCGCCGTACAGGAAAGATCATCACCTCTTCAGGAAAGAGGTTAGACGGCAACTCAGCGGCGATCCGCATCCCTTTGGGCAGGTTGCGCAACTCCTCGGCGGCACGAACCATGCTATGCGTGCGGCCCCAATAGTCGAGGTGATTGTAGGTGGTAACCAGGTTAGGTACGAGCAGCACAGCCGCACACAGGCCAAGTACAACCGGTGCGGCGCGAGGCGCGAAACGGCGGCTGATCAGGTCGGCGATCGCCACGGCGCCTGCGGCAACAAGTAAAATTACCAGCGGCAAAATCGGTAGCACATTCCGCGTGAAGTGAACCGTATATTGCAGCAACAAGAGTAGCGTCGGAATAATTGCTGCGGCGAGTATGGCCACCTGAGCCGGGAAGCGCCGTATGAGCAATGGCAAGCCGACGAGCAGGAAGATAACACCGACCGGGTAGATGCTCTCATCCCAAAAGAAGCTGGCATACTCGGCCACCGGCCAGGCGCCGATAAAATCGCCGTGTTCGCCCAGCGAGTAGTGCCAGGCATTAAAGCGTAACTCGGCAATGAAGAATTCGTTATCGAAAATGGCAAACGGCGTGGTGATCAGAAAGGTCAGCAAGCTGGTTCCGGCCGCAGCCAACAAGCGCCACAGCGGCAGGCGGAACCCGCCGAAGCGCCAGTGAATGAAATGCGCCAGCCCGATTGCCAGCACAACTGCGCCGGCATTGTACTTTGTTCCCGCCGCCAGGCCCGCGCCGATTCCGGCCAGCAGATACCCGCGCCAACGCCCATCGGCTGCGATCTGCCAGGCGCCGATCAGCGCGATGACCACCCATAGGCCGGTCGGCACATCAACCGTAATAAACCGGCTATGCCGTAGGTGGTAAACCGTAATCGTCAGCAGCGCCGCAGCGAGCAAACCAACGCGCCGATCAAACATGCGCCGGCCCAAGATGAAGAGCGCCGGCACGGTAGCCGCGCCGAGCAGCGCGGTCAGCGTGCGGCCCCAGATGTACAGCAGCGGCGTACTTGTAATCCCATAGTGCTTGAAGGGGATATCTTCAGCCGATTGGTACACACCCGCTGCTATACCCCACCAAATATGGAGTTGCGTCGTGGCGGCAAGCAAGTAGTAGTAGAGCGAGGGATACCGAAACGTGTTCGGGTTCGGATCGCCGTCGCGCACCATTCGAATGGCGCGTTCCAGCACAGCCGGCTCGTCGATGTGTTCCACATACGGCAGGCCGCCGGCAGCAACCCAGATCCGCAACCAAAAGGCAATTAGAAACATCCCGACGAGCAAGAACCCCAGGGTCAGCCAACGGGGGCAACGGTCGAAGCGCTTCACAATTCGCAATCCTCAACTGGACACTTATAGCAGTGGGCCCATCCACTGCGCCCCTTGTGGGCGTGCGACGCGCTGCCCCACGCCAAGCGGACAGCGCAATTGGTATGCTCGCCGCTGTAGGCAGATCGTAGGCAATAACTACCATTATAACCCGCCTTCCTCCGTCACCGACGCTCCTACGCATCAAGCCCCAGCCGAACCAACTTCGATCCCGCTCATGCGCTCCAGCGCTTTGATCAATGCGTGGTTGCCTTCCGCGCCCAGGCCGGCCATTTGCAGTGTGCGATACATGTGGAACACGGTGCTGGTCGCCAGCATTGGCGCGCCCACCTGATCGGCGGCCTCCAGCACCAACCGCAGATCCTTCTGCTGCAAGTCGATCATGAAGCCGGGCCGCCAGTCGCGGTTGATCACCTGCGGGCCACGATTACTCAGCGTCCAGCTACCCGCCGCGCCGCCGCTCACGGCCGCCAGCGTTTTTTCGAGATCAACCCCACTGGCCTGCGCAAACACCAGCGCCTCGCTCATCGCCAGCATCGTACCAACCACCAGAATCTGGTTGACCAGCTTCACTGTCTGGCCGGCTCCATTCGGCCCGACATGCGTGATTGTCTTGCCCAGCGCATCAAAATAGGGCATCGCCCGCTCAACCTGGGCAGCATCCCCGCCGACCATAATGCTTAGCGTGCCCTTCGCAGCGCCTTCGCTGCCGCCGCTTACCGGCGCGTCGAGAAAGTGTACGCCGCGTTCGGCGAGTTGCGCGGCCATCTCACTTGCCGCCTGCGGGCTGATCGTGCTCATGTCGATCACGAGCGCGCCCGAGCGCACGCCGTGGATCACGCCAGCTTCATCGAGGAGAACCGCGTGTACGTCGGGGGTATCGCTCACACAGGAGATGATCACCTCGCACGCGGCAGCTAGCGCAGCCGGGCTATCGGCGCGTTTGGCGCCCTGCGCAACCAACGCATCGGCGCGGCTCGCCGTTCGGTTCCAGACCGTCAGGTCAAACCCAGCCTTCAGCAGGTTCGCCGCCATCCCCTGCCCCATGATCCCCAGGCCAATAAATCCGACACTAGCACCCATAGTCACTCCTTATATTCACGTCGCTCCAGCGCTGGAGCGATTCTACCCGGAGTGACGCCGCCGTCAAGGCCCAAGACAGCAAAAGAACGGCAGGCCTCCCGATAACGGGAACCTGCCGCCTGCCGCCTCGCACCCTGAGTAGCGCGCAGCACGTATCTCAGGGTGCCGCATGCTGTTTTCCTACCGCTTCGTGCGAAAACGGAACGGCGCGTACAATGGGCAAAAACCTACAGCACTGGTTGCCACAAACACTGCGGCCAGCACACCGAGCACGATCGCCCAGATACCGCTTAGTTGTCCGGTAACAATCAATAACCCGACCACGAACGCTACCGCCACCCGAATCACTCGATCAATCGTTCCCATATTTGCTTGCATGGTCGGCCTCCTCTGTTGGTTACATCTAGTTGATATAGCCAGTATAGCAGGCGCAAGCGCAACCATCCGTGACAATGTCACACAATGGTGCGTTGCACAAGGCCGTCTCGCTTACGTAGGGTAAGGCTGCCGCGCCCGAGGTGTACCAGTTCGCTAGCAGCGAAGTCAGCTAGGATCCGGCTCACCACCTCCCGTGACGTGCCAAGTTCAGCCGCGATCTGCTGATGAGTGAGGTGCAGTACCGGGTTTGCTACGGTGAATTGACGCAGCAGAAACTCAGCGATGCGTACATCCATCCGCCGGAAAGCCACCTCATCAATCACTGACATCACCGAACTAAGCCGTTGGGCAAGCAATTGGAAGACATAGGTTCGCCAGGGTCTATAGGTATCAATCCAGCTCTGGAACACTGTGCTGCCGACACTGAACGCCGCTGCCGGCGCTTCGACAACGGCGATCGCGGGAAATTCCTGCGTGCTGAGGATGCAACTGGCGGTGAGGATACAACTCTCACCGCGACTAAAGCGGTAGAGCGTTATCTCACGGCCTGTCTCGCCGATTGTAAACACGCGCACCGTGCCGGCAGCGAGTACCGCAAAGGCGCTACACGCATCGCCGGTACTAAAGATGGTTGCATTCACCGGCAGGCGCAACAGTGTCGCCTGGCTGATGAACGCCTGAGTTAATGGCGCAGACCGATCGGCCAGGAACGGCAGCAACACCACTGCATTACGCCACTCAGATTCATTGATCATCACATTCTACATTCTGCATTCTGCACTCGATCAAGGCGGCCCATGGCCCATCCAGGATAAGAAGCTCCGATAGGGCGCTGCATCTGTCTCCAGGCGTACATACAGATGCGCTATTGGTCGCTCAGGATCGTTGCTGGTGAGCATAATGCGGGCACTGGCCGGCCAACCGCCGGTGGCCGCCGGCGCCCAAACCAGATCCACTGGAATCGCAACTGTTGCGCCGGGGGCCACTTCACCGGTTGCTGCCGGCAGTTCCGCCCAGATCGGCACACTCGGCTGCGGACGCAGTTCGATCGTTAAGCCATTCATTAGCTCCAGATCACGTTCACAACCAAGCAGTTGCAGCGAACGCCCACCCTGCAAGCCATAACTGGCCCGGTCGGCGGGGAGGAGTGCCTGTACCTGCGCATAGTTCAACTGCACGCGCCCATCAGGCTGCAACAAGGTCTGGAAACTCAAGCGTCGTTCAGGCGCGCTAAACAGCGGCACATTCTCCCAGGTAACCAGGAACCCCGCGGCGAGTCGGGCGTAACTCACCCGCCCGCCCTGTGATGGGTCAAGATCAACGCGCAACGGCACAATCGCTGCGCCGGATGTTTCGATCAGCGGCAGGCAGACCTCAACAAAGCGCGCCTCAGTCACCGTGAGCGGACTAAAGGTGACGAATCCATTCGCGCTGATCCAGAGTTCTTCGTGAACACTATTAAAGAAGGGGAAGCCGAAGCCAAGCTCGATCTCCGTGCTTGCACCGTCATCAGATAGCGGAAGGGTTACTGCATTGGGCGGCGGCGTGATCCAGGTTGTCGACGGGCCATCCGGGGCATCACTGCGCCAGACGCCAAAGCGGTCGGGCGGCAGGTTCAGCGAATAGTTGAGCGGTCGCGTCCCTTCGTTGCCGATCAGCAGTTGCACCTGCGCATCCTCACCGAATGCCAACGTCGTGCTAGGCGGCTGTTCAGCCAGCGTGAGGCGCGGAATATCGCGCACCAGCGCAAAGTCGCGGGTTAACTGCACACCCGGTTCGAGCGCAATGCTGATGCTCGCTGCTGCATAGTCGGGTGCGCTGGCGCTAAGCGTGTAAGGCAATACCGCCGGCGCCAGGGTTAACTGAAAGCGCCCGGCAGGGTCGGTGCGCACTGTGGCGCCGTCTTCCACCTGCACCTGGCCCTGAAGCGGCGCGCCGTCGGTGATCCGCGTCACCACGCCGCTTACCTCGGCATGGCTTGCATCACTGGGAACAGTGATTGTCACCGGGATCGCCAGCGGCGTCTGGGTCAGATCAGGGCCATGCACGAGCACACGCGCCGCATAGATGCCCGGGCCGGGCACACGTCGCGTATCAATATTGACTGTCACTACGCCACTGTCGGCCGGTTGGATCGCGGCAAGTTGCGCACTGCCCAACGCAAGCCAGGGCACATCAACGGTGACCCGCACAACAGCGGCATAAGCATCAAGTTGGCCATAACCGACTAGGCTGTTCGGGCGCGGTGTGGGCGCACAGGCGGCATATTCAGGGCCAAAGAAACGCTCGTCGAGCAGGGCCGGCGCGGCACTAGCGGTGAGCGCATCATACGTCGCATCATAGTTACCGATCAGCGCCGGATTGGCCGACCAGAGCAGGGCCACAGCGCCGGCAACATGCGGTGTTGCCATCGATGTTCCGCGGAGCGCAAGATAATTATTGTATTGATCCGGCACCGTAGAAAGCACCCCTGAACCAGGGGCGATCAGATCCGGCTTGGCCCGCCCATCAACTGTAGGCCCAATACTGCTGAACGAACTAAGCTGCCCATCGCGCTCGGCTGATCCAACGCCCAGCACATCACGATAATCCGCCGGCGACTGGATTGTGCTGCAACCGGATAGATTGCCGGTATTGCCGGCCGCAAAGACTGGAAACATTCCGGCGGCGCGCCATGCCGCCACATAGCCGGCGTACCAGTTATAGTTGCCCTGCCCAGCCGACCAGGAGTTATTCACAATATGCGGTCGTAAATCGGGGCGCGGGTTCTGACCGCTCAGATTGGTTGGGGCAAGCATCCATTGGGCGGCGAGAATCAGAGCCACCTCGTCGCAACGTACGCTTTCGCAGCCACGCGCCGTGATCCAGCGCACATCAGGCGCAACCCCAACCGCCGGCATTGCCGAGGAAATTCCACGCGCTACAATCGTGCCCATGGTGTGTGTACCATGATAACCGGCGTCGACGGGCGCATCTTCGCGGGCAACTGCATCGTACCAGTTGTAATTGTGATTATAGTTGCCGGGCGCAATCATTCCACGGTACTGATTACGTAGCGCAGGATGGGTGTATTGCACACCACTATCGATACTCCCCACTGTAATGCCCGCCCCACGTACACCAAAATCATTCCAGACCCGGTCGGCGCCGATGCCGCGTACATTCCAGCAAATATTGTTCGCATTGGCCGGACAGGTATCATCAAATCGTTGGAGCGTAGCGCTCAAATTGGTAACATCTTGTTCTAGCGGCGTGAAGACGGCAGCCACCCGATTTGCGCGCAGAAGCGCTACGTCGGGGCGCGCGGCAAGCGCAGAAACCGTTGCGGCATCGCCGCGCACGAGGATGGCATTTACCGCCCAGAGCGGCGTAAAGTCCAGCCCACGCGCCACCAACTCAGCTCGAAGCGGCGCTTGCGAACGCTCAGCATGATCGCGCAGCGTATCAACAACAAACTGGCCGCGTGCCGTCCAATCGGTGATCGAATAGGCGGCGGCCAGATCAGGGCGATCAGCGAGAAAAACCAGAAAGTCAGTGGGTTCGCTGGCGATGCGCGTACGTGCGGTCAGTTGGGGATCGACCTTGGTGAGTTGCGCCGGGAGCGGCACACTGGCGTCAGCGGGCGCCTGATCGAGGGTTGCCGGAGCAGGAGCGAGCGCATTGGCCTCAAACAAGCGCGGGCTAACAACGTCACTGCCGTTATTACGCAGCGAAAGCGTCAGCGCCTGGGTTGCCCCGAGCGGCACCGTCGCATTGAGTGTAGCCGGCATACTGCTGATCGGAGCAGGATCTGCTTGCGCAGCAACCGGCGCACGGACGCCCAGGTTACTCACACCTAGCAGCAACACCAATACTACGCTGAACCAAAAACCGGATCTTGCCTGCATATACCTGCTGTACTCTACATTGTATAGGTCAACAACTAACGCTGGCAGCATACCAGCTTTTCATACCGCGTAGATGACGGTTTAGTGAAGAACCCTGCAGAGGTCATTGGGTGAAGCACATGGGGCGTGAGCAGGGTGGGAAGGACATAGCGCAGCACACTCGCGCTTTACCGCTTTACCGTTCTATCGCTCCGAGCGCGCCTTGCTGCTCAAACCGATTGAGCAGCCGATTCAGTTCAGCGAGGGTATGCGCCAGACCGGCCGGCGCGGTGTGCATCGCACCGTCAGTGGCCATGGCTGCACGCACGATACGCGGGTCACGCCCGGCGCGATCAAGATTATGCAAATCTTGCTCGATCCGCTGATTACTGATTGCGATGCCGTGACGTTCCAGCAGCGCATGGTAGTATATATAGTGCTCATTAAGGTGGGAGGCGACCGTCTCAAAGCCATGGCGCGCGATGGTTAAGCGGGTCTGGTAGCGCATAGTATTGTCGGCGAACATCACCCGATCGTCGCGATTCGGCTCGATCAGAATGATATCGACCTCCGGATGGCGCCGACGAACCTGCTTAATATGGTAGTGCAAACCGGCGTGGACAAAGGTGCGAAACACCTGATTGCCGATCTGCGGCAGCCCATCGTCACTGATCGCCCGACCAGGCGGATGCGAGCGATTATCAAAGGGCACGAGCGGGTTGATACAGACAATTAGCTCAGCGCCGCTTTCGATCGCCACATCGAGGCTCGCTGTACCACGAATGCTGCCGTCGATATAATCCCGATCACCAATCCGCACCGGACGATAGAAGAGTGGGATGGCCGCCGAGGCACAAACGGCAAGCGAGATTGGCACATCGTCGAGCGGCAATTGGCCGAAGACAGCACGCTCACCCGTATCGAGATCGGTGGCGACAATCGCTAACTGATGTGGTAACTCACGAAAAACGTTCGTGCGGCCCGGGCCGCTGAGCGCAGCGCGGAGGTAGCGTTCGAGGGCCCGCGAGTCGTAGAGGCCGGTTGGCAAGCCGGAAACCAGGCTCTCGGCGAGATCAGCAATCGAGAAGCCCTGCCCGCCGAAGATCGCCCGCTGAAACGTCCCAGCGAGGGCGGCAGGCAACCGGGTGATCCAGCGTAACACATCGGCGAGGTTGAGCGTGTAGAGGTGCTGAGGTGCGAGTTGTTCGATCCCCCAGAGCGAGCTATCAAGCAGGGCGAGCAGGGTTCGCGGCGAGATATTATTCGCGAGGCACGCGCCAATCAAACCGCCGGCACTGGTGCCGACATAAATATCGAACTCATTGACCGACAGTTGATCAAGCAGTTGATCGATCGCACAGAGTGCGCCGATCTCGTAAGCGGCGCCGGCCACGCCCCCGCCGGCCAAGACGAGTGCGGCTTTGCTGCGTTGCATAAGAGCCTCATTGCTCTAGCTTAATCGGGTTTCTTGGTACGGAGCAGTTGTTCTACCATCGCGGCCAGGTCGTCGACTTGCGCATGCAGCCGAACAACATCGTTCCGATTGGGTACGTCAACGTCCGGCTCAGCCGCCTCAGCGCCTTCCGAGGAGCTAAAGTCCTGGTGGAGAAGTAGCTGGCGCCAGTGCAAACTCTCATCCAGGGTAAGCTTGCCCTGATCGACAAGCAAGTTGATCCGGCGCCCAATCTCGGCATCGACTACGTCCGTACCGCCCAGCGAGCCAAACAGCGTCTTGCGGAGCGAGGTCAGAGTGTCGCCGCCAAGTTGGATCATGCCCGTCAGCAGCGTAGTGGGCAGTTGCGTACCGTTACGCCCACGCGATTGGAGCATAACTTGGGCCAGAATACTTGAGGTGATCTCTTCGCCCGTCTCGTTGTCGAGTACCTGAACAGCTTCACCACGCTGCACCAGCTTCGCGATCCCATCAAGGGTGATGTATTGTTTCTCGTTAGTATGGTATAGCTTACGGTTGGCGTATTTTTTGATCGTATGCATAATGCACCAGAACGGCTGCAAAGAAGCAGGCGGCAAACGACAGGATTGACGCATTAGGACGCTAAGCGCCGCCCAAGATACACGTTGGCTTGTTGCCTTCATTTAACGGTTGTATGCCTCAGTATAACACACCGTGTCAGAAATACCGTGCCAATGCAACAGGGCCACTCCGTCGCTCTGACGCGAGTAGCCCTGTACCGATATAGCTCAACCAACCTGCTCAGTGATCTAGTTCAGGCTCTCGTCGGCCTTCATCTCAGCCTTGACCGGACGCTTGGTCGGGCCATCCTGAGTGCGCCGCAGTTCCTCGACGCGGGCGGCCAATTGGGCGATCTTGGCGCTCAGTTCGTCGATGTCGCGCTTGGAGGGGATGTTTAGCCGGTTGAGAAACTGCTCCAGGCTCGTCTCCACCTGGTTGCCCAAGTTCGAGACCCCGGCCGTCAGATTCTCGGTCTGCGGCTGGGCTGTCTGGCGAAAGCGATCAACGCTCTCGTCGATCAGCTTCTGCGCATCCTTCTGGGCCAGCTCGCCGCGCTCCACAAGCCGGTTGACGAACTGCTCGGCTTCATCGCGGCTCAGAGCCATTGCGCCCACGCCGGCAAGCATCAGCTTGCGCAGAACTTCAAATACCTGCACGCTCGGGTTGGGCATAGCAGCGCCCTCGTCGATCTGGCGGACGTTGACCTCGATCTCTTCAGTGGTAGTCATTAGGCGCCTCCATTTAAGATATGCGGTCAAGCCGATCTAGTTTCGCTCGTCCGCTTTTATCATACCATATTCGGCAGCCGTGGTTGGCTCGAACATGACGCATTGCGTTACGTTCTGAGTATAACACTCTGCGTCATATGTGTCAAGAAGGCAGCGCTTTAACGGGCAATCAGCAACCTTCCGGCGCATCCCCAAGCTCAGGTGCGCCTCAAGCCTGCCCAACCAAATACTACAAACTGGAGTAAAATACAGGCGCCCCGAGCTTGTCCTGGCAGTATTCTGGCAGCATCTTGGAGGAGTACTGACCGAGCAGCAACCGTACCGTGTGCCGACAACCGCCGAAGTAGGCCAGTACTACGACTTCCTGGGGGACTTCTACCGCGTCCTTTGGGGCGACAGCATTCACTTTGGCTATTGGCCCGACCCCGGCGAGCGTATTGTTGTGGCCGATTTTGGCACTATCCGTCCCATAGCGCAGGCCGAGATGGATCTCGCATACCCGGCCTTTGCCGTGAGCGAGATCGGCTCGCTGGAGGGCTATATCAGCGATCTCAAATCTGCCGGCCTCACTAATAGTACCTGCCGCGATGTGACCGCCAACACGATCAAGCCGTCCAATCGTGCGCCACTGGCCAATCTTCAATCGGATCGCCATCTGGCCGAATTGCGCACTGTCTATGGCGAAGAGCGGGTTGCAGGCTTTCTTGGCGGCTGGGATGCCGAAACGCTCACCTACGTTGTACTTGCCGCCGATCGCCCGTAATCGACCATAAGCAAGGTTGCGGTTACAGCGAAATGTTACACTTTTGGCGGGGATGGAGCCATCCTCGCCAGAAGTGTATTGACTCGCTCCTCAGCACTCAGGAGTTGTAATTGTGACCGGATCACCCGCCGATTCCGCGCATGCCGCTCAGATCCTCGCTGCTTGTCCAAATTTGATCTACATTTACGACGTGACCATCCAGGCAAATGTTTATGCAAACCTGGAGCTTGCGGCGGTTCTCGGCTATTCCGTTGAAGAGATCCAGGCGATGGGCCAGCAAATGTTCATCATTCTGACTCATCCTGATGATCTGGGCGGGATCTTCGCCCACCAGGGGCATGTGATCGCCGCCAAAGACGGTGAGGCGAACGAAATCGAATACCGGATGAAGCACGAGAACGGCACCTGGCGTTGGCTCGTCAGCCGCGATGTGGTGTTCGCCCGCGCCGCCGACGGTAGCGTTACCCAATACCTCGGCAGCGTTCACGACATCACCGAGAAGCGCCACAGCATTGATTGGGCCCAGCGCGCCTTGCAACTCATCCCGATGATCATCTATGTTTTTGATCTGGTTGAGCAGCGGAATGTCTATGCCAACGGTCAACTCGGGCTGATCCTGGGCTACAGCATAGAAGAGATGCAAGAAATGGGCGCCCAGATCTTGCCCCGCCTGATGCACCCCGACGACTGGGCCGATCTGCCCGCCACTGTGCAGCGCATCCTGAACGCCAGCGACGAAGAGACGATTGAAACCACTTACCGGATGCGGAACAAAGCCGGCGTGTGGGTCTGGCTCCAGGATCATGTGCGTGTCTTCGCCCGGGGCAGTGATGGTTCGGTGCACCAATACTTGGGCGCAACCCAGGATATCACCACACGCCGGCTTGAGGAGGAAGAACGGGTTGAGCTTCAGCAGCAAGTGATTGAAGCCCAGCAGGCCGCCCTGCGCGAGCTCTCGACGCCGCTCATCCCCGTCTCCGATGACGTGCTGGTGATGCCGCTGATCGGTTCGATCGACTCGCAGCGCGCCCAACTTGTGCTCGAAACACTGCTCCAGGGTGTCGCCGATAGCCGCGCCAGCGCGGTAATCCTCGACATTACCGGCGTGCAAGTTGTTGATACGCAGGTGGCCAATGCGATCCTGCGCGCCGCTCAATCGGTAAAACTACTCGGCGCCAAGGTAATCATTACCGGTATTCGTCCCGAAGTTGCCCAGACGCTGGTGACGCTCGGCGCCGATCTCAGTAATATCGTTACGCTCGGCACACTCCAAAGCGGCATCGCCTACGCCTTGCACTAAGCAGTCGCCCAGGGTAACTCCCGCAGATCATCAAACGCGTTATGCAGTCGGCCCCGCCAGGCACTGCGTAACGCGTTTTACGTGCGGCAGAGCGGAAGAAGGATGCTACAATACCAAATGCTGCACGCTGCATTCGCTCCAGGAGAGGTGATGTCACGCCAAACAATCAATGCTGGGCTTGTAGGCTATGGGATGGCCGGCCAGGTCTTTCATGCGCCGCTGATCAGCGCTGAGCCGGGTCTGCGCTTGGCCGCGATTGTGCAGCGCCGCACCTCAAGCGCCCATGAGCGCTACCCCGCCGCCGCAATTGTGCCCGATGCCGCCGACCTCTATGCCGATCCGAACATCGATTTAGTGGTGATCGCCACCCCAAACGACTCCCACGCCGATCTTGCTCATGCCGCACTCAGCGCCGGGAAACATGTGGTCATCGATAAGCCTTTCGCGATCAGCACTGCCGCCGCCGATGAACTGATCGCCCTTGCCCAGGATCGGCAACGCATGCTGAGCGTCTTCCAGAATCGGCGCTGGGACGGCGATTTTCGCACGGTGCAACAGATTATCGCGGCGGGCCACCTGGGCCGACTGGTCGAGTACGGTTCCTATTTTGATCGCTTTCGCAATACTTTGCGCCCGAATGCCTGGCGCGAAAGTGCGCGTCCCGGCAGCGGCATCCTGTTTGATCTCGGCGCGCATCTGATCGACCAGGCGCTGACGCTCTTTGGCGCACCTGATGCGCTGAGCGCCGATATTCGCAGCGAACGCGACGACGCACAGACCGACGATCGCTTCGAGATTGTCTTGCACTATCCACGCCTGCGGGTCAGCCTCGGCGCGGGCATGCTCATGCGCGAGCCACGCCCGCGTTTCGTCCTGTATGGCACCGCCGGCGCATATGTAAAGCAGGGCCTTGATCCCCAGGAGGCCGCACTGAAGGCCGGCGTCTTGCCTAGCGCCGCCGATTGGGGTCAGGAACCCGAGTCGGCCTGGGGCGTGCTGAATACACAACTTGGCGACCTGCATCTGCGCAGCAGCGTCGAAACGCTGCCCGGCTGCTATCAGCACTACTATGCCAACATCTACGCCGCGATCACCCACGGCGCGCCGCTTCAGGTTCGTCCTGAACAGGCCCGCGCCACCATCCGCCTGATCGAGTATGCACAGGAAAGCGCCCAGACGCGGCGCACGCTTGATGTGAAGCTTGAGGCCTGATCCCTGATCCTCCTAATCCCTGATCGCCTGATCTGTAAGGCTGCCTCGCGACGCGACCTTACGGACACCCCAGCGGAATGATTGCATGCACGAGTCTATGCTAACCGAACGCGAACATCAGATAACGGCCCTCGCCAATGCGCTGGCCGCCCGCAACGCCGAACGCGCTGCCGCCCATGATCGTGACGGAAGCTTTCCGCACGCCAGTTACGCCGATCTGCACACAGCGGGTTATCTACGCCTGGTGATACCAACGGCTTACGGCGGCATGGGCGCAAATGTCTATGAAATGGTGCGCGCCCAGGAGCATCTGGCACGCGGCGACGGCGCCACAGCCCTGGCCGCCGGGATGCTTGTGCAGCTGATCGGGCGCATCGCCGAGGACGGCGGTTGGCCGGCGCCGGTCTTCGCCGCGATCTGCCGCGAAATCGTTGCCGAGGGCGGGCTAATCAATTCGGTTGTGACTGAACCAGAGTTGGGCAGTATCTCGCGCGGCGGCGTGCCGCGCACCACGGCCACCCCGGTTGACGGCGGCTGGCGGATCAACGGACATAAGATCTTCGCCACCGGCGCCCCGGCGCTCCGTTTCATGGTTGTCGGCGTGGCCTTACCGCCTGCCGAAAACGCACCGAACGGCGCCACAGCCAACGCGATTGTGCGCGGCGACGCGCCAGGCATACGGATCGCGCAAACCTGGGGCGACGGCCTAGCAATGCGTACCGCCGCCAACGACGATATTTATTTTGAAGACGCCTTCGTACCGGC
The DNA here is from genome assembly GCA_038247995.1 of Chloroflexales bacterium. Lineage (GTDB taxonomy): Bacteria > Chloroflexota > Chloroflexia > Chloroflexales > Chloroflexaceae > JBBRUG01. The sequence goes on along the minus strand of JBBRUG010000067.1, from coordinate 6,175 downwards.
AGCGTGGCTGGTGGGCCGCAAGGCGATCGGCACAATGCCGCCGGCCGGCGTGGCGCCGCTCAACGCATGGACGCTCACGATTGCGGCAGTCTACCTGGGCATCGGCCAGGCCGCCTGCGACGCTGCCTGCGCCTATGCAAACAACCGCCGCCCGCCGGCGCTCAACGGCCCGATCGCCGATCTGCCGCATATTCAACAGACAATCGGCCGCATGCAGATCGAACTCAACGCCGCCCGCGCCGTCCTCTACGCCGCCGCCCGTACCTGGGCCGAACATCCGGCAGTACGCCCCACGCTCAGCGCGCAGATTGCTACCGCCAAATACCTCGCCTCAAACGCAGCCTGCACCGTCAGCGAGGCGGCACTGCGCGTCGGCGGCGGCTTCAGCCTCACCCGCGACCTGCCCCTCGAACGTTATTTTCGCGACGCGCGCGCCGGCCTCTTTAACCCGCCCCAGGACGACCTGGCCCTGACGATTATCGGGCGGGCGGCATTGGGGCGGTAAACACAGTTGCCGGAGGCCGGGCGAGCCACAAAACGGGCGCCACCAGCACCCTGCGCTGCGCACATGCTTTACCGCTGAGCTTGACAGGACTCGCAGCGAATGCTACCCTGATATACACGATAGACGATATTGCATCTCAATAAAGTATTGTAGCTCAATAGGGGTCAGGTGGCTGGTGTTGGAACGTCTGAGCATACCCGCCGATGGCGTTGAACTGCGCCCGGCAGAAGATCACGAGTTTAGCGCCGTCGCTGCGCTGTTTCATGAATTACACGAGTTTAACGCCCAGTTGGACGTACGGTTTCGGCTTGCTGAACGCTGGGAAGAGCTGCTACGCATCCATTTTCTGCGGACGCATACTGCGCCGGGTGCGTTGTGGTTGTTGGCCTGGGCCGATACCACGCCGGTGGGATTACTGCTGATGGAGGCGCACAACGATTCGCCCCTCTTCGTCGAGCGGCGCTGGGCAGAACTTGTGGCCTTGTATGTCGCGCCGAGTCATCGCGGCAGCGACTTAGGCACCCGGCTCGTTGACGTAGGCAAAGCCTGGGCCGCAGCCTATGGGTTCGACCGGATGCAGCTTTATGTTACGGCGAGCAACGAACATGCACAGGCCTTCTACCGGCGCTGCGGGCTGGCCCCGGTGCAAGAGATCTGGCGGGTCGATCTTGAGCCGGCGAGCGGCGTCGTGCTGCCTGATGATCCCTCCCACGTAGCCGAAAAAGATGATGACCCGCCGGCAGAACTGGGTCATCATCAACTGGCCATGGAACTCGCTGAAGACGAACGGCCTAGTCGATCGGCTTCAGATTAGCGATGATCGCCGCACGCTGCGGTTCGAGGAACGGCGGCAAGGCCACCTGCTCGCCAAGCGTATCTGCGTCCTCATCGACCGCAAAGCCCGGCCCGTCGGTAGCCAACTCGAACAGGATTCCATTCGGCTCACGGAAGTACAGGCTCCGGAAGTAGTAGCGATCAACCTGTCCGCTATTTGGGATCCCGATCCTGTTTAGCCGTTCAGTCCAGGCGTCGTAGGCGTCGTCGGGAATACGGAAGGCGACGTGATGCACGTCACCCGCACCGGCGCGCGCCACCGGCAGATCGGGCTGGACAGCAACGTGCAGTTCGGCGCCCGGCCCACCCGGCTCCATTTCGTAGACGTACACCGTGTGCTGCGGATGTTCGGGATGCGCATACTCGCGCACCTGACGCATCGCCATAACCTCGCGCAGTACAAGATCGGTGTTCCGCAGATCGGGCACACTAAGCATAATCGGCCCGAGGCCACGGATCTGATGCTCGGTCGGCACGGAACTGCGCTCCCAGGGAAAGGCCTCGCCGACACCGCCGTCATCGACCAACGCCAACCGCTGCCCCTCAGCATCCGCAAAATCGAGCGTCAGGCGCCCATCACGCTCGGCGATCGTCCCCACGGTAAGCCCATTGGCGCGCAGATGCTCTGCCCACCACTGCAAGGTTTCCGCGCCGGCCACGCGCAAGTACGTCCGCGTGATCGAGCGTGTGCCGCGCTGCTCGCGCGGCACCGGCCAGTCGAAAAAGGTTAAGTCGGTGCCGGGGCTCGCCGCGCCATCGGCATAAAATAAGTGGTACGCGCTTACATCGTCCTGGTTGACGCTCCGCTTAACGAGACGCATCCCAAGCGTACGCGTATAAAAGTGGTGGTTGGCGCGGATTTGCGCCGAAACAGCTGTCAGATGGTGAATACCGGTGAGTTCCATATGATCCTCTCTGTAGTTCGTCAAGCGCTGCGGTTTGCGTCGGTGTGATTAGCGGGTCGCGCCGGCCCGCACCGAGCCACACCGGTGTACCGGCGAGATCGGACAACGGATCAGGCGTCAGCGGCACCAGCGCATGAAAGCGCTGGTTGTACCATCGCCAGCCCCCTCGAATAAAACGATCACCCTGACAGTTTAGAACTAAATCGTTGCCACGTCAAGGGTTAAGCAACTAAGAATTAAGCAGCGCTAGGCATGCGGAAAGGGTGAGGATGTGAGCGGGTGAGGATGTGAGCGGGTGAGCGCTTTACCGCTCTCCCGCTCTCCCGCTCTATACATCAATCACGCGCTCGGCCCAATCGTGGATCGTCTCCCAATCGCGGAAATCGCCTTGGGGCGCCTTTACCATCCGCACGATCATCCGATCAACAAAGCCTAGCCGCTCAGGGGTAATTGCCCCAGCGAAGAACGCAGTACTAACCGGTTTCACCAACGGGCGCACAGCATCGAGGTAGTGTTCGCGGTTCTCGCGGCTCGGCTCATCGTCGCTCAGATTGTTCATATGGACGGTGAAAAGCGCGACGGGCATCGCCGCCAGGTTGGCCTGATGTTCCTCAAGAAACGCAATTGCCTCGGGGAGCCATTTGCCCATGCGGATCGCACTGCCTACAACCACTGCATCGTAGCCGGCCACCGGTGGATCAGTCGTTACCGGAACAATATCAACAGCAAAGCCCCGCGCTTCAAATTCTGCACCAACCGCTTTGGCAACTTCAACCGTCGAACCGGCGCGCGTGGCATACGTCACGAGAACGTGCCTGGTCATGGGGAGTGCTCCTTTCATTGAGCAAGCGACAACAGTGTCGCGTATATTATGCAAATCCATCTCGTACGAGGTCCTCGAGAGTCATCCAAGCACTCTTCTGAGCCTACCATAACCAGACTGAAGATTAAGTAATGCTTCGGCACTGTAGCTGATCAGGATCGCAACACTGTGCAATACTTCGAGCGCCGCCGCTTCGAACTACATCCTGAGATCGCCCCCGACGCCGTGCTGCTGGGCTTGCTCGGCCGCGAGGTATTTGCGGCGCGCCAGGCCACACCGCCGCCACCGACTCCCCAACCGGCGCCCCAACCGACTCCCCAACCGGCACCGCCCGCGCTGCCGCCGCCGAGCTACAACAACTGTCAGGCCGATCCGAACGAAGCCCTGGCGCCGAACGATCCGGTAAAAATCGTCACCGTGGATAAGCGTGCAGAAACCGTGACCCTTCAGAATGTTAGCCCGGAACCGATCAGTCTGGACGGCTGGATCATGTGCAGCATTCGCGGCAACCAGCAGCACCCGATCAGTGGCCCGCTCGCCCCCGGCGAGACAAAGACCTTTCCTGGCCCGCAAGGCAATATCTGGAGCAATAGCGAACCCGACGACGGCGCACTGTACAATGCGCAAGGCCAGTTGGTAAGTTTCTGGGACGATCCACAGCGCTGAGCGAAGATGGTCTAACCTCTATTCGCCTTTCGTATCCCGTCCACGGCAGCGCGTCGCGCCGGCACAGACCTCATGGCCAGCAATATGGATAGCAATCGGCGCGTGCCGCTTGCCGCTTGCCGCCTGCTACCCTGTGCTATAATGAGCCATCAATTGCTCACCGGCGCGGCCTTGGCGTGCCGCTTGCACGAAGAATAGCAATGCGCTGTCCGTTCTGCCAAAACCAGGAGACGGACGTCCTTGATACGCGCAAACTGAACGATGGCGAGATCATTCGTCGCCGCCGAAAGTGCCGTACCTGTGGGCGTCGTTTTACAACCTACGAGCGGATCGAATCGGTGAGCCTTACGGTCGTCAAGAAAGACGGCAAACGTGAGCCGTACGACCGTGAGAAGCTCATGCGCGGCGTGCGTACCGCATGCTATCGGCGTCCGGTTGCAGTGCAGCGCATGGAACAACTCGTCAACGACGTCGAGTCGGCCCTGATGGCCACTGATGAGCAAGAGGTAAGTTCGCAGATGGTCGGCGATGAAGTGATGCGCCGGCTGCGCGAACTCGATGAAGTCGCTTATATTCGCTTCGCTTCCGTCTATCGCTCGTTCGCCGATATCGGCAAACTGCGCGAGGCTGTAGACGAGTTGCTGGAGAAGCCCTCATGAGTGTGGAGACCCAACCCGACCAGCAGCGCGAGGCCGAGGCAAAGCCGGCCCGCGAAGCCGCCGTGTCGGAGACGCCCGCGCGCCAGCCCCTGATGGAGCGGATCGGTACGTCGTTTGGTAATGTTGAATGGCGGCTGACAATTGTTGTCGCGCTGCTCATGGCCGTCACTTGGTGCGCGCTGTTCCTGGCCAATAACGTTTTGCAGATTCTCGCCGGCGTGGTGCCGGTGATGGCCGGTTTGTACCTCGGTCGGCGGGTCAAGGGCGATTACCTGGCCCATGGCCTGGCGTTGGGCCTGGTTGGCTTCCTGGTCGGGTTGGTCGTTGTTTCCATTTACGGCTTGCTTGGCGATGCCGGGATCGTGCCGATGCCGACAGTGGCCCTCGATGCCAGCCAGGTGCCGCAAACGGCCAACTTCAACGAGCTCATTTTCCTCTACGGCACCTTCTCGCTGTTCGCGCTCATCCCTTTCCCAGCCTTCGGCGTGGTGATGTCCGGGCGCGCCGAAGAGCGCAACCGCAGCCTGCGCGAAGAGGCTACTCGCCGCGGAGGGCGCCTCGAACGCCCCGGCGTTGTGCGGACGCTGGAAGATCTCCAGGGCCTCTCGCTGCCGCAGTTCGGCAGTTATGTGTCGAACCTCTATCGCAAGCAGGGCTTCGAGTTCAAGGATTATCGCTTCATCGACAAAGATAAGCACCTTGACCTCGATCTGACCTATAACGACGAGCAGTATCTGCTGCGGCTCAGCGTCGCCGATAAGGTCCGCCCCGGTACGGTGGAGAGCCTCGTGCAAGAACTGCGCCGCCGCGAGATCGGCAAGGGCGTGGTGATTACCTCCACGGAGTTCACCCCCGACGCACGCAAGGCCGCTGATTCGCGCCGCTCGCTGGTAGCGATCGATGGCGCGACCCTGTTTGCAATCGCAGAGGGCTAACCATGCAGGTTGATCTGACGGGCCGGATCGCCCTCGTCACGGGCGGCAGTCGCGGGATTGGGCGAGCGATCGCGGAACGCCTGGCCGCTGCCGGCGCAACGGTGGTGATCAACTACCGTGGCAATGCTGCCGCCGCCGAAGCGACCATCGCGGCGATCCACGCGGCTGAAGGTACTGCCGAAGCAATCCAGGCCGATGTCGGCGCTGCCGGCGCGGTTGAGGGGTTGCTCAAAACGGTGTTGGAGCGCCACAAACGGATCGATATCCTGGTGAATAACGCCGGAATCACCCGCGACACCCTGCTTTTGCGCATGAAGGATGATGATTTTGATCGAGTGATCGAGACAAACCTGCGTGGCGTTTTCCTCTGTACACGCGCTGTCTTCCGCCCGATGAGCAAGCAGCGCAGCGGGCGGATCATCAATATCAGCTCGGTGATCGGCCTGATCGGGAATGCCGGCCAGGCCAATTATGCTGCCGCCAAGGCCGGCATCATCGGCTTCACAAAAGCCTCGGCGCGCGAAATGGCCGCCCGCAGCATTACGGTGAATGCAATTGCGCCCGGTTTCATTGAAACCGAGATGACCAGCGTGCTCGACGAAACAACCCGTACGGCAGTGCTGGAGACGATCCCGCTCGGACGTTTCGGCCAACCTCAAGAGGTCGCTGATCTCGTCGCCTTCCTCGCCTCCGACTCGGCCGCCTACATCACTGGTCAAACAATCACGGTGGACGGCGGAATGGTGATGCAGTAATAGGTCAGGTAGGGGCGCGTCGCGACGCGCCCCTACCTGACCTATTACTGCATCACCATTCCGCCGTCCACCGTGATTGTTTGACCAGTGATG
>JBBRUG010000066.1:0-20782 GCA_038247995.1 Chloroflexales bacterium | reverse complement strand
TTTGGGCCGCTGAAGCGGCTGTAGCCCTGAAGGGGGCACTGCTCGGTTCGCCTGAACATTTGGGCCGCTGAAGCGGCTGTAAAGGAGACTCACTATGGCCAAGCATCTTCCGCGCCCGCTGGCCTGGATGTTCAGTTTGCTGATGATCATCGCCCTGACGCTCACCCCAGCGACGAGCCGCCCTGCCCGCGCCGATACGGCGACGCCCGTTGTTGCCGACAACAGTGTCGAAGAGTGGACGGTAGGCAGCGGCCTGCTCTACTGGGCCAATAACTGCTTCGCCGACGAATTCAACAATGTTGCGGAACTGAAGCGCAAGCCTACCGGCGGCGGTATCCAACGCACAATCGAGTCGATTAACGACGGGGCGCGCTGCATTACGTATCATGCCATGCTCAGCGCCGCCGATGGGCTCTACTACTTCGATTCAAGTCAGAGCCGGATCGCGCGGATAGCCCCCGGCGAACCCTACACACCGCAAGCAGTAAAAGTGTTAACGACCGATCAGTTCCCCAGTCTGCGCCGCCCGTTGCTTGAAGCCGGCGATTATCTCTACTGGCTGCATGGCTTCGGTTTGCTCTACCGCACCCGCAAAGACGGCAGCAGCCCGATCGAAACCGTCGCCGCCACCGGCCCAACGCCGATCGATATGATTATCGTGGGTGGCACGGTGTATTGGAGTGATAGCACCGGCATCTGGTCGATCGGGATTACCTGTGCAACCCTACCATGTACCGACAGCAAACGCCAATTTAGCAACATCAGTCCGAACGCCAATGCCTACGGGCTGGTTTATCAATCACTCGGCGGCATCCAGCGCAACTATCGCATCTATTGGGTTGAACAGGTAGCCAGCGGTCAAAACAACAATTACCAGATCCGCTACCGTAGCTGTGGCCAGATCACGATCTGCTATCTGCAACCGCCGGTAGACCAACTGCCCGATCCACCGCCCTCGTTCTACGCCAGCACGATCAATTGGGTGATCGGCAGCCCGGTGCTGGCCGGCAGCAACCTCTTCTGGACCGAAATCGACCGCAATACGGTGAACAACCCTAACGGCGATGTGAAACGAAAAGCGAGTAATAACTCTAATCCCGGCGCCGACACGCTTGCCACTGGCCAGGCCCAGATCGACGATCAGCTTTTTGTGGCCAATGATACGCTCTACTTCGCCCGCCGCAACGCCGGGATATTTAGTTTACCCCTGACCGCCAGTGCGATCACCCGCGACTTCCGCGTTGACGGCATGGAAGTAACCCAGGCGATCCAGAATTTAGCCAATAACGCGCCGCTGGTAGCGAACAAGCTGACCTACGTGCGCGCCTACGCCACGCAGACCAGTGGCCCCAGCACGCCCAACGTCGAAGCACACCTTGTTGGAACGCGCAATGGCGTAGCGCTGCCCGGTTCGCCGCTGCAACCGATTAACGGCGTGCGCGCGCTCACTACTGGCGGCAGTTTCGACCGCGCCAAACTCAACGACGGCTGGTATTTCCGCCTGCCCGACAACTGGATCGGCACCGGCGCGCTTACGCTCCAGGTTGTGGTCGATCCGCGCCAGATCCATAGCGACCCCAACCGGGGCAATAACCAGATCAGCCAGGCCGTGACCTTCGAGAGCGCCCCGCCGATCTGTGTCTGGACAGTGCCGGTGCGCACCCATTCGGCGTTACCCTCGGTGAACGACCCCAACTTCTTCGCCATGGTCGATCACTTCAAGCGCCGCTGGCCCACCCCGGATGTCTGGGTCTTCCGCGACACCGACCCGGTTGAAGAGCTCCAGGTCTGCACGTATTATGGCCTGCCCTACCCGTGCCACGGCCCGTATGAACTGGATGACGGCTGGGGCCTCACCAACGGCATTCCTGATCGCGATAAAGTGATTGCCTCGCTGTGGACGCGGGCACTGCTCTCGTTCAACCCCGATATCTGCGACGATATCGGTGCGCCGGTACACTTTATGGGTATGGTGCATCCGGAAGCCGAGAACGGCGGCGCAGCCGGCTACGCCAGCACGGTGAGCAATCAGTCGTGGGTGCAGTTGCCTGCGCATACGCCAAACCCTGTACCGCGGGCGTGGGACGCCATCCGTGAGGGCAGTGTGATGGCCCAGGAACTGGCGCACAACTATGGGCGCAAGCACGTCAACTGCGAAAACCCCGACAATATCGACACCAACTACCCGTACCCGCCCTGCCAGATCGCCAATGTCGGCCCAACCAGCTATTACGGCTTCGACACCACAACCTTGCAACCGATCCGGCCCGATCAAACTGCGGATTTTATGTCCTACGCCTATCGCAGTTGGGTGAGCGATTATACCTGGCGCGGGCTGCTCAACGCCACGCGCACCAGCGCGCTCAATATCGCGCCCCAGGCTGAAACGGCGCAGGGCAACAGCATCTTTGTTACTGGGCTGGTTGATGCCGACAATCAGCGCGGCGCGATCACGCTGCTGCTGGGCATGCCCACGGCCAGCCTGCCGCCGAGCACGCTCACCATGTTGCGCACCCAGCAGGCCCAGTTGGCCCACGCCGGCACCAATCAGATCGGCTACAGCCTGCGTCTGCGCGATCCAAGCGGCACCGTGCTGCTCGAACGACCGCTGGTGATCACCCCGCTGGATGATCACAGCGACGATGGCGCATCAGCCTTGTTCAGCGACAGCTTCCCGCCGCCCGCCGGGCCGGTGGCCACCATTGAACTACTCGCCGAGGGCACGGTGGTCGATACACGTAGCGTGGGCCGTGCCGCGCCGACGGTGACGATCCAGCAACCCGGCAGCGGAGTGATGATCTCCAACACGCTGAACCTGGAATGGACGGCGACCGACGCCGACCGCGCCGACCGGCTGCTGACTACAGTGCAGTACAGCGCCGATAATGGCGCCCGCTGGCATACCATTGCGCTGAATGTGCCGCAGGCCGGCGAGCCGCGTACCAGCCTGCGCCTGGACGATCTCGGCTCGTTAAGCGGCAGCGCGCCCAATCAGGCCCGCATCCGGTTGCTGGTAAGCGACGGCTACAACACCACCATCAGCACCTCGCCGCCCTTCACGCTCGCCAACCGTCCGCCGGAGCCGTTCATCACCACGCCCGGTAGCGGGCAGGTGTTCGCCGCCGGCCAACCACTGCTGCTGCACGGCGGCGCGCTCGACGCCGAAGACGGCGGGCTGAGCGGAACCAGCCTGCAATGGCGCGTGAGCGGCGTGAACCAGGGCAACGGCGCAGTCAGTGCCGCCGATGGACTGGCCCCTGGGCAACACACGGTGACCATCAGCGCCACCGACTCGCTCAACCAGACTCGTGCGGCGAGCGTGCAGATGCAGATCGCGCCGCTGAACATCGCGCTGAGCAGTGCGCCCGCCCTCGACGGCGCCTGCACCGACATGGCCTATACCGACGGCAGCAACCTGCGTCTCCAACCTTATGCCGATGGTTCGCAAGCCAATGTGCGGCTGCTGCGCAGCGCCGACTATCTGTGGGCCTGTTTCAGTGGGCTGAAAATGGGTACGCCGGCGCAGGGATCGCAGGTGGGCTTGCGCGCCGACGTAAACAACAGCCGCGACACATTCGCCCAGGCCAATGACATCGGTTTCTTTGTCGGCGAAGACGGCGCAGTCTTTACACGGGTGGGCGACGGCGCAGGCGGCTTCGGCGCTGCCGGGCCGGGTGGCCTTGCGGCGCAGGTGGCGGCGGGCGATAGCACATGGAGCGCCGAATTGCGGATCAACCGGGCCACGCTCGGCGAATGGGAGCACCGCCTGGGCCTGAGCATCGAACAGACCGGCGTGGTCGGCCCAAGCGATGCCTACCGCTGGCCGTACAGCACGGTGGCGAACCGACCGAGCAGTTGGGCGAGCGCCGTGGTAGGCAACCAGCCGGTGATCAGCGCCGTCGAGCCATTCACCACCCCAGCCGGTAGCCCAACGCTCGCCCTGACGATCACCGGCCACGATTTCGTCACCGGGACGGTAGCGCTCTGGAACGGCACGGCGATCTCCACAACCGTTGTGAGCAGCCAGGAACTTACGGCTCAGGTTGCGGCAACCCTGCTCAGCAACCCCGCAACGGCCCAGATCAGTGTGCGTGCGCCGAGCAGCCCCGACTTCACCTCCAACGCCCTCCCGTTCATCGTAGCAGCAGTGGCGCCGGAGATCACCGGGCTGAGTCCGACGGCCACTGGCGCGGGCAGTTCACAGCTGAACCTGACGGTGCTGGGGAGCAACTTCACTTCCGGCGCACAGATCCTCTGGAACGGGGAGCCGCTGACGACCCAGTTTGTCGGCGCCGGCGAACTACGCGCCCAGGTGCGTGCGGCGCTGCTCAGCACGGGGCAAACCATCGGCATCAGCGTACGCAACCCCGCGCCCAGCCCGCTCAGTTCCACACTGCGCAACTTCACGATCGAAGCGCGGCCATTCCAAGTTTACACGCCGGTGGTACGGAGGTAGTTGCGCAGTTCGAGAGCTTCGCAAAAGAGGGTATAAACCCCAGGGCTAAAGCTTCTGGGGTTTATACCAATCCCCGTTTAACAGGCCGCATGCACGACGCTGCTGGAGCGCATTGGTGTGAGACAAACGCCACTCAGCACTCAGTCCTCAGCACTCAGAACTGGTATTACGCCCTCTTTTCTAAAAAATGCGATCAGACGTAAATGAAACGGCAGGAATGTTCTGTGCACAGACGACATCCCCAAAGACCACTATATGAAGATTGGTGTACAGGCCTTGGGCCGGATGAGTATATTGTTCAATGGTCTGCGCACTTGGGTCGATAATCCAAACCTCGCTAATATACGCCTGGGCATAGCGAGGAAGTTTCTGTTCACGATCATACGTGAGTGTGGTATCAGCGACTTCAATCACAAGCAAGACATCATCCGGGGTGGCCAGGGCTGACGTATAAAAATCGTCCCGTGGTGCGAGGATCGCAATATCTGGCTGCGGTTCACCAAGAGGATTCAATCGGATCGGATTTTGAATACTGATAATACCCTGATCACCAATCTGCTGCCCAAGGATCCGGTTTAATTTGTTGACAAGGGCAACATGCACGGGGCCAATTGGGCTCATCAGATAAATCTCCCCATCAAGCAACTCAACACGGTCATCCTCAGTGAGGATACCGGTTTCACGCATGCGCGCATAGTCTTCAACTGTAAATTGTTTTCGCGCCGGAGTTGCTGTCATGTCCGTATTCCTCATGTCCACGCTGTTCGTATTCCTGCGTATCAAGCAGCAAGTTCATCATCACCACCCATCCAGAAGGCGTCGGGCAGTTCGCTGTCGAAATCGTCGCTGATCCAGACCTTGCCGGCGTGTACGCCGAGGATGCGCGGCGCCGTGGTGGCAATGGACACGACATCCTGAACGATTGACATACGGCGGCTCCTGGGTACACGATAACTACATTATAGGCCTGGGTACGTCTGCGTCAACCTCGATCGCTCGCGGACGCCGGCGGGGGCGCACAGTGGGCATCCCGCCCGCCTGCCGCGCTGCGGGGAAACACTGTGCGGCTGCGAGCGCGGCGCAGGGCATGGATGCGCCTGGGCTGCGGCTGTTATGCGGATGCGGCGCCTGAAGGGCTACAGCATTGCGCAGATCGCTTGCGCCTGCGTACCATGGCGCGAGCGCAGCGCGCCACCCGGTTCAGTGGCCGCAGTGGCTCAATCATGGTGCGCAGTGCTCTAGCTCCTTCAGGTGGTGAGGAATTTGGCAATAGGAAACAAGCGCTTCAGCAAATGCTGCTGAAGCGGACATCGAACGTACGATCAGTATGGCGTTAGGGAAACGAGGGGTTACATATCTATAATGATCTTGATCATATCTTCCTGGACACGCTGATCGTCGAACATGTAGATGTCTTCACTGCCTTTAATCGGATGGAAATAAAAACTTATGAATTTGCCGTCTTTATCTCTCAAAACCCATTGAATGGTTTCAATTTCTCCGGTGCGGCTGCCGTTTTGGGTGAACTGGTGTCGGGTATAACTGTTTATTTGCCTTAAAAGCCACGGCTGCTCGCCAACATGTTGTGGCAGCCCTGGGGTTATTGGTTGATACTCCGTACGTGCGACCTGTTGTTCAAGCTCCGCAAGCGTCTGCTCTGTTATAAACCACTGATGCGTACGACAGCGGAAAAATTCACAGTGGCGTGCAGTCGCTAGCCGTCGGGTCGGATCAAGCCCCAGTTCTTGCGTAATCCGTACGATGCGTTGGTTGGCGGACACGCGCTCGAACACAATGATCCCGCCACAGAGCAGTGCCAGCGTCAGTGGTATGGCGATCAGCAGAGCAAGCATCCAACGCGGCAACGAACGCAGCATAGGGGCTATCTTTCCAATACGCTATGTTCAGCATACAAGGTCATGGGAGGGCGATCATTTTGGAGTACAAAAGAAGTGCCACTATAGACCACACGCAATCGAGAAGGGGCAATGGATGCCCACGCCACAGTCACCGTTGACAATTCGCCTGCTCGGAACGCCTCAGGTTGAGCATGGCGGCGTTGTGCTACACCTCACCAGCCAGAAGGCCCAGGCGCTGCTGTATTATTTGGCCGCCACCGGCCAGCCCCATACCCGCGATTATCTTACCGCACTGCTCTAGGGCGACGCAATGCTCAGCGATGCGCGCCACTCGCTGCGCTCTACGCTGCACAAACTCCGCCAGGCGCTACGCAGTTGCGCGGCTGAAGATATCCTGCTGATCAACAATGATCGCCTGCAACTCGCGATGCAGCATGTCGATTGTGACGTGCTCCGCTGTCAGCACCTCGTCGCCGACGGCAGCGAAACCGCCCTAAACGAGGCTGTCGGGCTGGTGCGCGGCCCGCTGCTCCTGGGCTTCAACCTGGACGACCTGCACTACGCCGACGCGCCGACGCTGGAGCTCTTTGGGTACCTCGCCTGCCACCTCCAGCGCCTCCCGATCGTGCTGATCGGGCACCGTGCAGCGCATCGATGATCTGCCGGCCCTGCGCCAACTCGCTACGCTGGGGCGGCGCCAGGGCGCCCTGGAAGTGATCAGCCTGACACCGCTCGACCAGGCCGCGCTTGCGGCGCTGCTCCATGAGCTTGGGGTTGCGCGTTCGGCCAGAGAATCATTAGCGCCGTGGCTGAATGGGCGCTCCGACGGTAACCCGTTCGTCGTCGAGGCGCTGATCACCCAGTTACGCACCGAAGGCTTACTGACGGTATCCAACGGAATATTGCACCTGGATGCACATCGCTGGTTGCGCTGGCGCACAACTACCCGGCTGCCCCAAACCACCTATGATCTCGGCTCGCTTCGCCTAACGCTGCTCCAACCCACCGCCCGCCAGATCATCAACCTGCTCGCCATCGCTACCGATCGGCTTGATTCAGCCTTCATCGCCGCCGCGCTGGAGATGCCCCCAGCAACTGTGCAACCGGCAGATGTTCGGCCTGGGCGTACTGCTCCAGCGCGGGCTACTCAACCGCGTGATCGGCAAAGGTCCCATGCCGCCGCTGCTGATCACATTTAGGCTGTCGATCATCCTGCAAAATGTGCTGCTGCTCACCTTCAGCGCCGATAGCCGTCGCCTGACCGCCGGGCCGCTGGAGACGCTGAGCATCCGTATCGGCGGGCTGAGCCTCGGCGTGCTGCCGCTGCTTACCTTTGCCGGCACCGTCGCTATCCTGATCGGGTTGAAACAACTGATGAACCGCACGGCTCTCGGCCGCGCCTTTCGCGCCACCTCCGACGACCCGGTGACATCCGAGCTTATGGGCATCGACAGCAAGCGCGTCTACGGACTGGCCCTCGGCTTGGCGTTGGCGCTCGTGGCGGTGGCCGGCGTACTGTTCGGCATGCGCACTATATTCGCCCCGCCGACGGCCCCGGCAGCCTGATCTGCGCCTTCAAGGCAGTGATCATCGGCGGGCTCGGCAGCCTGTGGGGCACCTTCGCCGGGGGCCTACTGCTCGGCGTTGCACAAAGCGTCGGCGCCGCGATCAACCCCGGCTGGTTCCAACTCGCCGGGCACCTGCTCGCGCTGCTTGTGCTCGCCATCCGCCCAACCGGATTGTTTGCACGCACCAGGGATGTGTAGCATGCGAATGCAAAAGGCAAAAATCCGCGGCCAGGGCTTCAGTCCGCCCGCCGCACCGCTGCTACCATCACGCGACCGCCGCCGCTTTAGCGGCCCATGTGTTCAGAATCAATGAGTAGCGCCCTTCAGGGCGCGGCAATTCAGGGCAGGGCACAAAAACCACCATGCTTAAAGCCAGCACTAACCCAACCAACCAGATCCAACTCTCAGTTGCCTAGTTCACCGGCCTCCGCCGCCGCCAGCGCCTCTACTTCGCTACGCCAATGCACCAGATCAACCCACAGGCCATCGGCGTTCTGCATGAGCGTGCGCCGCATATACCCCGGAAACTGTGCAATCGTCGCCTGCGCTTTCGCAGCCGCCGCCAGAAACGCCGCCTCTGTTACCCCCTCCTTGAGCCGAAACCGCACCAGTTCCATCATCGGGTTATGCATTGCTTGAGTTCTCCTTCATCACAGGCCAGTCGGCCTGCTGAACCCAGCATACGCCCCGCGAGTGACACCCCTATGTCAGCAGAACAGAGAACAGAGAACAGAGAACCAGGCCGGATGGTGTTCGTCCTTCGCCCTTCGTCCTTCGTCCTTCGTCCCCTTGTCCATCTGCGTCATCTGCGCAATCTGCGGACGCTACTGCCTGCCCTTTGAAGCCTACCTCAGTGCCTCAGTTCACCTCAGTGCCTCAGTGATCTATAATGGCGCGAAAATCGCTACATCAGGAACAATGCCATTATGTATACCGAACTCCTTGCCCGCATCCAGTCGCGCAGCGCCGTCATCGGCGTAATCGGCATGGGCTATGTGGGCTTACCCCTCGCCGCTCGCGCCGCTCGCCTCGGCTTCCCGGTGCTTGGCTTTGATGTCAGTCCGGCAAGGGTCGCGCAATTAAACAGCGGCGTGAGTTATATCGGCGATGTGCCCTCGGAAATTCTCGCCGAACTGCGCGCCATTGGGCGCATCGAGGCCACCACCGACACCAGCCGCATGGCGCAGTGCGATCTACTCGTGATCTGCGTACCTACCCCACTGAATCAGACCCGCGACCCCGATATGTATTTCATCGAGCAGGCTACCGACGCTATCGCCCGCAGCCTGCGCCCCGGCCAACTTATTGTGCTGGAAAGCACGACCTACCCCGGCACCACGCGCCAGATCGTGCAACCGCGCCTCGAAGCGGACGGCCTGCGTGTCGGCACCGACTTCTTCCTCGCCTTCTCGCCCGAGCGAATCGATCCCGGCCAGACCAGCAGCAAAGGCTACGGCGTCGAAAACACGCCTAAAGTTGTCGGTGGTGTAACCGCGATCTGCACCGATCTCGCTGCTGCTTTTTACAGTCAGATCACGAGCACTATTGTGCCGGTCACCTCGCCCGACACAGCTGAATTGACCAAGCTGTTTGAGAACATCTTTCGCGCCGTGAACATTGCCCTGGTGAACGAACTGGCCTTGCTCTGCGATCGCATGAACCTCGATGTCTGGGAAGTGATCGATGCCGCAGCAACCAAGCCCTACGGCTTTATGAAATTTACTCCCGGCCCCGGCCTTGGCGGTCACTGCATCCCGATCGACCCGTTCTACCTCACCTGGAAAGCCCGCGAGTACGATCTGACGACGCGCTTCATCGAACTGGCCGGCGAGATTAACAGCCAGATGCCGCGCCACGTCCATGATCTGGTTGTACGTGCACTCAACCGCCAGCGCAAAGCACTCAACGGCAGTACGATCCTGCTGCTCGGCGTGGCCTACAAACCTGATGTCGATGACTACCGCGAGTCGCCCGCCCTGAAGATCATCGACCTGCTGGAAGCCGATGGTGGCCACGTCATCGCCTGCGACCCGCACGTGAGCGAGTTCGAACATCACGATGGGCGCCGAGGCCGCACTATTGCACTCACGGACGACCTGCTTAGCAACTGCGATTGTGCCGTGATTGTCACCAACCATAGTGCCTTCGACTACGCCAATATCGTCGCCCGCGTGCCTACCGTCGTCGACACACGTAACGCCACCCGCCGCATCGAAGGTGCCCTACGTGAGAAGATTGAATTGCTCTAACCTTGGTATGCGCCGCTTCAGCGGCTAATTGCTCCGCACCCATGAGCAGCGCCATTCATGGTGCGTTCAGCGATGCCGGATTATTTTGTGAACCTTCGGCCGGTCGCCGCGCCGGTAATGTGCAGCGCCTTAGCGCCCGTACGCAATCTAACTCCCAAGGACACCCCTATGACTTCCACCCATCCCTGGCCCGCCAGCCGAACCTTCTGGCAGAACAAGCGCGTTATAGTTACCGGCGGCGCAGGCTTTCTCGGCTCATACGTCGTTGCAAAGCTGCGTGATCGCGGCGCTGCTGAGGTCTTTGTGCCGCGTTCGCAGACCTATGATCTACGGGAACAGGCGGCGATCGATCGGCTGCTCAACGACGCCCGCCCGGATCTGATCATTCACATGGCTGCCCGCGTTGGCGGCATTGGTGCCAACCGCGCCCATCCTGCCGAATTCTTCTACGATAACCTGATGATGGGCGCCCAACTCTTTCACGCTAGTTGGCGTGCCGGCGTCGAAAAGTTCGTCACCATCGGCACTGTCTGCGCCTACCCGAAATTCACCCCGCTGCCCTTCCATGAAGATGATCTCTGGAACGGCTACCCGGAAGAGACCAACGCGCCTTACGGCCTGGCCAAAAAGATGCTGCTCGTTCAGGGCGATGCCTACCGCGAACAATATGGCTTCAACTCGATCTATTTGCTGCCGGTGAACCTTTATGGCCCTGGCGACAACTTCGACCCGGCTTCCTCGCATGTCATTCCGGCGCTGATCCGCAAATGCATGGAAGCGCGCAACAGCGGTGCGCCGACGGTTGAGGTCTGGGGCGACGGTTCGCCCACCCGCGAGTTTGTCTATGTCGAAGAGACTGCCGAAGGCATTTTGCTTGCCGCCGAACGCTATAACGATCCTGAACCCGTCAATCTGGGCAGCAACCGCGAGATCAGTATCCGCGAACTCGCCGATACGATCCGCGACCTCGTCGGCTACCAGGGCGACCTGGTGTGGAACACGAGCAAGCCCAATGGTCAACCGCGCCGCAAGCTCGACACCTCGCGCGCCCGTGAACGCTTTGGCTTCGAAACCAGGATGCCCTTCACCGAAGGCCTGCAGCGCACCATCGCCTGGTACGAACGCCAACGCCGCCCATAAGGCCGCATCTGCTGCCCAGACCGCGCCCATCCACCGTCGTAACGCCGAAGTATCAGCGCAGTTGGTGCTTCGGCCTAATATTACATTTTTTTAACCATTGAGTTCATTCCGCGATCATCCAGGCGTTCTATAGTACTCTTTAGAACTGCGCCTTCACCAAATTGCAATCTGTCACGCTTGACGCAAACTAGCGCCGTTGCCTACGATGGCGTAACAGGCAGCGTGCCCCACAACCGGCGTGGTGCCCAACCTGTTCGCCGGTAGCGTAGGATTGCAGATATGCAGCGCACAAAAACCCTCCCCGACGAAAGCCTGGCCGCGGAAGTACTGCCACCCCTGTTGATCGCCGTCGGCATTGTGGCGACGGCAGCTTTAGGGATCGTAATGCTCATCCAGCGTGACATGCAGGCTGGGCCGTACCTGCTGATTGGCGGCCTCATTGCCAGCGTCTGGGGTGCCAGTGAACTGCTGCGCCGCAAACGCCTGCGCGCTGCCGGTACGGTGATGAGCTACGCCCTCGCGCTTGGCCCCCTCCTGAGCATTTTTGTGCTTGGAATCGACACGAACACCCTGATCTACTTGAGCGTCCTGGGTGTGCTCACCGCCGGCATCCTGATCGATCCTGAAGCGCCACCTACTGTCGCCCGCAATGCCCTGCTGATCCTGATCAGCCTGCTGATTATCCCCTGGCTCGCCGGCGCTCCGCTCACTGGTTTTGCCAGTGGGCTTGTCATCAGCATCAGCATGGGCGTACTACTGACCGCCGCCGCCGCGCTAAGTTGGGCTGCCGCATACTCAGTTCACGGCACGATCGGCTGGGCTCTTTCGGCGGCCCAGAAGTCGGAACGGCGTGAACTGCTCCTCCGCGCAGCCCAGCGCGACCTTGAAATGGCCATCCGTGAGCGCGACCAACTAAATGATCAGCTCTATAGCCTCACGCTCGAACTTGAAGAAGCGCGCGCCGATGCCGAAGCCGCGTATCGTTCCAAAGCCAGCTTTATGGCAACGATGTCGCACGAACTGCGTACGCCCTTGAATATTGTGATCGGTTTCAGCTCAGCGATGCTCGACCATCCTGAGATGTATGAAGGTGCGCAGTTTTCCGATACACTTGTCGTCGATCTGGCCGAAATCCGGCGCAGTGGCCAGCACTTGCTGGGGCTAATCAACGACATCCTCGACCTGGCGCGTGTCGAGGCCGGGCGGCTCGACCTCAACAAGCAGGCGATCCCCCTCGCCCCGCTCCTCGATGAGATGTTGCGCACCGCCCAGGGCTTACTGAAGGAACGCCCGGTATTGCTGCGCCGCGAGTACCAATCGGCCCTTCCGATTGTCACTATCGACGAAGTACGCGTGCGCCAGGTAATCCTCAACCTGATCTCGAATGCGTGTAAATTTACGAGTGTGGGCGAAGTTGGCCTCGGCGCTCGCGTCGATGATCAAGAAGTGATCATCTGGGTGCGCGACACCGGCATCGGGATCGCCGACTCAGATCAGGAGCGGATTTTCCATCAGTTCGAGCAAGTGGCCAGCCATGATACCCGGCAACATACCGGTACCGGGCTGGGCTTGAGCATTTGTCGCTGGCTTGTCGAACTCCACGGCGGCAGGATGTGGCTGGAGAGCGAGCTCGGCAAAGGCAGCATTTTCTCGTTTACCCTCCCGCGCTTGCAGACGAACAATGTAGAGGGCACAACCCCGGCGCTTCCCGGTGCACGAATAGAACATTCACTGTCACGAACACGCTCGCACGGTTGAGCAATAAAGGGCGACCAGGACTATGACCAGGATCTTGCTTGTTGATGATGTGTATACCGCCCGTTCAATGACTGAACGGATTCTGCGCCACGTTGGGCGCTACGACGTCGAAGCCGTGGGGAGTGGCGCGGAAGCCGTGGCTGCTGCGATTGCCATTCCGCCTGATGTGATTATCCTTGACATCAGTATGGCCGATATGGACGGCATCCATACGTTGCACGAACTGCGTGTCGCCGGCGTCGGCTGCCCGGTTGTTGCCTACACTGCCCGAACCGAACAACTCTCTGGTGAATTTGTTGCCCAGGGCTTCGACGCCTATGTTTCAAAGAATGGCAACCTCAGTGGGTTACTTACTACCGTGCGCGAACTGATCGGACGGTAAGCTTCGCTATAGGCCATTTATATCAGTTCCTATAGATGCTTTTTTCTCACCCCTTATACTACCCCTTTTTGCTGCACAAACCTCTAGCTCGACTACGAATTTTGTGGGTCAATTATCAGACTCACAATCGATTTTAGTGCTACACTGAACGGCCCTTGACCAAGCAGTGCGTAATTAAATCCTGTAGGCGCACTGCTAAGTATGTGGTATCGAAGCGCTAAATAGTCACTACTTTACTTTTTCCTAACATGTGTTAGAATAGGAATTATTCATTGTCTTACAGATAAAACATGCAAACTGTAACCCACAAATTAAGGCGTGCAAACGCTAACGATTGCCCGCTTACTTGGCATCTATACGTTTACTGCAACCTTCCTATGACGCAAAACGTCATATATACATGTGTGTATTCTGAAATCCGACGGCAGTGTGTCGGCGGCGGAATAATCAAACGTGGAGGCAGCCGTGGTCGATCTAAAGAAGTATACGCTTGACGTAGATTTGCAGCAGGGTGTAGTGCCGATTTCAAAGGCAGCTTCGTCGCTTGCCGCATTAATCAAGCGCTCACGCAGTCAGCATCAGCCGATTATCGTTACTCAGAAGGGCTATCCCACGGGCGTGATCCTCGATGTTGAGCTTTTTACCGCGCTGCGTGAACTCGCCGAGCGGCATCAACTCGATCTTGAAGGCCTCCAAGCCTACGAAGAGACGCCTGCTGAAGAGGAATAGGCGCTCAGGCAAACCGATCTGATTGGGCCCACTGGCAAACGCGCTGGTTATGGCGTACAGCTAAACCTTGCCGACAAATACACACGGGCATGTGAATGAATTCACATGCCCGTGTGCGGTTTATTCAAGCAATCTGTCGGCTACCCACATTTACGGTAGCGCGACATCCACCCGCAGAAGATACTCCCACCAGTTATTCAGTATACCTCTCGTGCTGCCCTCGACCCGCGGCAAATGATCCAACCACCATAAGTGGTGCAGGCGCATATCCCCGCCGCCCCACTCGGCAGCCTGCATCATCTGTGGCGACGCGCTGAGATCGGGAAAGTTGTACCAGGCATCGGCGCGCGAAAGCACCGCACGCGGATTGCCCCAATCATAATCGCGTAGCGAACTTGGCGCAAAATGCACATTGCCGCATTCAGCCTGCCCCGGATGGTCACGATCAAACCGTGTGAAGCGCGCCCAGAGGTTCTGCTCCGGCGGGTGCGAACGATACACATGGGCCATGATCGACTCGACCCGATGACCGAAATTCTCCAGCATGCACCCTACGTCACGCTCAAAGTTAAAACCCATCACCACAAACCGTCGCCGCGCCCCGGCAATACTCGTTAGCGGCGGTGCGTTGCACCAGCAGGCCCCCTGCCCCACCATCAGGCTCTCGTAATAGCCGGCATAGGGAAAACCAAATAGCCAGACTTCATCGATCTGTTGCGCTTCGACCTTCGCTACCAGGTCGAACTCGGCAAGCAAATGTGGGTAATCGACAGCGTCGGGTTGATGGAACCCGCCGCCCCGCCGCCAGCAATTTAGGAAACTGGTGTCGTCGTAACGAAACCCGTCGAGCTTGGCCGGATAACCGTCAACCAGATGACGCTCAACGATGTTGTAACGCGCAATGCCACCGCTTGCGCTTAGCAGATCTGCAGTGTATTGTACCGCTAGTTCATCCGGGTCATGCCAACCCATAACGCTGTGCAGCCGCTGCCCGCCCGCAGCTTCAATGATCGGGTTGTGGGTCACCATCGCCACACGCTGCGGAATGGCCGGCATGCCCGTCCGATCGCCACGGACGATCACCGGACGTGTTCCATCAGCTTCCTCGGCCGCCCACCGCTGTGTACCAGGCCAAAATTTTCGCCAAAAATCCATGTGCGCCTCGATGCATCACGTTCCTGCATTGCCAACCTTTGTATAATACCAGCCATGATCAACCCGCATGGCGGAAGGCGACCAGGCCGGCCCTAACGTTCTGGTCAACCGTCAGCACAACTGCGCTGAGCATCCTATTGGCGATCTTCGCGGCAGGCCAGATCAGCCTCGCTGCTCACTCATGGAAGTGGATGCGCGGTCGACGGGCAGCCTGATAAAGACGCGGAAACACCGCATTCGCACGCGCTCTTTAGTGCGCCCGCCCCAACGCTACCTGATACGCCGCCTCGGCAGCAGGCGCCAATGCATCCCAAGCGTACCGCTCTGCGGCCTGACGTGCGCCTGCGGCTTTGCGCCGGCGCAACTCTGCATCGTTGAGCAAGCATAGCGCCGCAGCGGCCAGCGCCCCCGCGTTGCCCGGCGGCACAAGAATTCCGCCGGCGCCCTGATCTAAATAGGCCCGCGCCATGCCGACATCGCCCGCCACCACCGGCAGGCCGGCGGCGAGCAGTTCCAGCAGTTTGGCCATACCCCGCGCTCGGTTGATCAGCGTATCGCGGATCGGCGCCAATGCGAGATCACACGTTGCCAGCACCGCCGGGATCTGCGCCGGATCTAGCCAACCGCGTAGGTCGAGCATAGCTGTAATCCCGGCTCGCGCCGCCATGTCGGCTAGCATACGCTCCTCGCCCGCCTCGCCACGCCCCACTACCACTAGCCGTACGTCGGGCCGCGCCTGATGAATCGCCACCAATGCAGCAATTAATTCGGTCAGGTCAAATTCCCAGAAACGCGTGTAGAGCAACATCTGAGCTAGAAACTGCTCGGTTGGCGGCGGGCTAGGCGTCGGCATACGATCAGCCTCAATCCCGTTCGGTACCAGAAACACCCGCTGCGCCGGCACGCCCATGCTCCAAACCAGACTCTCCAGGGTGGTACTCGCCACCGTTACGGCGTAGGCGCGGCGGGGCAGATCACGTTCTTGCCATGCGAATAGCGCCTTCGCCGAGGCAGGGTAGGGCAACAGATCATTCCAGCCACCCGGCCCTTCCCAATCGTCGGTGTCGATAACCAGCGGCAGACGCGGCTGGGTTGCCCGCGCCGCCAACGCGGCCAGGCCGCCATAGCCCTTTGGCTTAAAGAGGTGCAGTAGGTCGGGGGCTTCGTGGAGAGCCACTCGTAACAGTGATGCGCTCTGTTCGAACACCGCTGCCGGACCGGAGAGGCGTGGCAGCGCGGTATGAATGACTGGCACACCGCCGTGATCAACGCGGCTACCGGCATCTTCGGGGTTCTGGACTGGGGGCGCCACGATGATGACCGTATGGCCGCGCCGCTGGAGCGCCCGGGCCAAGGGCAACATGCGCGCCAACAGCGTGCCCTTCGGACGAATGCCGAAGGGCGCGATCATGACGATGTGCTGTGCAGCAAAATCTTGCATACGGCGATCATCTTGGGCAACAATGTGATCCGCCAACGCTGCTCTGGCCGCTACTACTGATCACACGTACGGATTGTAATGAGCAAATGCTATCGTACATACGATCAGTCGGTCTTGTGGAGATCATCAAGTTATGCGTCAACGAATTCTGATCACATCCTGTATCGCTGTGCTGGTAGGCAGTATCTGTTCATGGTACCAACTCACCTTTGACCGTGGAGCGGGAGATATTTCCTGGCCCTTGTGTGCGGCGGACGCCCTTCTGTCAGGCAGTGATCCTTACACTTGCTCGGCAGGGATGAATATGCCGACCAATATGCTCATGACGGCCCTCTTTGTTCTCCCGCTGAGTAAATTTGCACCGGCCCTCGCAGCAGGCGTCCTCATAGCCGCATCAACAGCGCTTCTGGTTTGGGGCATCCTTCGTAACGGCTCGGCCTGGCGATTGACGATGTTACTCGCATTTCCCTTTTGGCAATGTGTCCAAACGGCAAATTGGACCATTCTATTGGTTGCGATTATGTTCAGCCCCTGGGCCTATCCGTTTGTGCTCGTTAAACCGCATGCCGCTCTTCCCGTAGCCTTTGCACGCTTTTCCTGGCGCGGTGTTGCCGTGGTAAGCGGCTTGATGCTTGTGACGTTCTTTATCATGCCCAATTGGCCGTTACGGTGGTGGGCAACCGCCCAAACCTATTCGGGAGGCCCGCTCATCGTAGCCTTCCCGCTCGCCGCGCTCCTCTTCGTTGCGCTCTTCCGTTGGCGATCGGAACACGTACGTTACTATTGCTATGCACAATCATCCCGTTACGCCCATTTTACGACTATTTATTGCTCTTTGTGCTGCCGCACACACCGCGTCAATTGCTGCTGCTGGTGCTATGCTCCTGGGGAGCGTATTTTAGCTGGTCCTACGCACCGGGCCTCGGCGAAGCCGCCTATGTCTTCATCTGGCTCTACGTACCATGTTTGATCTGGGCTATGCGGGCCAAAGAACAGAAACTGCTGCCAACGGAACCGCTGGCAGCAGGTGATCGCGATACGCAATGGATGCGCTGGTATAGCTCATTTCAGCAGCGCAGCCGCCCAAACCCGCCAAAGCCCTGACTACCCACGCCCCTGATGCACGATCTTGAGCATCTCGTCAACCCGCGTTACCTTCACGCGCGGGCGACCCTGCGCCGCGCCCTGGGCCGTCTCATGGGCGTCGAGGTGCTTCCAATCGGCGTAGCTCACATAGTCGACGCCGCGGTCGTGAAGCACTGCAGCAATATCGGCAGCTTCGGCTGCCCCGGGCAACGTCTCCAGATCGGCCAGCATCGCCTGGACAGTCGAGACAGAGTCGGGCTTGTTGGTGCCGATCACGCCTGAGGGGCCGCGTTTGGCCCAGCCGACGACATATTCACTGGCCACAAACTCACCGCTGGCATCGCGGACTACCCGCCCGGCAACATTGGGGATCGTGCCAGTCGCCTCGTCGAAGGGGATGCCAGGCAGCGGCGCACCGCGATAGCCGACCGAACGCAGGATCATGCCGCAGGGCAACTCCTCAAATACACCGGTTCCACGGGGACGCAGACTTCCATCTGCGCTAGTCGCCAGGACATTTTTTTCGATCTTTACCTCAGTCATCCGGCCGTCGGCGCCAAGCACCTCAACCGGCGAGACGAGGAAGCGCATCACAATCCGGCGCGGGGCGTCGGTTGGGCCTCGTTCGGCGTACTTACGCAGCAGATCGACATTTTTTGTAGCCGTCTTGTCGCCTTCAAGCGCGGCAAGGCTGACTGGGTCGAGTTCTACATCGGCTGGATCGACGATCACGTCAACACCTGCCAGTTCGCCAAACTCTTTTAACTCCGGATTGGTGAAGGCAGCCTGCGCCGGGCCGCGCCGACCGAGCAGCACCACTTCGCGTACTTTGCTCGCACGCAGCGCTTCCAAAGCATGATCGGCAATGTCCGTCTTCGCCAGTTCGTCCGGGTCGCTCACCAGAATGCGCGTCACGTCCATCGCTACATTACCGTTACCCACAACAACAACCCGCTCGTGCGAAAGATCAAACTGCAGATCACGATAATCGGGGTGGCCGTTATACCAACCCACAAAGATCGTCGCCGGGAGACTGCCGGCCAGATCTTCGCCGGGAATGCCCATACGCCGATCCGACTGTGCGCCGACTGCGTAGATAACCTGATCGTAGTGCGCCTTGAGATCAGCGTGGCTCAGATCGCGCCCGAAGGTGACATTGCCGAAGTAGCGCACATTGGCATTGGCCGCCAGCTTGTCGTAGACCCGGGTAACAGCTTTGATCGATTGATGATCGGGGGCAACGCCTTCGCGCACGAGGCCGTAGGGCGTCGGAAAGCGGTTGAAGAAATCGATCGTGCAGACCAAGTCTTTTTGCTTGAGCAGCGCCTCAGCGGCATAAAAACCGGCTGGGCCGGCGCCAATAATCGCGACACGCAGCGGGCGTACTGCGCTTCCCAATGTCTCACTCACAGTAGTCACTCCTTCGAGCGTGGTTTTAAATGGTTTGTGATAAAGCGCACATATGCACTCAATTTACCATGCGCCCTGTTGCCTGTCAAACCTTCAGCAGCGCCAATAATTCGTCGCCCCGCTCGCGTACATCGAGGATTGCGCCATTAAAATCACCGATCACAACGGCAGCGATCAGCCCACCTACCTGATCGGCGGCGGCCAGCATGCCCTGTTCGTGGAAATCGTGAAAGCGCTGGGCGGTGATCGGCCCGGCCTGTTCGGCTGGCGTGGCCCGAATTTCGCTTTGCATCGCCGTATCGACGATACCGGGATAGACGCTGCACACCGCGACACCGCGATCGCCAACCTCAGCCGCCGTGGCCTTGCTGAGCATATCCAGCCCCGCTTTGCTCACCGAGTAGGCCGATCCACGATGGATGCCGCTACCCGTTGCCGCACCCGACGAGATATTCACAATCCGGCCCCAGCCCCGCGCCAGCATCGCCGGCAGCACTGCTTGCTGGCAGTAGAATGCGCCCAGCAAGTTGATCTGCAATGTCCGTTCCCAGGCGTCGGCAGCAACATGTTCGATCGCATCAATCGGCCCGATGATTGCCGCGTTGTTGATCAGAATATCGACCGGCCCGAGTTCGGCGGCTACCTGGGCGACCGCAGCCTGCACCTGCGCCGCCTTGGCCACATCGGCAGCTACAGCAAGCGCCCGTCCGCCGGCGGCCATAATCGCCTCGGCAACGGCGACAATCTCGGTGGTGGTGCGCGCAAGCAAGGCCACGGCGGCGCCCTGATGCGCCAGCGCCATTGCCGTCGCCTGCCCGATCCCGCGTCCGCCGCCTGTTACCAGCGCGACTTTACCTGCAAGTTGGCTCATACGTGTGCTCCTGAGTGCTGGGGCGGCTCGCGAACCACCCGTAGCATATGCCGTTTAATCCCTACGGGCTGACACCCTGACCGCATAGTTAGGTCGGGGTTTTTGCCGTTTGCCGTTTGCATTCTCGTGGTTGGGTCGGGGGTTTTGCCGTTTGCCGTTTGCCGTTTGCATGCTCAGCGTAGTTCCCAGCGCGAGCCGAGTGGCGTTTTGCTGACTTCGATGGTAGCCGGGAAACGATCTTTCAATTCGTCGATATGGGTAATCACCACGATGCGCTTGAAATCGTCTTGGACGGTGGTGATTGCTTCGACCATACGCTCGCGGCCCATTGCGTCCAGGGCGCCAAAGCCTTCGTCGATCACGAGCGTTTCGAGGCGCGCCCCGGATCGCCGGGCGAGGAGACGCGAGAGGGCGATCCGCACCGCGAAGTTGGCCCGCAGCGCCTCGCCACCGCTAAAGGCGTCGTAGACGCGGGTGCCGAGCGCGTCGGCGATTTTGATCTCCAGCGTCTCGATCGTATCGCCCTTCTTCGTTTCGCTCTGCGTCTCCAGGGTCAGGTGCATCTGGTTATCGGTCATGCGGCTAAGCAGGCGGTTTGCTTCGTCTTCGATCTGCGGAATAGCGGTTTCGATCAGCAGCGCCTGGACGCCCTTTTTGCCGCACGCTTCAGCCAACTCG
>JBBRUG010000065.1:0-20817 GCA_038247995.1 Chloroflexales bacterium | reverse complement strand
AGGGCTACGCGGTTGATCGCGGACTGGGCATGCGTGGCGGCCCCGCCCACACCCGGCGGCAACGCAACGGACGCAGGGCTACGCGGTTGATCGCGGAATGGGCATGCGTGGCGGCACCGCCCACACCCGGCGGCAACGCAACGGACGCAGGGCTACGCGGTTGATCGCGGAATGGGCATGCGTGGCGGCGCCGTTTCCCATAGCACGGCTTCGGCTTCCGGCGTTAAACCGTAGGCCGCGTTGACCAGCGCGGCGAGGCGTTGTTCCAGCCCCAGTGCTTCGGCGGCGCGTTGCTGCACGGGTGTGGCCTGCTCGACATAGCCGTCGCGGAGGGCACGCAGCCCGGCGGGCGATAGCGAACCGGCGGCTTTCGGACGCCGTTTGCGCACTTCCTCGATGAACGCGGCTTCGCTCAGGCCGGCAAAGGCTTCGAGTTTCTGGCCCGCTTTTTCCACCCCAAACTCAACTCCTAACCAGTCCAAGGTGTCGCGCCGCGCCGCCTGATTAGCCTGCGTGATCGCGATGAGCCGCGCTACCGCCGGCTCGACTTCGGCCCGCGTTGTGTCGCTTGGTGGGGCGATGGGGAGTTGTTCAATTAAAAAGCCTGCCGGATTAAGCGCTTCATCTTTCATATGCGGTAAGAACCGCCAGTTATGCCACCACATGAGCGGCGAGTTGAGAACGGCGAGAAGGTAGGGGTCGGATTTTGCAAGGAAGAACACTTTGTTGTTGCAGAAGTAGCCGGTGTCATCCATGCTATACACTGGATGGAATTGGATCTCTTGATACATCAACTTTGGCTGATCGAACGCTGCATAGTAGGCACAGGAACGTAGCTCCCACCAGAAGCGCCCCTTGTCTTGCCGTTGGCGTAACCTGGCCTCAAACGGCTTCATAAAGGCGTAGAGCGAGGGGTAGGTCTGTGCGAAGACGGCTTCGGCCTGCTCAGGTGTACTACTCCACGGCCAGGTATAATCGCCGCTTGATTTCAACTGAATGAGCCACAACCCATCCCATTCAGGCGACCAGCGTTTAATATCCTGGCCGCGCAGGTAGGGTTTGATGATCGCGGCTGAGCGCGGATCGTCGCGCACCAGCCGCTCTTTGGTGGCCGTGTCGATCAGGAAGGCCTCGTTGAAGCCGGTCTTGATTCCGTAATACGGCTTTACGCCGGCGAACTCAGCGAGCGGCACACCGTTGCGGCGGATCTTCTCCATTAAG
Source organism: Chloroflexales bacterium (assembly GCA_038247995.1). Classification (GTDB taxonomy): domain Bacteria; phylum Chloroflexota; class Chloroflexia; order Chloroflexales; family Chloroflexaceae; genus JBBRUG01. The sequence continues at coordinate 19,596 of JBBRUG010000065.1, read as the reverse complement.
TCGTCGGTGTTCGCGGCTTCGAGGCTCCAGGCGGATCGCCCCAGGCGGCGCTGCGGCACCGGGTAACTGTAGCGGTTCACATAGCTGGCGAGGCTCACCAGTTTCAGCGCCTCGCGGGGGAAATTCGTGACCTGAACGGTTTGATCGTCCTCGGCGTCACGCTCGCTGCCCAAACCGCCCTCACCCCCCCGCCCCGCGCCCTGAACGGGCGAGGGGAGCCGGGCGGGCTTCTGCACTACGCTATCCTGAGCGGGCGAGGGGCGCCGGACGGGCTTCTGCACCACAATGATGCACGGAAACACATCAGCGCCGGCGAAAATCGGCGCGTGGCCGAAATCGACAATCCGCTCGATCTGGGTTTGTTCAGCGAAGAAGCCGCGCAAGCCTTCGCCATAACCGGCGCGCAGCCATTTGTTGGTCACGATATAGCTCATCCGCCCGCCGGCCTGGAGCAAGCGCACCCCTTGCTGGTAAAAATAGACGTACAGGTCATTCATACCGTGGTACGTCTCGGCGAACGCGGCCTGGAAGTAGGGCTTCACGGGGCCGAGTTGTTCCTGGCGCACATAGGGCGGGTTGCCGATCACGGCGTCGAAGCCGGCGCTGTCGCCCAGCGGTCGGCCGTGGCGGTCGAAGAAGACTTCGGGGAACTCCAGATCCCAGTGGAAAAAGCGCTGAGCGGCGGCGAGTTCACGCATCTGTTGGAGCAGCGGTTCGTAGGCGGGCATGGCGAAGGCGCCGGTATCGCGGCGGATGGCATACGCGGTGAGCGCCTTCCAGAGGCTTGGCTCGGGCGCTTGCCCAAAACCGGCGGCCGTGCGCAGGTCGGCCTCGACGGCAAACCGCTCGGTGAGGCTGCGGCGCACCTGTTCGTAGAGCTGTTCTTGCTCCTTCACTTCGGCCACATTGCTTGCCGCGCTGCCCTCGATTAGCCACATACTGCCCACGGCGCTCGACATCGCCCCGGCGAAGGCGGCATCGTCGAGCAGCGAGATCTGCACGACGGACGACGGCTCGCCCTGAATGGATGCGGGGAGCCGCGCCGGGCGGCGGCGCGGCTTCTGCGCCGCAAGCCGCAAGCCGTCGAGGTCGCTCACTCGCGTGCCGACGAGCGCATTGCCGCAGCGCAGATGGTGGTCGAGAAACGAGAGCGGGCGGCCCTTCGCGGCGGTGGCCAGCCAGAGCGAGAGCTTGGCCAGATCGACGGCGAGCGGGTTCAGATCGACGCCATAGATGCAACTCTGGGCCACGCGGCGCTTCCAGTAGGCCAGATCGGGTTCGTCGCCGGCCTCGGCGGGCGGGGTTACGCCCAGATCAACCAGATAGCGGGCGATATACTCCATTGCCGCCACCGGAAAATGGCCGCTGCCCATGGCCGGATCGAGCACATTGACGCTCAGCACTGCCGCGATCTGCGCCGCATCGTCGTTGGCGGCGGCGGCAACAGCGGCGTCGAGAATGGGCTGCAACGTCTGTTCAACGATATACTGAACCACAAAGTCAGGCGTGTAGTAACTGCCGGTGCGATGCCGTTCGCCCTTATCGTTCACCAGCGCGATGGTGAACCCGGCGTCGGCGGGGGTGCGGGGGAGGGATTCGCCCGCATCCCCCCGTCCCCCTTCTCCCTCACGGGGAGCAGGGGGGGGCGCCGCAAATTCATCGTCCTGATGCTGTGCGAAGCCCCGCTCCCGCTCAGGGAGCGGGGTTTGGGGTGAGGGTTCCGGCGCTGTTTTGGGTGAGGGTATGTCCTGAACGGGCGAGGGGAGCCGGGCCAGGGTTGAAGTGAAGGCAATGCGGATGTTCTGAAGTGCCTGCGGGAGATCGTGCTCTACCAGCGCTGCCGAAACGCGCAGCATCCGATAGCCTGCCTGTTCAAGCAGTTGCTGGCGTTCGTGGTCGGCTTCCTGTTGCGTTGCATGGATCGGGCCGTCAACCTCGACAATCAAGCGCTCTTCGGAACAGAAGAAGTCTACGACAAACGGCCCGATCGGTTGCTGACGCCGAAATTTTCGTTGCTCCAGTTGTCGCTTGCGGAGCGCTTGCCAGAGTACTGCGTCACTGGGCGTCGGCTCCTTGCGAAATCGCCGCGCTACTTCGACCATGGTTGCCTGGAGATCCGCCGGAATGACAATTCGTTCCACCAACTCCCCGTGCGCCTCTTGCGTGAGCAGGGGGTTGGGGGGATGCGGGCCCAACCCCACCAACCGATACTCCAGCAACCCCTCATAGATCGTGCCCAGGTGGCGCTCGGCGAGGTCGCGGTAGTCGATCAACTCCTTGAGGCCGGCGCTATCGGCCACGCGGGCGAGGTTGTCGAGCGCCTGTTGCAGTTGCGCATCGCCGACCACATACTGCTCCAGGAAGGGGTGGCGCTGCGGATCGAACAGGCCGCCGTTGAAGGTAGCCACGTTGAGCGGCGGGCTGCCGACATTGATAATGCCGAACAGATCACGCAGCTTGGCCCAGGTGCGCCCGGTATCTACCAGCAGGGTCATACCGCTATCGAGGCGGCGGGCCGCCTCGCGCACCACGGCATAGAGGCTGTACTCCTCGCGGTAGTCGGCGCTGGCGCGTAGGGGCAGCAGTTCACGCGCCTCGGCGTAGAGCACAAACAGCAGCCGGTAAAGCACAATCAGGCTGTTGGCATAGATCGCCTGGAGTGTCGCCGGCGTCGGGTCGAGCTTGTTACGCGGATAATCGAGGAAGCCCTGAGCCATGTGGCGCAGCGCATCGTAGACCTGTTCTTTGAGCGATGCGCTGACGCCCTGGGCATAGTCGGCGCTCTCGCGCAGCATCGTCGCCAGGGTGAGCGGATGGGCCTGGGGCGGGTCGAAGGCGGCGCGGCGGAAGAAGGCGTAGAAATAGAGGAAGGCGATTGGATCGTTCGCCTCGACCAGATCCTTCAGATCGACCTCGTAGTAGCGATCCTGGCGCTCGAAGCTATCGCGATGGTAGAGCCGCCAGCGCCGCCCGTTGGTGAGGAGGCCCCAGGCCACGCCGCTATGGCGCAGATAAAAGGCGATCTGGTCGGCGGGCACCTTGTTAATCTCAGCGTAGTCGCGCGTGCTCGACACATCGAGCTTACGCTCCCAATGCTTCGCATCGCCCACGGCAAAGGCGGCGGCAAGATCGGCGGCGCTGAGCGTCCGGCCCTTGTTCTGAGTCAGGGCGGCCTGGCCGTTGTAAAAGATATAGTCGGGCTTTTTGGTGCCCTTGGGCGTGCGCAGGGGCGTCTGGATCTCGTAGGTATGGCCGAGCGCATTGAGCACCGGATGCACGAGATCCTTTTCGGTCTGCGCTTCACTGGAGGAGGGCGTATAGGCCGCGAAGATCGTGCGCAGGGCGGCCAGGATTGGCGTGGCCTCGTCGGCCAGGGCCAGCCACTCGGGGCGCTGGGGCAACGTCACATCCAGGTAACGATCGGCAAAAAGCTGGCGATTATAGTGGCGCTGGGCGAGCGCGAGGGGCAATTGCATGGGCGACTTCTAATTGCTAACTACGAATGTTCGACTGTGGGAACTATATAGCAACTTGAACGGGTTTGTAAAGGTGGTTGTGGCGTTGTTTGCGGCTATGCGCGAGCAACTTCACAATCGGTTGGCATGGTAGGATAGCGCGCAGTGAGCAGTTTTCTCTTCTGGGAGCAATGCTATGAATTGGATCACACGCGAACGGCCGAAGGTAGGACGGGTGGGCTGGGCCTGGGTGATCCGGCGCTTTGTCGATGCGGAGGCGCAGTTTCATTTTGCCTTTTGCCTTTTGCCTTTTGCCTTGGTATCACAGCTCATGGCGCTACGGCGATAGGCAAAAACCATTGACAGCCTGCGGGTGGAAATATATACTTTTGTTGTAACATGTTCTATCTACAGCACCGACGTGCGTCGGTGCGCCAATGGGGAGGACGACAGCGATGATTAAAGAGATAACCTTGCGCACTTATGGCGGATCACTGGGAACAACCTTGCCCAAAGCGATGACCGATCGGCTAAACCTGACTGCCGGCGATAAAGCCTTTGCTGTTGAAACTGAGCATGGCATCTTGCTGACCCCCTATGATCCGGATTTTTTGCGGGCGCTTGAGTCCGAGGCGTCGATCAGCAAGCGCTACCAGAACGCGCTGCGTGAACTTGCGCAATGAACGAACCGCTCTGGCTTAAGCGGATCTGGCTCGACGCGATCCATTTTCAGCAATTGCAACGGTTCGGCGGGCTTTATGGCACGCGCGACACCAATGCGATCGACGCTGCCCTGGCTCGCCCGCAGCATCGCTGGGCCTATGAACCCGGTATTGATCTCGCCGATCTGGCTGCGGCCTATGGTTATGGGCTGATCCGCAATCATGGCTATACCGACGGTAATAAACGGATTGGCTTTGTCGCGCTCGCGGTCTTCCCCGATCTGAATGGATGGGAATTGATCGCCCCGGAAGCCGAAGTCGTAACAACGATCGTCGCTGTGGCCGCTGGTACGCTCAGCGAAGCTGAACTTGCTGCCTGGATTCGGAGCCGCATGCGCCGGCTTGAAGAGCCGCTTGACTCTCAAGTCGCTTGAGGGTGTATGCTAACGAAGACGGCCGTCACACCAAGGAGCGCGATATGCTGAAGATTGGCGAGTTCTCGAAGCTGGGTCGGGTGCCGGTTTCCGCCCTGCGCTACTACGCGGATCTCGGGTTGCTGCCGCCGGCTGAAGTTGACGCCCTCACCGGCTACCGCTATTACAGCCTGGAGCAACTCCCGCGGCTCTACCGCATCCTGGCCCTACGGGATCTGGGCCTCGCGCTGGAGCAGATCGGGGCGCTGCTCCGTGAAGCGCTCTCGCCCGAGCAGTTGCAGGGCATGCTGCGGCTGCGCCAGAACGAACTCGCCCAGCAGATCGTGGAAGAACAGGCGCGCCTGACCCGTGTTGCGGCCAGGTTGCGCCAGATTGAACAGGAGGGCACGATGTCCGAATACGATGTGGTCCTGAAGGAAGTGGAACCGCAGTTGGTGGCCGGGATTCGGGCGGTCATCCCGAATTACGCAGCGATTGGCCCGCTCTTCGATGAGTTGTACGCCTACCTGGGCCGGCACGGCGTGGGCGGCCTGGCTGTCGGGTTTGATCACAACGCGGAGTATAAAGAACACGACCCAGAGATGGAAGCCGCAGTATACCTGGCGGCCCCCGTATCGGAGAGTGGTCGGGTGAAGGTGTATACGCTGCCCGGCGGCGCCGTCGCCAGCACCATCCACCGCGGCTCGTGGGAGGGCATGAATGCTGCGTATACGGCCCTGATGATCTGGCCCGCGCCGAGCGGCTACGCGCCATGCGGCCCAAGCCGTGAGCTTTATCTGCAGCAAGGCGAGCGCCCGGAGGAGCACGTGACCGAGATCCAGATTCCGGTGCGCCGGAAGTAGAGCGCTTGCCGGGCGAGGGTCAGGACGCAGTAGGCACGCGGCAGGCAGCAGGCCGCACAGTGCGCCCCATGCCCAACGTAGTCCGTATGTGTATACACTGGGCAAACAACGAGCCGTGCGGAATATTCCGCACGGCTCGTCTGGTTTGGCTCTACGTGCTGCCGTCTCTACGCGCCAGAGGCGCACGAACCGAGACGTGGCCGAGTCAATCCGGCCAATAACTGACGAGCCGACCCTGAGAATCATAGAGCGCGCCGGGATCGTTTGCGCTGTTGTTCCAGATCGTGCCTGAGCCGGTGTAAGGGAAAACCCGCTGTTCGCCCGGTGCAAGGGCACCACCAATGCCGTCGTGGCGCTGATTACCGCGTACGCTGCACATAATCCAGCCAGCAAGATTGATCGCCTGATCGCTCTCGTTGCGCAGCGTCACAGTTTCAGCTTGCTTGTTGATGTTGGTGATGCGAATTGGAAAGTTCGGCGCCTGGGCGGCATTCGGATCGGCCTGGCAGTTGTTGTAGCTTGGCGGAAGCGTTGCCGGCGGTGGAGTGGGCTGCGGCGTAGGCGGTTGTGGCGCAGGCGGCGCGCTCTGGCCGGCCTCACGCACCTCACGCCCGAGCAGGCCGAGCAGCACCGCGTCGGGGGCGATCTCGGGGTGCAATTCGAAGCGCCGACGCTCAAAGTATTGTACCGTGTAGGTCTGGCCTTCGAGTACCGTCTGGAACGCGCCCGTCACTGGAAAGCCGAAGCGTTCCAACCCACCGTTCGCCCGCCAATAGGCCGCAAACGCGCCGCAGACCTGGTAGCCCGTCTCTGGAAAGGCGCTGCACCCCTGACCCGCCGGCGCGTTACTGCCCTGCGTCCAGGGCGTGCCAAGCTGCTCCAACCGCTCGACGCCGAGCCGTCCGGCCGTCACCAGGCCGTCGGCCTGAATCTCCAGGCGGTCGCGCTCGAACCACTGCACCTGGAGCGCACGTCCCTCGACGACTTCCTGAGCCTGGGCGGTGATGGGGAAACCGAAGACGGCCAGGCCGCCGTTGCGCTCCCAGTAGGTGCGGATCGGCCCGGCAATACATTGGCCGGTCTCGGTGAAACACCGCTCGCCCTGGGCGGCGGCGGGGGCGCTGGGGGTGATGACGAATAGCACGAGTAGTAACATGAGGGCGGGCAGCATGCGAGCGGGCATAGCGACTCCTTTGTATCAAGTTCACAGGTACATGGTGGTTACGTAGTTTTGGCAACGAAGATCAAGCGCCTTGAGTTCGGCTGCTGCTGCGCTGGGCGCGTTGGTAGCGCAGGTAGGCGGGGATGCCCGGCACAATATGCTTACCCCCTGCTTCCACACGGGGAGCAGGGGGACTGAGTTCGTACGGACGCAGGAGATCCCAACGTGTCCGTGGGTTTCTGTCCGCCCATGAACGGGGAGCAGGGGGGCTTTCAGGGATAGAGTTTTTCGTCGGATGGCTTTGCAATGCGGAAAAGTACTTGCAGTATGATGGGTGCCATTTTCCGCTTCCTGATGCCGAAAAAGCCGCCAGTGTTTCAAACACCCTACACCTGAGAGGCAGGGGGGGCGCCGCAGATTCCTTGTCCTGATGCTGTCCGAAACCCCGCTCCCGCTCTGGGAGCGGGGTTTGGGGTGCGGGCTGACCCGGCGGAAATCCTTACCTTGATCCGTATGGGAGCAATCCTCCGGCGTCGTCTATTTGCTCCACTTCGATGCGCCGATCGGCAACCTGGCCAACCCACGCGGGCAGGCCCGCCATTATCTCGGCTACGCTCAGAACCTCAGCGCGCGCCTGGACACCCACCGGCGCGGTGGCAGCGCGGCGGCGGCGCTGATGCGCGAGCTGGCCCGGCGCGGCGTGGGCTGGCAACTGGTGCGCGTGTGGCCGGGCGACCAGGCGCTCGAACGCCGGCTCAAGCGCCGCAAGGAGGGGCCGAGCTTGTGTCCGATCTGCCGGGCGCGGCGCGGCCTGCCGGGTGGCCAGTACGACCTGGGGTTGTTCGAGGATGGACACTGAGGGCTGCCACGGCGGGGCAATGGGTTACGCTGACGGGTCGGCGGGGCGTCGGGAGCGGCGCCTGCGCCGGCGGCGCTGCGGGCGCTGGGCGGGCGCTGCGTGTCAGAGCGGGCGCCGGCGGCGCTGCGGGCGCTGGGCGGGCGCTGGGCGGGCGCTGCGTGTCAGAGCGGGCACTGATGGGGCAATGCAGGCGGCGTGCGCCGAGGGCTGCGCGGGCGTTGCGGATCTCCTCGTCGGCGTCGATAGCGGCCAGTGACCAGCCGGCGAGATCGGTGGGGGCGGCGACGGCGATGCAGGCGCGGAGGGCAGCGCGCTGTGGCCGACGCAGGAGCCGTGGGGTGGCCGTGGGCAGCAACCGCGAGAGCAGCGCCGTCTCGCTGAAGGCGAGGTGATCCGCATCGTCAGGGTCGCGCAGCAGTTCCCAGGGCAGGCTGTGCAGTTCGGCGTCGGTCGGGTCGCGGTCGAGGCGGATGCGCAGCGGAAGGCCGATGCTGTCGGCCAGCGTGGTGGCTTTGACGTATGCACCATAGAGGGGACGAGCGGCGAATACCTGTTCACTCAACGCCCGCCCGATCGCGGCGGCCTCAGCGCCGGCAGCGCGCAACGGTTCCAGGCGCAGATCAATCTCCGGCGTCGCCCCACCGAGCAGGTCGGCGTCGGTGACAGCGCTGGGGGCGGCGAACTGCACCGTGACCGCGTAGCGGCCCGGCGCCGAGCGGCGCAGGCGCAGGATGAAAGCGCAGTGATCGGTGGTTGGCATCGCAGCAGACCGCTGCGCGCCGAGGGCGCGGCGAATACCCGTTGCTCGCTCGCTGAGGCGCTGGCAGGCGGCGCGGGCCGAGCAGAGCAATCATAGCATGCTTCAGATAGGTTTTGAAGCGGTGGCAGCGGATCGAAAGACCGATTGATAGAGAAACACATACCCACAGGCGGCTACGGTGTTGCAGCACCGGCTTTTGTGCATGCGCCAATGCCATTTTTGACAATATATGAGCGCAAGTGCTATTATTTGCGGAACGGTTTGATCTCACGAGGTGACGAGGATGAACTTCTACAAGTTTTCCGCGGACGGCAAGCGCCACCTCGATCGCACCGGATTGTTGCGCAGGGAACTGGCGGAGCGCGCCGGCATCGCCCAGGAGCCGCTATCGCGGCTCACGGCGGGCCATAACCGCGCCAGTGGCCCACGGGCTTGGCGGATGGCGCGGGCCTGGGCGGACGCGCTGGGGGTGAACGAGGAGGAAGCGTTTACCATGCTCTTCCAACCGGCGCCGATGTCGCCACGCGCCGAGTTCGAGTACGTGCCGCAGCGTATCCCTGCCTAGCAAGGCGTGATCGACAATTTGTTCGCCGACGGACGACGGCCCCGCGCACGGGCCGTGGCGCAGCGTTGACTTGGAGCGGGGCAAAGCAAAACCCCGCCGCGAATGCGACGGGGTCTGCTTGGGCAGTTATACCCCCTACAACAATAGGTTGGCCTCGGAAACTGGCCTATTGTTGTAGCAGCCCAGGCCCCCCCCGGCGCTTTGCGTAAGCCTAAAGCTAACGCTGCGTGAAGTACCTGAACAATAGAAGATTGTACCTATGGAGGAAGTCTGCCATAGGTATGGTAAGGTGATTTGGCTCCCCGACGTGGATTCGAACCACGAACCCTCTGATTAACAGTCAGATGCTCTACCGTTGAGCTATCGGGGATCAGTTCTACTTCAGACCATGAACCCTCTGATTAACAGTCACTGAGTTTAGTCTTAACGAAGTGTTGCATATTATCGACACAACGCCCTGAGTATAGCAGAACTTCACTGCTTGTCAAATTTGGTTGTATGCTGGTGGGTTTGGCAGCGAAGTCGTCAAACCACCAGTCCATGATGGCCTTGTGCTATCATAGCTGCGCTTTTGCGCGCTGAGTCTGATCAGGAAGCCTTATCATGCCCGTCCAGCCGCTGGTAGCGATCATAACGCTGAATTGGAACCGCAAGGATGACACGCTGGCGTTTCTTGCGTCATGTGTACGGCTGCGCTACCCGCGTTTAGCGCTTGTCGTGGTGGATAATGGCTCCAGCGACGGTTCAACTGAGGCGATCGCCACCGCATTTCCGCAGGCGACACAGCTCATCAACGCGGCCAACCTGGGCTTTGCCGGCGGGATGAATGTCGGGTTGCGCCACGCCCTTGCCCACGGCGCCGACTATGTCTTCCTCGCAAATAATGATACGACGCTCGCCCCCGATACAATCGATCTGCTGGTGCGCGCTGCTGAAGATCACGGCGCCGCGCTGGTCGCCCCGGCGATCTATTATGCCGCGGCGCCAGAGCAGATCTGGTGGCTTGGCGGAATGCTGCGCCCGCTGCTGCTCGAAGTGCGCCGCTTTGAAACTCCGCCCATGGCGGTCGCTTTTCCGGCCGACTTTATCACTGGCTGTGGGATGCTCGCTAGCCGTGCGGCGCTAGAGCGAGTGGGCCTCTTCGACGAGCGCTTTTTTATGTATTACGAGGATAGCGACTACTGCTTGCGGGCCTATCGCGCCGGGCTCAAGGTGCTCGTCGAGCCGCGTGCCGCGATGTACCACAAGGTTGCGCAGTCGTCGGGAGGTAGCGATTCGCCCAACGAACGCTATCAGATGGCTCGCAGTAGTGTGCAATATTTTCGGAAGCACGCCCGCCTCTGGCAGTGGCCGTTGATCGGGCCGTACCGCACCGGCAGCGCTCTGCGGCAGCTCTGGCGCCTGGTGCGCCGGCGTCGTTTCGCGGCCGTGCGGGCTTATCTGCGTGGCCTGCGCGATGGGGTATTGAGCCGGTGATAAGTTGCAGGAACCAGGTGGCAAGCGGCAGGCGATGCGGCTCAGAGACTGTCTGAGCAGGGGTGGCGCCACCGCGTAGCGCAGATTCGACTCCCGCCGTGGCGTTCCCGCGCCGGCGGGAACCTCGCCCAGCAAAGCCGGCGCAACGCCGTGGACGCCCGCCTGCGCAGGCGCGCCATGGAGCTTGCGTCACCAACCCCCTTTCAGACAGCTTCTCCGAGCGTGCAGTTTCACAACCGGCAAAGAATTGTATAATTACAATAACCGTAAAGCTGTGTACTGGTAAAGCCGCGGGCGGCAGGCAGGATCACGCATTCCCATGCAGTGCGCCGCCTGCGCGTAGGCCCATACCGGTCGCCTGAGCGGCACACGTTGTTCTGCATTCCTGAGGAGTCCTCATGCACACCACTGCCCTGGAGTACATCGACGAGCACGAAACAAAGTTGTCTCAACTGGCGCGCCAGATCTGGGAGCGCCCTGAAGTTGCCTTGGAGGAACGCTACGCCGCCGATCTACTCGCTGATCAGATCGAGGCGGCCGGGTTCAGCGTCGAGCGCAATGTCGGCCAGTTGCCGACAGCGTTTGTGGCCACCTGGGGCAGCGGTAAGCCGATCATTGGCGTGCTGGGTGAGTATGATGCGCTGCCGGGCCTCTCGCAGACATGCAGCACCGAGCGCAACCCGATCAATAGCGGCGGCCCCGGCCACGGCTGTGGGCATAACCTCTTTGGTGTCGCCAGTTTCGGCGCGGCGCTCGCGATCAAGACTGTGCTGGAGACGAATAACCTGCCCGGCACGATCCGCTTCTATGGCTGTCCGGCTGAAGAAACGCTCGTCGGCAAGACGTTTATGGCCAAAGCGGGCTTGTTCGACGACCTGGACGCCGCGATTGCCTGGCATCCCGGCGATGTCAACACAGTCTGGGCCGGTTCCTCGTTGGCGATGAATTCGTTCAAGGTGAACTTTCATGGTGTCACGTCGCACGCCGCCGCCGACCCGCACAACGGGCGTAGCGCCCTCGACGGCGTGCAGTTGATGGACATCGGGGTGAATTATTTGCGCGAGCACGTCATTCCTGAGGCGCGCATCCATAGCGTGATCACACACGGCGGGCAGGCGCCGAACGTGGTGCCCGCGTATGCGCAGATCTGGTACTACGTGCGGGCGCCGCGCCGCGATCAGGTTGAAGCGATGTATGCGCGCATGCTCGACATTGCCAAGGGTGCGGCGCTGATGAGCGGCACAACCTACGATGTTGATTTTGTCACCGGTTGCTACGAAATGCTGCCGAACCACACACTCTCCCGGCTGATGCTCGAAAAGCTCCAGGTGGTTGGGCCGATCACCTTCGATGCGGAGGAGCAGGCGTTCGCCAAACAGCTCCAGGCGACATTTGCGCCGGGAACAGTGCTGAATGCAGTGGCGCTCAATCAGCGGCTCACTACGGCCAAACTTGATCCGGTGGCGGCGGAGACGCCGCTCTGGGGCGAGATTTTGCCGCATAGCGAGGCGCCGATCGTGCTGCCCGGCTCGACTGAAGTGGGCGACGTGAGCCAGATCACGCCGACAGCGCAGATCACGACCGCCTGCTGGCCGTTCGGTACGCCCGGCCATAGCTGGCAGATCGTTGCTTCGTCGGGGTCAAGTATTGGGATGAAGGGGATGCTGCTTGCGGCCAAGGGTATGGCCCTGACCGGTCTGGATCTCTTTACACAGCCAGATGTTCTCGCCGCTGCGCAGGCCGAGTTTGCCGAGAAGAAGCGCGGTAAGCCGTATGTGACGCCCATTCCGGAGGGTGGGGTGCCGCATTAGGCGAGGAGTCAGGAGGGGTGTGTCGGGGCGTCGTGTGTCGGGGCAGTCCCATGCGGCTGCCCCCTTACGCCATCCCCGCCCGATATCGTACATACGCAGCGCCGGCGGTGAGTTCGGGGAGGCCGGGGCGCGAGAAGACCACGTCGTAGGCGGGGCCGCCGCCGCCGCGCGTGTCGTTGGTGTCCCAAGCGAGCACCACAAAGTGCAGCGGATCGACAAAAACAGCGTGCGTGTTGCCGATGCTGAACGTATGCTCATTGGGGGTCAGTCGCCCGAAGAGTCGCGTTTCGGTGCGGCCATTCTCCCAGCGGGTGCGGATTGTCAGCCGCTCGCCGGTTTGTTCGATCTCCCAGATGTGCGCCGGTGAGTTGTAGCCCTGGGTTTCGCCGATCCAGCGGCCGGCGAGTTGGAGTGGTTGCATTGCGCTCACTACATACAGCAGGGCGGCAAAAAAGGGTTACTTTCTTGCCGCCCTGGTTGCTTCTTTTGTTTTACTTCTTCATCCGCTCGCCGGTGTACGGGTCGTACTGCCACTCACCGGTGGGGTCCTGAAGCGCCGGCGGCGGGGTTACGTTCTGGGGGCGGGTAGGCTGGGCCTGCGGCATCACAATCCAGAGGATCAAGTAGATGAAGGGGCTCAGGCCGCTGAGTACGGCCAGCACAAACACGAGCCGCACGATCGTCGCGTCGATCCCGAAATACTCCGCCAGGCCACTACACACGCCACCGATCATCTTGTCCCTTGTGCTGCGGGCCAAACTGCTTGCCATTGTTGTTCTCCTATATGTTCATCGACCGTTACTAGGCGGTCTTTGTTGTTCACCTGTGCATACGACGCCGGGTGGCGCAGAATGTTGCAGGCTGATCTGAACTACACGAGGAACATGTTCATCAACACGCCGGCGAGGAGCGCGAGCTGAAAGCAGAGCAAGACGATCACGGCAACGGTGCGCCGGTTGAAGGTGGTAGTGAGCAGCAGGGTACTCTTGATGTCGATCATCGGGCCAAAGACGAGGAAGGCCATCACCGCGCCGGGCGTGAAGGTGTTCACGAATGAGAGTGCGATGAACGAGTCGACGGTTGAGCAGATTGAGAGCACAGCAGCCAGGACGATCATCACTACCACCGAGAGCACCGGCCCGCTGCCGAGGGCGGTGAGCGCCGGTTGGGGCACGAAGGTCTGTAGCCCGGCGGCGAGGATCGCGCCGGCAATCAGGTAGCGCGACATCTCGAAGAACTCGGTGTTGGCGTGGGCAAGCACCTGACGTACCGGGCCGAAGAAGCCGCCGGCGGCGACCGGATCGAGCGTGTAGGCCGGCGCATCGGCATCGAGATCTTCCAGGCCAAGGGCGGCGGGCGAGAGCACCATCTCGCGGCGCGGGGCCATGCCCACCAGCACACCGACGATCACGGCGATCAAGATCGTCAGGCCCATGCGCCAGGCCACCATCTGCCATGTGCCGAACGCCACAAAGGTAGAGATAATCACGATCGGGTTGATCACCGGGGCAGCGAGCGCAAAGGCGATCCCGGCGGGCATTGGCGCGCCCTTGGCCAATAGACGGCGGGTTGCGGGGATCGAGCCGCACTCGCAGACGGGGAAGGCTAGGCCGAGCAGCGAACCGGCCAGCGCGGCCAGGATCGGGTTGCGCGGCGAGAGTTGTTGAATACGCTCCGGTGTCACAAACAGCTGAATCGCCGACGAGACAAGCACGCCGGCCATGAGGAAGGGCAGCGCCTCGATAAAGATGCCCAAAAAGATCGTGACAAAGCCCTGCAACCGCCCGGTAAGCGGGGCAAGCGCTTCAGGGACGGCAATATCGCTGGCGATCCAGACCCCGAGTGCAAGCACGAGGGCCAGAAGCGGCGGTAGTACGCGACCAAGCAAGCGGCCAAGGCCATTTTGACGCGCCGAGGTAGTTGGAACAATCGGCCGCGTTTTACCGGCAGTACTCATGAAGCTTCCTTTCAGTGCTGCCGAGATCATTCCATGGCTTGGGGTAAGTGTCAAATCAGGCGGCAGGCGGCATTATGCCAAACATCAGATCATCAGATCATCAGACGTTTCCAAGGCAGATTACCGCTCTATCGCTCTATCGCTCCCAGGTCGCCTCAACCAGAGCTGGAAGCAACTCACCGGCGCGGGCGTTAATGAAGTGGCACTGCGGGTAGGAATTGGTGGTAATGTCGAGGTTGATCACGGCGACGGTGGCGCCGTCTTCGAGGGCAATCTGCGGTAGGGAGGCGGCCGGCTCAACCAGACCGGAGGTGCCGATTGAGCAGAAGAGGTCACAAGCGCTGGAGGCTTCAAGGGCGGCGACGAGCGCAGCGCCGGGGAGTTGTTCGCCAAACCAGACGACATCGGGGCGCAAGTAGGCGCCGCAGTGTGGGCAGAGTGGCGGAAGCGTGCTTGCGTCCCATGCGGTTACTTCGATCCGCTCGACTGCACAGATCACCCGCCCAACATTGCCGTGAAGCTCAATCAGGTTGACGCTTCCGGCGCGCTGGTGCAACCCATCGACATTCTGCGTGATCAGGGTGAAGTTGGGCACGCGCCGTTCGATTTCGGCCAGGGCCAGATGGGCCGGGTTGGGCGCCGCCTGGGCCACCAACTGACGCCGCCAGGCATACCATTCCCACACCAGGCGGGGGTTGCGCTGGAAGGCTTCGGGTGTGGCCAGTTCTTCCGAATTGTATTGCGCCCACAGCCCGGTCTGGGCGTCGCGGAAGGTCGGCACGCCGCTTTCGGCGGAAACGCCCGCCCCGGTGAGCACCGTCACCCGTTGGGCATTCCGCAAGGCGTTGATCAGGTCAGGTACAATCTGCATGATGCCTCTATGTCGCAGTTCGCAGTTCGCAGTTCGCAGTTCGCAGGTCGCAGTTCGCAGGTCGCAGGTCGCAGGTCGCAGGTCGCAGGTCGCAGGTCGCAGTCGGACAGTTCGCAGTTCGCAGGTCGCAGGTCGCAGGTCGCAGGTCGCAGGTCGCAGTCCTCAGTTCTCAGTTCTCAGTTCGCAGTCCTCAGGTCGCAGTCCTCAGGTCGCAGTCCTCAGGTCGCAGTCCTCAGGTCGCAGGTCGCAGTTCGCAGGTCGCAGTCCTCAGGTCGCAGTCCGCAGGTCGCAGTTCTCAGCCTTCACTTGGCTTAAACACCAGTTCAAACTGGCGGGTACTCGCATCAACAAACGTCGCCTGCCAGATCCCGCAGGTGGGCGCGGGATTGCCGCCATGGTAGACGTGTTTGCTGAGATCGATCTTGTCGTTGCTCAGTTCCAGCAGGGCAGCGCGAATCGGCGAGCCATGCGTAACGATGCCGACGCGCTGATAGGACGAATCGGCGAGGCCGGCCAGCAATTCGCGAATGCGCACGCGTACGGTGTCGAGCGGCTCATTCGGTGCCTGTTCCTGCACCAGCGCCGTAAATGTTGTGGGGATACCGAGCAGATCAACCAGCACCTCGGCAGTCTGCGTTGTACGGGCAAACGGCGAAACAAACAACTGCTCCAACCCCTTGGCGGCGAGGAACGTAGCGGCCTGACGGGCCTCGACGCGCCCGCGCTCGGCAAGATCCGGGCCGGGTAAGACTTGATACGGGACACTGCTGTTCTGTACGGGTTGGCCGTGGCGAATGAAGAATATCGCTTGGGGCACGGGGCTTCCTTATTTGTAGGCTATCGTTTATGATTGAAGCCCACATCTCGTGCGCTTCAATCCTACAAAACGTACCATACGCCCGCCGGGCTGTCAACGCAATTGACGCGCCCTGATGCAACATTTACAATGTTGAGAGCGTCTCACCAGGAATGATGATTTACGCGCAGGCGCCTCGCTGCCTGATGCACATACACGTGGTAAAGGATGGCTATATGCGACTGATCCTGTATCTTGGGAAGGGTGGTGTCGGTAAGACGACAACTTCAGCGGCGACGGCGGTGCGTGCAGCGGAGCTTGGGTATCGCACCCTGGTGGTAAGCACCGATGTAGCCCATAGCCTCGCCGATGCGCTTGATGCGCCGCTTGGCTCGCTGCCAACGCAACTGAACGATAAACTCTGGGGCCAGGAGATTAACGTCCTCGACGAAGTGCGCGAGCACTGGGGCCAGTTGCGCGGCTACCTTTCAACGCTATTGCGCCGCCGAGGTGTGGAAGAAGTCGCCGCCGAAGAACTGGCGATCATCCCCGGCATGGAAGAAGTGGTCAGTCTGCTGCATATTCGCCGCCAGGCCAAAGACGGCAACTTCGACGTGGTGATTGTCGATGCGGCGCCGACAGGCGAAACCGTACGCCTGCTCACCATGCCCGAGACGTTCCAGTGGTATGCGGCGCGGGTGATGGATTGGGAGCCGATCACGATGAAGGCCGCCCGCCCGCTGGTGAAGCAGTTGATCCCGGCAACGGATATCTTCGAGAGTCTGGAGCGCCTCACCAAGGGTGTGGAGGCGCTGCGCGATACACTGACCGATCCGGAGATCAGTTCGTACCGCCTGGTCGTGAACCCCGAGCGGATGGTGATCAAAGAGGCTCAGCGCGCTGCAACCTACCTGTCGCTCTTTGGTTATCCGATCGACGGCGTGGTGCTCAATCGCGTGCTGCCGATCGAAGCGGCCGAGGGCGCGTTCATGCAAGAACTGGCGCGGATCCAGCAGGGCTACCGCCAGCAGGTCTACGATCTGTTTCAGCCCCTGCCGATCTGGGAAGGGCCGTACTACGCGCGTGACCTGGCCGGCCTTAACGATCTTTCCGAAGTCGGGCGGGCGATGTTTGGCGATGTAGATCCGGTAAAAGTGCAGTTCAAAGGCAAGATGCAGGAGATCGTGCGCGATGGGGCCGAGTATGTGATGCGCCTGCCCCTGCCGCATGTCGAGATCGGCAAGGTGAGCATGACCAAACGCGGCGACGAACTGTTCATCGAGATCGGCAACTTCCGCCGCGATATGATTCTGCCCACCACCCTGGCTGAGCGCCCGGCAACGAAGGCGTTTTTCCGCAATGGTGTGCTGGAGGTGCGCTTCGGTGAGCCTGAGGGCTTGCCGATCGAAGAAATGTCGGGGGCGTAGGTGAGCGGTTGAGGCGGTGAGGGGGCGTACGGATCACGTTAAGCGTTTCGCGTTGCACCATCCCCCTCCTCTTAACCCTCTTCGGCTACGCTCAAGGCAGGCCTCTCCTTGAGCGAAAGCGGGGCTTCCGAGTGCATCAGGACGACGAATCTGTGTGCTCAACCTGCTGGAGTTGATCATTAACGGACTGAATTATCCGACTGCGAACACTCAAGGGGGCGACGATGCCAAACTACAACGCAGTGGCCTTGATCGGCGTGCCGATCGACCTGGGCGCCGGGCGGCGCGGTGTGGATATGGGGCCGAGTGCGATGCGTTACACCGGCCTGAGTCGGCGCCTGGCCGAGCTTGGCTATACAGTACACGATACCGGCAACCTGCCCACGCCGATGGTCGAGACGAGCATGCCCCCCGATTCGACCGAGCGCTTGCGCTACCTGGAGCCAATCGCCGCGCTCTGCGCCGGGCTTGCTGATCGAGTGGCCGGTGCGGTGGATCAGGGTCACGTGCCGTTGATCCTCGGCGGTGATCACAGCCTCTCAATCGGTTCCGTCAGTGGCAGCGCCCGTGGGCGGACGCTGGGCCTGATCTGGATCGACGCCCACGCCGATTACAACACTGCCGAAACCACGCCGAGCGGCAATATTCACGGCATGTCGCTTGCTGCGCTCACCGGCAAGGGGCACCCGCTGCTTACCGGCCTCGCCGGGGTTACGCCCGCCGTCCGTCCCGAGCACTGCGCTATTATTGGCGTGCGCGACATCGACCCGCTCGAACGCGATGCATTGCGCAGTTCCGGGATCAATGTGTATGCCATGCACGAAGTCGATCGGCGCGGGTTGGCCACTGTGCTTGAAGAGGCGATCGCCCTGATCAGCAGCGGAACCGAGGGTTTTCACGTCAGCTTCGATATGGACGTGATGGACCCCGGTGAGGCGCCCGGTGTCGGTACGCCGGTGTTCGGCGGGATGACCTACCGCGAGGCGCACCTGGCAATGGAGATGCTGGCCAGCAGCGGCGGCCTGCGCAGCCTCGATCTGGTTGAAGTGAACCCGATCCTCGACCGCAGCAATGCTACTGCCGAACTCGCCGTCGAACTGGCGCTTTCGGCGTTGGGCAAGCGGATTTATTAGGTTATTGTCTGTCTGATGCAGTGGCGAAGCTACCGCATCAGACAGACGACAACGCATGCAGCTTGAGCACGGTGCGCCAGTTGCGCGAGGTTACCGGCGAACCGACCAGGCGGTCGAACAGCGCCGGCGACAGCTTTGATCGCCCGGCGCCGGCTGGATAATGAATCCAGAGCGCGTCGCCAACCTGGGCAATTTGCTCACCGGCAGCGGCCCGTTCCTGAAGCCCGGCGACGGCATCGGGTTTGGGTTGGCGCTTCGCCAGCGCCAGCATCAGCAAATTTGGCGTTGCTTCAGCGGCGGCCGGGAAAGGATTGCTCTGGACGTAGGCCGGCCAATGCGCCGCCGCACGCACAATAACCCGGATCGTTAGCCCAAAATGTTGGGCGATAGCCGCCTCAAGGTCAGCTTCCTGCTCGGCAACCGTCGTCTCGGCGTAAAAGATCAGGTTCCCACTCTGGATGTAGCTCTGCACGTTCTCCCAGCCCATGGTTGCGCATACCGCACGCAGTTCGGCCATCGGGATTTTGTTTTGCCCACTGACGTTAATTCCGCGTAGCAGGGCGATAAATCGTTGCATCAAGGTCTCCCTGAAGCAGTGCGGGTACAAGGCAACCCGTAAGCCATACCTCATCGCTTCCCGTTCTCCGCTCTTCGCTCTCATTCTTCTGCCGGAAACACCAACAACACAATCGGCAGGGCGCTAAAGGGCGTAATCCGTTCGCTTGCACGCTCGCTCTGCAAAACAAGGCCCGTCGATGCACCACCGTCGAGATTGACGGCGACATCGATGGCAAGGTCGGCGGCGGCAAGCCACGCCGACAGTTCAGCGAGCGTAAAGGCCGAGGCCGGGCTGGCAATCAGCAGCACATGCCCTGACTGATCGAGCGCCAGCACACTGCGCCGGGCGCGGTCGCCGTCTTCGTAGGTGTAGGTTGCCTCGCCGCCGGGCCGCACCAATAACGGCCAGCCCTGGAGTGCTTGCGCCAGCGGCTCACCAGGCGCGTAGGGCGCATCGGCTAGGCTGCGCAGGCCCACTTGCTCAGCGGGGCCAATGCTGAACATCCCCCCCCGGCCAACATAACTCTCGCCGCTTGCCGCCCCATCCTGTACGAGCAGCGCCGTCGTGGCGTTGGCGGCATCGAAGAACCCGCCGTTGATTACGACCACAGCGCCGGTACTGTTCGCCCATGTCTCGATACTCTGCGGCGCCGTAGGTTCATAGCCGACCCGAAAACGCGCCTGGGCCGGATCGATTCGCACAATGCTGATTGGAGCGGGCGCGGTGGGCGGGCGCAGGCGGCGTAATTCGATGCCGGGCGCGGCAAGCTGCCAGCCGGTGTCGGGCAGGGACGTGGGTTCGAGCGCCATGGTGGGAGCGACTGCGGT
>JBBRUG010000064.1:0-20977 GCA_038247995.1 Chloroflexales bacterium | reverse complement strand
GGCGGCGTTTGTCGCTCCACCAACCTGGCAGACCATCGATCTGCCGTTCAGCACGTTTGAACCGAAGGACCTTGCTGCGCCGTTCAATCCACGTGCGCTCACGCGGCTAGGCGTTGTCGCTTACGGGCGCGCTTTCGCCGCCGATGTCGCGGTAACACGGGTGAGTCTGGTAACTACCGCTGATGCGTGCAGCAGCGGAACCAGGAAAGCTACGATCTGAAAGCAGCAGGTCAGGTCGTCATCTTCCAATCAGATCGGCCATGTGCCCGTTCTGTCCGCTCTGCCAACAATGTGGGCGTCCATCCTGTAACTGTCACGTCCTGGAGGTCGATAGCCGCAGATGGGCTCGCGGTTACTCTACGGGCAGGATCGCGCAATGCAGTCATGCGGGTTGCTCCGCTCCATGATTTCGCCAGGGCAGTGGGATCAAACAATGCGATAGTCGGCGAAACAGCCGTGAAAGCATGACTATCTCCAGCCTGATCCATCAGATCACCGATCCGAGGATGCTGCTTTCGCTAACGTAAAGCACCTCGATGTGCCGCACCATGTGGGCAAGGGGTTGTAGGATAGCGAGCGTAAACCAATGCAGGAAAGCCAGCATGCTTGCCGTCACGAATCCGCACAAGTATGCCCGCATCGAGCGTGAACGACGGTTTGTTGTCGAACGCCTGCCGTTCACAATCACACCGGAGCGCCCCTCTGTTGAGATTACGGACACGTACCTCCCGAGCGCGCAAATCCGTCTGCGCCTGATGCGGAATGCTGCCGGCGACCCGATCGCCCACAAACTCACTCAGAAATATCAGCTTGCCAGCTTGCCGCCCTACGCGGTGATGATCACGAATATCTACCTGACCGCCGATGATTATGCGCTCTTCAGCCGGCTACCCGGCGCGACCGTGCGCAAGCGGCGCTATCCGTGGGACGAAAACGACACCCGCTTTTCAGTCGATGTGTTCGATGGCGTCTTGGCAAGCTTGATTCTGGCGGAGGTTGAAGGATCGACTGATGGGGAACTGGAAGGCGTGGCGATACCGGCATGGGCATCACGCGAGGTAACCACCGATCCTGCCTTTCGCGGTGGCAGCTTGGCCCGGCTGACAGTTGACGCATTTCGCCGGTGGCAAGCGAGCGGATATGGGGAGGTGAGCGCATGAGACGGATGATCTACACGATTGGCTACGCCGGTTGGGCGCCGGCCACGCTGCGCGAGCATGTGCTGGGGCTAGGCGCCACCCTGGTCGATGTCCGCATTGCGCCGACGTCGAAGTCACCGCAGTGGCGTAAAGAGGCGCTGGCCGCGTTGATGGGCACGGTGTATCTCTACCTGCCGGCCCTGGGCAACCGTAACGCCTTCACCGGCGGCCCGGTCGCGCTGAACGATCCGGAGCGCGCGCTCACGCCGATCGCCGCGCTGCTGGAGCGCGGCCCCGTTGCGCTGCTCTGCGGCTGCGCCGATCCGCAGCGCTGCCATCGCAGTGTTGCCGCAGTGTTCCTGGCCGAACGCCTTGGCGCCGAGGTCGCGCACATCCTTGCACCTGAGCGCCCGGCACGCTCAGATCATCAGTTGCGGCTACCCGGTATGGATTGACGGCAGACCTCATGTGTACTCGACGCGTCGTGATGTGGGGAAGCTATCGATGCAACGATCTAACAGCTTGGCCCAGAAAGCCCGGGGCGTGTTCCAGATCTTCCGGCCCGAACTGCCCACGGCCGCAGGTGTGTGCGTCCTGCTTGGGCAGGTGCTGGCCCTGGGCGCGGTGCCGCCGCTGCCCGCCCTCGGGCTTGGCTTTGCCTGCGGCTTCTTGCTGTCCGGCTCCGCGCTGATCACCAATGACTACTTCGATCTGGAGGTGGATCGGATCAATGCACCCCAGCGCCCTTTGCCCGCCGGCATCCTCACCCCATCCGAGGTGCTGACGCTGGGCCTCGTCACGGCGGTCCTCGGCCTGGCCGCCGCCGCAGCCTTTGGCCCGCTCGCCTTCGGGGTCAGCCTGATCATCTGGTTGCTTGGCTTCCTGTATAACTGGCGACTGAAGGCGGCGGGGCTGTGGGGCAACCTGATCGTGGCCACGTCGGTGGGGGCTACCTTTGTGCTCGGCGGCATCATCGTCGGCCATCCCTGGCACCCCACGGTCTGGACCTTCGCACTGATTGCGCTGGTCTTTGACCTGGCGGAGGAGATCGCCGGGGATGCGATGGACGCCGAGGGCGACCAGCAACGCGGCTCGCGCTCGCTCGCGCTGGTCTATGGGCGCACGACCGCCCTGCGGATCTCTGCTACGCTTTTTGGGCTCGTAGCGCTCTTAACGCTGCTGCCGTGGGGCACGCTGGGCCTGGCCTACCGCATCCCAATCCTGCTGACCGACCTGCTCATCGGTTTTTTTGTGATCCGTCTGCTGCGCAGCCAGACGCCCGCCGCGGGCCGCCGCGCGATGCGTGGGCTCTATCTCAGCGGCTCGCTGGGCTTGCTGGCCTTTCTGATTGGCGCACTGGCGGCGGCGTGATGACGAGGAACTGGAGGCCGGGCGAGCGTGCCTCTTTTACGAGACGCTCATCGGGCGCTGCTGGGAGGGGAACATCGGCACCCCTTTCCCCGGTGCTTACGGTTCTTCAGCAGCTACCGGTGGAACGAAGCGATCCGCTGCGTCCCAGCGTCGTGTGATCTGGGCTGTTCCATCATCGCCGAACGTGAGTGCATAGATATCCGGCATGGTCACGCTGTTCCAGAAGTCATAATCGATCTTCGGCTGCCAGTACTGGAGGATGAGCGCCAGCAGGTTGCCGTGCGTGCCGACGGCGATCGTTTCGCCGGGGTGGCGGGCCGCTAGATCGGCAATGACGGCAACGCCGCGGCGCTGGGCGATCAGGTTCGACTCGCCGCTGGGAAGCGCCTCAGTCGAATGCGCCCAGCACCAGGCCACCGCTGCGGCGTGGTCGTCTACAGGCTGCGCACTGAGCTTCCGCTCGTGAAGATCAGCGATTGTTGTGATCGAGAGGCCATGTGCTTCCGCCAGCGGTGCGATCGTTTGGATCGCCCGTTTGAATGGGCTCGCATACATTGCGGTGATCGGCACATCGCCCAACAACGTGGCGACGTGCGCGGCACCGGCTCGCCCCGCCGGCGAGATCTCCCGATCTTCGTCCGGTGTCCAGACAGCGTGAGCGTGGCGGATGAGATACAGGGTGGTGGTCATCACACTTCCTTTTCAGCGGTTTTCGTGCGGAGCAGCGTAGCGAATGCTGTATTGAGCGCAGCGTAGCCGACGGTGTTCAGGTGCAGTTCGTCGGCGGCGAAGGCCGGGCGCACGAACCCATCAGGCCCGGCGAGTATCGCAGCACTATCGAATATCCTGACCCGGATATTGACATAAGCAGTAAGTTTGCTATTCACCTCGGCAATCGCCGCCTGCACGACAGCGTCGCTGTATGGTCCGCGTGACGGGGGAAGATTGTCGTCAGGATGACAGATGCCCCTAAATTGTGCGCCTGGCGCACCACCACTCCGATGGCGTCTACGGCTGCGGCAATCCGCTGGGCTGAATCGGGTGAGCGCGCTGTCAGGCCGGCGAGATCATTCACGCCCATCTGCACGACAACCGTGTCGGGGCGCAACGGTTGGATTATGGTGCGGAATTGGCGAGCAAGGCTTTCTGCTGCGCCGCCGGGCACGCCGACCGCAACACAGCGCAGCCTCGGCAGCACCGGCACATCCCACCAGGCTGCCCGCGAATCGCCAAAGAAGACGACGCGGCGGGGAGGTGTTATTGGTGCGTCAAGTGATTGCGGTTCTGTTTCATCAACCATCACCATGGCTCCGTTTCTGCCCATCACCGGTGCGGCACCATGCGGCTTAGCGATATGTCGCGATGCCGTCAGCGAACGCGGCTGCGTCGCCGGCACGGATCGCCCAGAGCGCCTGCTGGAGCGCAAAGGTCGCCTGATACAGACGAGCACGCGGGAGCATCGTCGCTATGGCCGGATAGACCAGCGCGCCATGCGCGACGACGGCTTCGCCATAACAGCTCAACGCGGCAATATCAATGGCCGGATCGCCGATGGCGACACTGCCGAAGTCGATCACCCCGGTCACTTGGTGTGTTGCTGGGTCATACAGAATGTTCCCCCCGCCGAAGTCGCCGTGAATCAGCGCCGGGTATGGGGGCCTTGCGCGGAGATCGGCCATGATTTCGACGTGCAGAGCATCGATGGCGCTCTGGGCATCGGGGCGCATGAAGGGGTACAACTCGGCCCGAAATGCAGCAAAAAGCGCATCCCAATGCTGCGCCTCGTCGCGTACCGGCAGATCGGCTCCGAACGCGCCGATCGGTAAGGCATGCAGGGTCTGGAGGAAACCGGCCAACTGCCTGGCAATCTGCTGCTGCGCGGTTGCGGGCAGGGCATGGAGCTCGTCATCCCACAGCGGTTCGCCGGGAATACGGGGATAGGCCATCCAGCGCACAGTGGCGCTTTCGGGCGCTTCCACGGTCAGCGTCGGGTTGGGAATGGGCAACGGCAGCCGTCCCTGCAAACGGCGCAGGACGGCAACCTCGCGCGTCAGCGTCGCAACGGCCTGCGGATGGCGCGGGAACCGTACGATCAGCGTTTCATTGATGATCAGAATGTCGTTAAACTGGTTGTCGCCACTGAGGCGTTCTATCGTGCGCAGCGGCAGATCCGGCAGTTCTGCCTGCACCTGCGCAAGCAACGCCGCTGTCTGGTCATCCATCCGTTGCTCCGGCGCTCTCGGTGTAATCAAACCCGCGCATCGCCGTCGGCACAATCCCCACCAGATGTAAGGTGGTTGGCTCGGTCGGCTCGCGCTGCTCGTATTTCCAGAGCAGTCGCCGGTAGATCGCCTGCACATCGTGGTCGGTGTGCTCGGTTGCCTGCCCGTGGAGATGCAGGTAGCGGTTGTGATTGTGCGGCGCAAGGATGACCGCTGCAACGCGCGGGTCGTTGCGGATGTGCTTCGCCTTGAGCGCTGTCGCTTCCATCACGACGAGCAAGCACTCCGGCTCGGCCACAAACCAGACCGGCGACAGCACCGGCGTGCCGTCACGGCGCAATGTCGTCATGATCAACGTCGCCGGCGTCGCATCAGCGAGCAAATCGGCGAAGCCGGTGGGGAGCAGGGTGTGCATTTATACATGCTTTCTTGTGTTATCGCTTGCTACGGCCCCGGCGCGATGCCGACGAGCACAACCAGGCGTTCCGTACCGGTGTTGACCACGCCGTGCGGCACATCGGCGGGCGCCCAGATGGTCGTGCCGGCCCCTGCGTCGCGCACCTCGTCGCCCACGGTAAACGTACCGCTGCCCTCGACAACAAAATAGAACTTGTCCTGTCCGGCATGCGTGTGCACGTGTTGTTCCTGCCCCGGCTCCAGGCAGTTCAGCCCTAGCAGCAGCCGGTCGCTCTGAAACAGGGTGGACTTGAAGAACTTCGTCGGGTGTGCGCCGACGTGATCGCGGTAATCGCTGAAAAAGCGCATGGTCTACCTCGCAGGAAGGGTGGATCTCCAGTACCATGCTACGAGGAAGCGGGGCGTTGGGCAAGGGGCAGATGATGGAATACCACGAAATGGTGGCCCTCATTCAGGATGGCGTGCCACTCCAGGACGGCCTGTGGGCGGATCTCGGCGCCGGCACGGGCAACTTCACCTGGGCGCTGGCGGCGGTGTTAGGGCCGGCGGGAACGGTATATGCGCTCGACCGCGACGCCCGTGCTATCGCTGCGCAGCAGGCACGGATGGCCCACGATCCGCCCGGCGCAATGGTGCTCCCCCGCCAGGCCGATGTGCTGCGCCCGCTAGATCTGCCGTTGCTCGACGGGATCCTGATGGCCAATCTGCTGCACTTCATCCGCGATCAGGCGGGTTTGTTGCGCCGCGTTGCCACTCATCTCCATCCTACCGGGCACCTCCTCATCATCGAGTACGAGCAGCCGACGGCGATTCCCTGGGTGCCGCATCCGCTGCCGTTTGTCCGCCTAGCCGAACTGGCTCCGGCAGCGGGTTTGCGCGCGCCCACGCTGATTGGCACGCGCCGCTCGCCCTCGTCAGGGCGCGTGCTGTATGCAGCCGTCATCCAGCAGGCGGACTCGCGATGAACGCCAAAACCCATACTACCGCTGTCGTCATCATCCCGCCGGCGTCGATTTGGGCGCCCATTCAGGCGATCCGCCGGCAGCACGATCGCACTGTCGAAGGTGCGGGTTTCCCATGGCTTCTAGCGCTCGCCCAGGTTGAGCGTCCAGTAGTGGCCATGGCCGGTGCTCTGCTGCACATGGCCGACTCCAAGTTCACGCATGCCGGGGTCGAGCATATTCGCCCGGTGGGGTGGGCTGTTCATCCAGAAGGCCAGTGCTTCTTCGGGTGTGGTTTGCCCGACGGCAATATTTTCGCCGCAGCGTCGCCAGGGGTAACCGGAATCGCGCATGCGCTGGGCCGCGCCCCGTCCGTCGGAGCCGGTATGGCTGATCAGGCCGCTTAGGGCCATGTCCCAACTGTGTTCTTGCGCCGCCGCCATCAGTTCGGGGGCAATACTGAGCGGCACGAGTCCGGCGGCACGGCGTTCGTTGTTGACGAGCGCAACCATGCGCGCGATCGCCGGATCAACAGTAGGAAGGACAACCGGCTGGGCCTGATGATCGGCGCGGTAGCGCTCGCGACCGAGTAAGCCAAGCTGGATGCCGTGCTCATTCGGTAGCCGTTCCAAACGGGCGCGCTCGGTATACTGCACTTCACGCACACTGCCGTCGGCCGTCGTGAGTAGGTGGGGCGGCGTCAGTGGGTAGCCGAAGCGCTCCAACCCGCCGCGCGTCGCCCAGAAGTGGGCAAACGGGCCGCAGAGACTCTGGGCCGTCGGCGCAAAAAAGAGGCAATCGCTGTTTGGACTGTCTACTAGCGGCAATTCCACCCCGGTCGTCAGGATTTCTGCCCCCAGCCGCCCGAGCTTGACGCTTGGGCCGCTGTCGGAGTGGTGCACTTCAAAGCGGGCGCGCTCAAAATATTGAACCGGGCGAAGCAGACCGTCATCGGAGCTCTGTTCCAGGATCAGCGGCGAGATCGGGTAGCCGTACAATTCAACACCGCCGGCGCGCCAAAAAGGGAGAATTGACGCATCGACGGTGTACCCGGTTTCGCTGAAACGCATCTGAACGGGATGGGCGTCGGTACGGTGGACAAAGAGGACACCCATCAGGGCAAGGACGGTGGTGCAGAAGCCGACTCCAAGACGGAGCATCGATGAACCTCCGCGAGCGTCGGGCAACGTTGATTTCTCAACATGACTATAGCCCTCCGAAGGCCGGTGCAACATGACGGCTTGTTTACAATTAACCGATTTTAACCTACAGTCAGTTGACGCAATCTGGCAATAACCATGCGTGCGCCGCCTTGAGCGGGCTGGCGCCGGCGTGTCTGGGGAATGCCGCGTTCGTTGATGTGTCTTTCTGGCTCGTATATGCTGTGCGTCTGCGTGATATAACTACAATGCAGAACAGACTGCATCTCAGCATACTCAATCATGGGGAGCTACCGCCGATGATGAAACTGCGCACTATGCAAGCTGTCGTGGATACGCTAAGGCGCGCACCAGCACGCTGCTCTCGTCGCGTCCGGCAAGGCAGGTGCTGTGCGCGAAGCCGAGCAGACGCGCCGTACGCACCGTCGCGCACGCGCATCTTCGGACACCTCGCGCCGCAGCAATGCGGAGGCGGTGAACGCTCCTTAAGCGCCGGTTGAGCTTGTCGAAGCTAGCGCCCGTGCAAGGAAACGGAAGGCACAGCGCACTCAGCCTGAACGCGCCCTGCCGGTGAACTGCAGCGCCTCGTCTGCGACGGCATCGTAGGCGCCGGTGAGGAGGGCGCCAAAGGTGCGCACACTGTCGGCACGGGGCACATATGCGGACGGGTGCGCTGTAAAAGGCTCCGCGACAAAAAAGGGTTGCGCCTGGAAGAGCAACAGTTTGCGCGCCCGACTTCGCTCCGGTTCGGTCGGGGCTGCGCCGTGCAGAAGCTTCCGCGCTGCTCCCGCCACCCGCAGTTGTTCCGCCGAGACATACTCCGGGTGCAGGAAGCGCGAGGACGACGCCCGCACATCAATCGCCGGCCAAATCGCCTGCCGGGCCAGTTCCCGACTGAACGCCAGCCGCGTGTCGGCTGATTCTACCAGCGGCGTACGGCTAGCTCCGCGTCCAAGTCGTCGTGCTGCCAACCACAGAGCAGGATCGTCAGACTCCCCCGCCCGACGACGCGAGCGCGCCGTTGGAGTAAACCGACTGTTGTGGAAACGAGCAGGCCGTCATCTACGGCGAGCACAACATCGCGCCCCTGGGCAACGAATGTTTCGGCGATTGTCAGCGCCGTTCGGCACACCTGCCGCCGCTCGTCCAGCGCTGCGAAGCCGCTTCCCGCCACCAGCGCCGTATGTTGTGCGACGCCGGTTTCGCTGATCTGAGCCAGCTTATCCTGTAATGAATTGCGTTTGGTGTCGAGGTGGGCCAGCACGGCGCAACCGCCATGTTGATCAGCCAGGCGATGGATCAACTCGTCCCTTGTTACGGCCATGCCGACACCTGGGGCGCCCTGGAGCACAATTGTGCTGCCGAATGCCAACGGTGCATAGAGATCAATCAAGTACCTCGATCCCGGTGTCCCACAGCGCGGGGGCGTATGTTGCCGCAGGCTGCTCCAGCATCGCGTCTGTCGGGCGCACATTCTGGAGCACCCCGCGCTCATCAAGCGGTCGTCCACTTGCATCAATCGCCCGTCCGAGGAGGCCGTCACCAACAGGTACGGTTTGGGTGGTCATGGATTGGACTCCTTCAGGGTCATGTCTATCGTCATTCCACGTAAATACGCCCAATTATGCGGCGTCCGCCCTTCGGTATCCAGGGCTTCGACATTGGCACCGGCGGCAAGCAAACGCTGCACGAGCACAGGTCGCCTGCGGATCACCGCCCAGTGGAGCGGGGTCTGTCCGCGATCTGTTGCTGCGAGTACCCATATGCAACAAAAAAGGGTTGTTTGGTATCCCCGGGTCCGGTCTGCCGGTAAACTGCCCGACTGCGGTACAATATTCTCATGCGCCGCATTATTCTCCTAGCTCTACTCCTGCTCACCGCCTGCACTCCGGCAGCCAATCCGCCTGCGCCGGTAGCAGTCGGCGCCGTTGAACCTGCGCCAACGGCCACGCGCAGTCCGCCGACGCCAACGACACTTCTACCGTCGGCTACGGCTATTCCGCCGACGATCACGCCCACGGCAACTCCAGCGCCGACCGCCACGCCTGCACCGCCTACGCCCACGCCCGAGCCGTACCCCGAACTGGTTGGTTATACCATCGAGGGGTTGCGGGCGCGCAGTTATGGTGCAGGGGCGCTCACGGTCGAAGCGACGTTGGAAGAGCGCCCGGCCTTCACGCGCTATCTGGTTTCTTATCCCAGCGATGGCCTGCGCATCACCGGCATGCTCAACCGACCACGCGGTGAAGGCCCATTTCCGGTAGTTATTCTGAACCACGGCTACTATCCGCTCGATGCCTATCGCACCGGCAACGGCACGCAGCGCGCCGCCGATTACCTGGCCGAGCGCGGGTTCCTCACCATAGCGCCCGACTTTCGTAGCCATGCCGGCTCTGACGACGCGCCCAATGTATTTCGTGCCGGCCATGTGATCGATGTGCTCAACCTCATTCCGCTGGCCCAGGCGCTGCCCGAGGCTCAGCCTGGTAAGGCCTTGATGTGGGGCCACAGCAACGGCGGTGCAATCACCTCTAAAGTAATTGCCGTGAGCGATCAGGTAGCGGCGGCGCTGATCTACGCGCCGGCTTCGTCGAATATTGTGGAAGATTACGCGTTTCGCCAGGAACGCGCGCGTTTTCGGGCCGGTCAGGCGCCTGGGCAGCGTAGCGGCGTGATCGATCTTTTGGCGATCGAGTTCCCGGTCGTGCCGGATGCGTCGCCGGAACTGTATGCCCGGCTCTCGCCGCTGAACTACGCTGCCGGCGTTACGGCGCGCACGCTGATTATCTGGGGTGATCGTGATGATATCGTGCCGCGCAAATGGCCGGAAGATCTTTACCTTGCGCTGCGCGATGCCGGTGTTGATGTGGAGTTCACCGTCTACCCCGGTCAACCGCATTCGTTCGACGCCGCCGGCAACGCGCGCTATCTGCCGCAGATGGAGGCGTTTTTTCGTGCCACGCTGGCTATGTTGCAATAGCCGATAGAGTGATATCGATAGCTGTAATGTTTCGAAAGGAATCTATGCTCTCCGTGATCCGCTGCCTCCGCTTTCTCTGGGTGCCGGCATTGCTCATCCTTGTCGCGTGCGCCGGTGGCCTGCCGGGGGGGGACGCCGAGCGTGGTCGGCAGATCTTCGACGGCACGACCGTGATTCGCAATGGCGACACACCAACGTGCGCCTCGTGCCACGCCGCCGGCGTTGACGAAGTGCCAACGCTTGGCCTGAACCTCTCCAACATCGGCGCGCGGGCCGAGCGCCGGGTGGAAGGCATGAGCGCTGCCGACTACCTGCGCGAGTCGATTGTCTTCCCTGACGCCCAGCTGACCGGCGGTTGGCAGGAAGGCATCATGTATCGTGGGTACGCCGAAGATCTGACCGAGCAGCAGATCGAAGATCTCATCGCCTATATGCTCACCCTGCGCAGCGGCGAGGATTTTGGGGAGTAGCAAGAGCAGAAAGCGGGCAAGCGGGCAAGCGGGCAAGCGGATTAGCACACCCTGAGCGTGTCGAAGGGGGCGCCTTCAGATTGAATATTGACATCTGTCAATATGACTGCTACAGTGACCTCGTCAATATCGAAGGCGTTCAATTTTGCTTTGTGCATGTTACCTTTTGCATTCCTATGCGTACCCTCACCCAATCCCGACAGCTCTACTACGGCTGGATCATGCTCGTCGCCGTCTCGTGGACCGAGGTGGTGTCGTGGGGCATTCTCTACTATGCCTTCAGCGTCTTTGTGGCGCCGATGCAGGCTGAGTTAGGCTGGTCGGCGGTGGCGCTGACGGGGGCGTATTCGTTGGCGTTGATGTGTATGGGGCTGGCGGCAGTGCCGGTTGGGCGCTGGCTCGATCGCCACGGCCCACGTGCGCTGATGACTGCTGGGGCCATTTTGGGGAGTCTGCTGCTGGTCGCCTGGTCGCAGGTGACGAGTCTCTGGGCGTTCTACCTGATTATGGCCGGTATTGGCCTTGCAGCGGCGGCAGTGCTCTACGAGCCGGCCTTCGCAATTGTCGCGGTCTGGTTTCGCCACCAGCGCGGGCGCGCGCTTACGGTGCTCACCTTCTTTGGCGCGTGGGCGAGCACGGTGTTCATCCCGCTCAGCGGTTGGCTAACTGAGCAAGTTGGTTGGCGCGGCGCATTACTCGCGCTCGCGTTGATCCTTGCCCTGGCCACCACGCCTTTCCACCTGATCTTCTTGCGCCGCCGCCCCGCCGATCTTGGCCTCGCGCCCGACGGTGCAACGGAACTTTCGCGCACAGCCGGCAGCATTGCGCCCGAGCCGACAATCACGCCGCGTATGGCTTTGCGTACGTCCGGATTCTGGTGGCTGACGATCGCGTTTGCCAGTACCACCTTCGCCGGCGTGGCTATGACCGTCCACCTCATCCCGTACCTGATCGAGCGTGGCCACGCGCCGACCTTCGCCGCTATGGTCACTGGATTGTTCGGCCTGATGTCGCTTGCCGGACGGCTGTTGATCGGGCCGTTAGGCGACCGCTTCCCGCGCAACTGGATCGCGGCCGGCCTGATCGCCATGCAGATTGGCGGCCTGATCGTGCTGACGCTCACCCCAACAGCGGTAGGCGCAATCGTTTATGTGGCGCTGTTTGGCGCCGGGGCGGGCACGATGACGATTATGCGCGCAGCGCTGATGGCCGAACAATACGGCGCCGCCAACTACGCCACGATCAGCGGCGCGCAGAGCCTGGCTCTCACCGGCGCCAAAACCCTCGGCCCGGTGGGCGCCGGGCTGTTGGTCATCCTCCTGGGCGGCTACTCGGCCCTGCTGCTGCTGCTGGCGGCTCTGCTTGCCATCGGCTTTGTGGCGGTGCTGCAGGTCGCCGCACCATGAAGGACGCGGCTCACACCGTGGCGCGTAGCAGCGGGGCCTGAAGTCCGCGCCCCGCCGCGTGTCTCTTGCCTCGTGCCGCCTGCCCCCGTGTCCCATACGCATCAAGGTAAGCGACAGCATGCGTCTGCCCGAAGATGCACAGATCGCGTCCCAACGCCCGAAACACCGCATCCCCCCAGCCCCCTGCTCCATCTGCGTGGAGCAGGGGGAGCCGCCACAGATTCATTGTCCTGATGCGCTCAGAAGCCCCGCTCCCGCTCAGGGAGCGGCCTGCTCTGAGCGTAGCCGAAGGGGGTTGGGGGTGCGGGCTGACCCAGCGGAAATCCTTAACGTGATCCGTATGCCCCGTGTCCCCTTGTCACCCTGTCCCTAATCCTGCTCCAGTTCTCCCAGCGCCTCCTCGGGATCGATCAACTCCGCCGGCCCGCCCACGCCGCTGACGACGCTCTCCAGCCCCAGGTTCAGCGCGTCGATCGCCGCTACGACGGCCTGCGCGTGGCTGTGATGGGTAATAAATACCACCGTTGGGCCGGTGTCGGTCGAGGCGTAGACCGGCACGCTCTGGGCGCGTAAATCGTTGCACATGCGGAACAGGGTGATATTCTCCGGTTCCCAGCCAATCAGCTTCTGCTCGCGGCTGCCCGACATGGTGATGCCATGCAGGCGCATGCTGTCGAGCTCGGCGAGTTGGCCGATCGTGCGCCAGTCGCCGCTACGTACGGCCGTGATGCATTCCAGGATCTCATCGGGTCGGCTGGTCATCCAGGCCCGAAATAGGCTGCTCTGTGGCGCGTCGTGGTGCGCCGACTCGGTTTTCAGGCCCACCCGCGAGTCAATCGGCACGGTAATCAGTGCCATGTCGGCGAGTTGTGCCTGATCGTCGAGCCGTACGGCGAAGCTCTCTTCGTGGGCGAGGCCGGGGTAGCTGAGCCAGAGCGCGGCGCCGCCGGCGGCACTGCGGCAGCCGGAGCCGGCCAACAAGCGGGCCAGACAACTCAAAAAGCGTCGGTTGGCGGCGAGTTCTGGGCCGAGCAGGGCGCCTACGGCAGCGGCGGCCAGGGCGGCTGAGGCCGATGCACTGGTGCCCAAACCCTTGCCGACCGTCTGGGTTTGCAATACATTCCGCGAGATCACGCGGGCGCGGCTGTTCACCCCAGCCAGTTTGCGCACCGCATCGAGCGTACCGACAACGCGCGAAAGCTCGCGTCCCTGCGCCGGAACGCCGCCGATAGTGGCCTCGTCGGCAGGAAGGGTTGGATTAAACTCGACATAAGTAGTGGTATGCGCGGCCGCATTATTGAGCGAGATGCTGGGTAAATAAGCGATCCGCCAGGCCCAATCGCTCAGGCCGTGGTATTTGAGCACGCCCTGCATCGGGTAGGCGCGCGCCGCCGCCCGCCCATGCGGGTTGCCGGCGGGCAGCGTGGTGGGATAGGGCGCAATCGCGATCTGGTGTTCTGCCAGCGCATTCAGAATGCGCCTGTGCGCCGCCTGCATCGTCGGGATGAGATCGGCGAATGAATCAGGTATAGTTGTCATAATAAAAGAATGTAGGCGTGAGCGCGGGCATAGCCCACGCTCACGCCCAGAAAGAATCACCGTCCACCGTAGTTTGGCGCTTCCTTGGTGATCGTTACATCGTGCGGGTGGCTTTCGATCTGCGAAGCCATGGTGATCTTGATGAAGCGCGCGTCACGGCGCAGCGCCTCCACGTCGTGAGCGCCGACATAGCCCATCCCGGCGCGCAGGCCGCCGACAAGCTGGAAGATCGAGTCGTTGAGCATACCCTTGAACGGCACCATGCCCTCGATACCCTCGGCGACGAGCTTTTTGTTCTCGCGGGCCTGGAAGTAGCGGTCGCTGGAACCCTTTTGCATCGCGCCGATGCTGCCCATGCCGCGGTAGCTCTTGTAGGCGCGGCCTTCATAGAGAATGCTCTCGCCGGGGCTTTCTTCGGTGCCGGCGAGGAGCGAGCCGATCATCACGCTATGCGCGCCGGCGGCGATCGCCTTAGGAATATCGCCCGAGTACTTGATCCCGCCGTCGGCAATGATCGGTATGCCAAAACGCTCAGCGGCGCGGGAGGCATCGGCCACGGCGGTGATCTGCGGCATCCCGGCGCCGGTGACGACGCGGGTTGTGCAAATCGATCCCGGCCCCTGTCCGACCTTCACCGCATCGACGCCGCGCTCAATCAGGGCGATCGTGCCGGCAGCGGTGGAAACATTGCCGGCGATCAGTTGCACATCGGGGAAGGCTTCGCGCACCCGGCTCACCGCGTTCAGTACGCCCGTCGAGTGGCCGTGAGCGGTATCGATCACAATCACATCGACGCTGGCCCGCGCCAGAGCCGCCGCCCGCTCCAGATAATCGCCGCTGGTGCCAATCGCCGCGCCGACGCGCAGGCGGCCCTGCGGATCTTTGCAGGCGTGCGGATGCTCGATTGTCTTCATGATGTCTTTGACGGTGATCATGCCGCTGAGCTTGCCCTGGCGGTTCACCACGAGCACCTTCTCGATGCGGTGCTTGTGCAGTACTTCCTTGGCCTGTTCAAGCGTCGTGCCCTCCGAGACCGTCACCAGATCGCGGCTGGTCATCAGATCACTGATCGGTAGTGCGCGATCAACCTCAAAGCGCAAATCGCGGTTGGTGATAATGCCCACCAGATCGCCCGCCGCAGTGACAACCGGCACGCCGGAGACTTTGTGCTCGGCCATCAGATCGAGCGCATCGCCGACGGTTCTGTTTGGCGGAAGTGTGATCGGGTCGGTGATCATGCCGTTTTCGGAGCGCTTCACCTTGCGTACCATGCCGGCCTGATCCTCGATCGGCATATTCTTGTGGATAAAACCGAGGCCACCTTCGCGGGCGAGCCCGATCGCCAGGCGATGCTCAGTTACCGTATCCATCGCGGCGCTGACAATGGGAATGTTCAGGCGAATCGTGCGGGTCAACCATGTACCGACGTCGATCTGCGCGGGGACTACATCGGATGCGGCGGGTACGAGCAAAACGTCATCGAAGGTAAGCCCGTCACGGGCAAACTTATCCTCCCAATCGATGCTCACAGCGGCTCCTCCTCAGATAGATTGTCGGGCGCGATCATCGCCCGTACGTGATGCAAAAAACCCCCGCGCAGCACGGCGCAGGGGAACAAACAACAACGTCAGTGCTTCGGTTACGTGGTGTTCACGCATAACCGTTGGGTACAGCAGTGCCTTGCAAGTAAGAAAGCGGCTCTGCTCTACTATACCCGGCTCGTTCCCGGGAGTCAAACCAGCGGTTGACGTGCGCCGCATAACCTTGTACACTATGTCACAGATGCATAGATTTGTATAACTTTGGATAGGAATAGTAGGGTAGCCGCCGCTAGCGGCTCTTGAAGGAACTCCGCAATGCAGCTTGCAGGTTTTTGGATGGCTCTGGCGACCTTTCTCGGGATCTGGTGGGGCCATGTTGGTGTACGTTGGTTGGAGGCGCACAGCGTGCGGCTTGGGCCGCCGATGGCAATCCTGATCAGTATCGGAATTAGTCTAAATATCTACGCGCTGTTTGCGCCCAATCTCACGCTTGCCGGCGTAAGCAGCATTATCGGGATCACCCTGCTTTGGGACGCCTTCGAGCTGTTCCGCCAGCAGAAGCGGATCGTGAAGGGGCAT
This sequence comes from Chloroflexales bacterium, assembly GCA_038247995.1. GTDB lineage: Bacteria > Chloroflexota > Chloroflexia > Chloroflexales > Chloroflexaceae > JBBRUG01. Next base: position 5,212 of record JBBRUG010000064.1, on the reverse strand, counting down.
GCACCCGCGAACCCGCAGAATCCGCGCCACGCCCAGATTCTGGCGACCAGCCCGCACGCAACCCTGGAAGATCTGCTCAATCGCGAGCCGCAAGGTCGGCCGGTATCCAGTAGCCATACCACACCTGGGCGTGCTGTACGCAAGTCCGACAGTTTGACAGTTTGACCAAAGACGAAGGACGAAGGACGGTCTGCTTTGTTCCTTGGTTTCTTGGTTCTTGGTTATCCAGGAAAGGTAACGTCAATGCTTGCATGGGGTGGCCTCGCCCTTGGACTCTTTAGCCTGGGGATTATCGGGTTCGGTTTCTTCTGGGTGATCCGTATGGAGTACGCGCTCGGCTATCTCTGGTGGCCGTACCCATTGATGCTTGGGATCATCATGATTGTTGGTTCACTGTTCGTGCCGAATGCAGGTTGGTCGGCGCTGCTTGGGATCACCGGCGGCTCGTTCGTCTGGGGCGCGACGGAACTGAAAGAGCAGGCGGTGCGCACTGAACTCGGCTGGTTCCGCTTTAACCCGGAGCGCAAGCCTGATCCGCCCTTTGTCGCGCAGATTAAAAAGATCAAGGCACCGCATCTGTAGCGCGTAGGTAAAGTGCTACAATGGTTGCATGGATAGTGCGTTAATTGTTGCGCAGAAACGGGCGCTGCGGGCCGACCTGCGTGCCCGCCGCGAGGCAGTGACGGATCGGGCCAGTCGGAGCGCCGCCATCTGCGCCCGTCTGGCCGGCCTGCCGGCCTTTGTAATGGCACGAGTGATCCATAGTTATCTGGCGATCGGTTCTGAGGTTGAACTTCGCCCCCTGCTGGCGGGGGCGCTGAAAACCGGCAAAGCGCTCGCTGTTCCTGTCGCATTGCCGCGGGCACAACAGCTTAGCCATAGTTGGATTGTCAGCCTGGAGCCTGGGGACTTCACTCGCGGAGCGCTCGGCACACCCGTGCCGACCGTCATCCGCCCCAGCGCTCCCGATACCTGGGATGTGATCCTCGTCCCATTGCTCGGCTTCGACCGCCAGGGTTATCGCCTGGGTTACGGTGCCGGCCACTACGACCGCTTACTCCCCCAGACCTGCGGCCTGACCATCGGCGTGGCCTTTAGCGCCCAGGAAGTGCCCGCCATTCCCCACGCCCCCCACGATGTACCGCTCCAATGCATTATTACCGAAGCAGAAATGATCACGCCTGAGGGCTAAGGACTGCGGACTGCGGACTGGGAACTGCGGACTGGGAACTGCGGACTGCGGACTGCGGACTGCGGACTGCGGACTGCGGACTGCGGACTGCGGACTGCGGACTGCCGACTGCGGATGGAAGGTCGCCTGGCATGCGCCTGCTAGGGCGCCCAACTCAACCCCGAATCGGCATCGAGATCGCGCGCAGTCGTGAGGCGCTGCGGCGTTTCGATGCTGAGGCTGCCGTCATCGTTTGTACGCAGGTCGCTCACCCAGAGGTCGAAGCTGCTTTCTCCCGGCGCGATCGCGAGGAAGGCGATCTGACTGCCGTCGGGAGCGAAGGCGGGTGCACGGGCGCTACGCAGGTTGGTAAGGCGTTGCGCTGCGCCGCCATTGGCGGGAAGCACATGGATGTCGGTGCCGTCGGCAGTGCGCGCCGCAAAAGCCAGCCAGGTTCCGTCGGGACTGAAGGCGGGGTCGTAGCTTTGGGTCGGCGCACCGGGAATCGGCGCCACCGTACCAAGGAGCGGATCGAGCCGGTAAAGTTGCTGCGCGCCGTCATCGGTGGTAGCGGCGCGTACGAACACCAGGCTACCATCGGGGGCGAAGGCGCTGCGCCCGCAATGCGCGCCATTGTCGGCATACAATGGTGTAAGCTGGCCTGCAGCGCCGGGCGTAAGGCTATACAGCGCCAGATTGTACTCGGCGGGCGGCTCACCGTCAGGTGGCGCAGCCTGGCTGGCGGTTACGATCTGGGTGCCGTCGGACGACCAGGCCGGATATAACGCCCAACGGCTGGCATAGACGCGCTGGAGACTATTCGGCGGTGCCGCTGCGTCGTTCGACGTAAGGCGGGCCAATTCACGCCCATCACGGTCGGCGACGATCAGATCGCTGGCGCTATTACTGCGCGTTACATAAGCGATCCGCTCGCCGGCGGGATCGAAGGCAGGATGGGCAGGATCGCCAACGCTGATCAAGGGGCGCGCCTCACGACCCTGCCATTGCCAGATCGCGCCGTCGGCCACAAAGAGTAACCGCCCGGGCAGCGCCGCGCCGCGCACGCTTTCCGGCGCACTGCCCTGGTCATCGGCAGCGGATCGGCTTGCCGGAGCGCAAGCGCTGAGCAGGAGGACGGCAATAAGAGCAATAAGACGAAGACGCCGGACAACCACAATATTCTCCACATCACTGAGGCCCTAACCCAGATGCTACTGCGGCGCTCAGGCATTTGTTCACCTGGTTCACGGCATTCCTCAGCGCCTCAGAATTTCAGTGTTCCTCAGCGCCTCAGTGCTTCAGTGTTTCAGGGTTTCAGTGCTTCAGTGTGCTACCGCCGTACCCAATACTCTGTGCGCGGCAGCGCGCCGGTTGCGATCAGTTGCTCGACCATGCGCAAGCTCGCACCAGGCGTTCCCTGGCCTGCCGGCCCAGTGACGGTGAAGTAGACATCGACCCGTGCCCGGCTCTCAAGGCCGCGGAAGTGAATCCCATAGACGCCCGCCGCCGCCTCATTCGTCGCCGTAAGATCGAACGGCGGGTTATAGCCGATCCGCCCGTCGGCTTCCGCCTGGAACGGCTCCGGATACAGCAGGTAACCGCCCAGCGGATCGGTGATCCACAATTCAGTCAGTTCGTTGGGCCGTAGTCCGCCGCCACGTACTTGGAACGTGGTGCCCTGGGGGCCTTCAGACGGACTGACGCCGCCACTCACATTCGCCGGTCGCGGTGTGCCTGGGCCGGCGACAAAATCGGAGGTGAGCCTGAAAGCGGCCGCTGCGATTGCGCCGGTAGATTGCCCATTGATCACTGCGGTGTAGTTTCCTTCGCCCAGGCCGGCTGTCGGCACGAGCACCTGAACCACCGTACCGTCTTTAACGATCCGTTCCGCCCCAACTGCTACGCTCGTGTTATCGGGCAGGGTTACCCAAGCCACAACATTTTCATTCACGTCGAAACCACCGCCGATCAAGATGAATTCGGCGCCGGGCGGTGCAGCGACCGGGAGAATAAACGACAACCCCTGACGCGGTAAATCGTCGTGGATGAGCTGGCCAAGGCGATTGGGATCGCCGGTAGGCGCAGTTACGCCGGTAATCCGGAAGTAGCCGATCGCCTGGCGACCGCTGCGCACACCCTGGGCGTTGAATGACCAGATCCCTTCGGGGAAGCTGCTATCGGTGCCGATGCCGGTATTTTCGGCGGCAATCGAACCGGAGCCGTCGGCGACAGCCTGGAAATCGGCGCCGAAGGTGGACTGATCGGGGGCCGTGATCCAGATCCCGACATTTTCGCCGGCTTCAAAACCGAACGCATCGAAGCTGAATGTGGTGCCCTGCGGCCCCTCCGGCGGGGTAACGGTAGCGTTCACGCTTGGCGGCAGCGGCGCGGGCGCCGGTTGCGGCTGGGGCTGCGGCTGCGGCGCCGGTTGGCCGCTTCCCGGTGGCGGCACCGGAATCACGCGATCCGATGGGGCGAGGCGCCGACCGAGATTACTGATCAGCACGCGCTGGCCGGGCGGGAAATTCGGCCAGTACTCGAAACGCGCCCGCTCGAAGTACTGCACCGTGTGCCACTCGCCATCTTCCAACACCTCGTCGATCTCTTCACTGATCGGGAAGCCGAAAATGCGCACATCGCCGCGCGTCTCCCAGATCTCCTTAAACCCATACTGAATAATATGCTGCGTCTCGGGAATGTAGCGCTGATCCGCCGTATTCTCGATCGGCGGCACCTTGGGGAAAATCCTGCCCTCAGTTACTTCGATGCCCAACAAACCCAGTTCAACCACCGCTCGCCCGCCAACCTCGTTCAGTTCGAAGCGGGCGCGCTCGAAATACTGCGTTGTGCGACCATTCGGCCCGCTGTACTCTTCGGTGATTGGAAAGCCGAAATTCGCCAGCGCGCCATTGGCCTCCCAGAAGGCGCGAAACTGGCCGCGCAGGGTATGGCCCGTCTCAGGGAAATAACGCACTTCAGTCTGGGCGCGCGCTCCCGGCAATGCCGTTGCAACAAGGGCTGCCAGCACAATGAGCACCACAAGCCGTCGAACGACGATGCGGAGCGATGTTCCAACCATGAGGATCTCCTGGTATTGAGCAATGATGGTGGGTGAGTACGCACATGACTTTACAACGTGAATGCGCCTGTGCGCTTCCATCATAGTAAATCTGGATAGCATTTGTCAAGCCTGAGGTTAGGGTTGGGCCTGCTGAGCAACCTTGCCGGCCCACCGTTAGCCTGAGGCGGAGCGTGCTATACTTACGAGAACATTTGGCTTAACAGAGGCGTTATGAGTACCAAACAATCCAACCCAGGCGTCGTGGCCGAGAACCGCAAGGCTCGCCACGACTATGATATTGAGGAGACGATCGAGGCCGGCATTGTGCTGAGCGGCAGCGAGATCAAGTCGGTGCGCGATGGCCGCGTGAATATGCGCGGCTCATTCGCTCGGGTCGCCAATGGCGAAATCTTCCTCTATGACACCCATATTTCACCCTACGAACAGGCCGGCACGTATTTTAACCACGAGCCGACCCGCCCGCGCAAGTTGCTGCTGCACCGCCGCGAGATCAGCCGCCTCGACGGCCTCCAGCGCCAGAAGGGCCTCACCCTCGTACCGCTGCGGATCTACTTCAAAGGTCGCCGAGCCAAGCTCGCCCTCGGCGTCGCCCGCGGCAAAAAGAGCTACGACAAGCGTGAGGATATCGCCAAACGCGATGCTCAGCGCGATATCGAGCGGGCCATGAAGTCGCGTGGCCGGGATGGATAAGCCTTGAACGGCTGCGGAGCCATGACATAGCCTTTGTTGAATACCCAAAAGTGTGCTATACGACGCAGTATGAGTACATACACGGTGCGTCAATTTGCGGAGCGGATCGGCGTCTCCGTGAAGACATTACAGCGATGGGACCGGGAGGGACGACTCACTCCCCAACGAACACCAGGGAATAGGCGCATATACACCGATTCGCATATTCAACAGGTGCTTCATCTGCGCAGCGGCAACGACCAACCGCCACGCAAGACCATTGTTTATCT
>JBBRUG010000063.1:0-21004 GCA_038247995.1 Chloroflexales bacterium | reverse complement strand
CCCCCATTCCCCCATTCCCCCAGCTTTACCGGAGTTTCCCCTGATCGCCCTGGTCGTCTCGGGCGGGCACACGTTGCTGGCGTTATTGCGCGGCCACGGCGATTACAGCATTCTGGGGCAAACTCGTGACGATGCGGTGGGCGAAGCCTTCGACAAGGTGGCGCGTATTTTGGGGTTGGGCTACCCCGGCGGCCCGGCGATCCAGCAGATCGCGCAGGGGGTTGCGGCCGGCGGGGGCGTACTGCCACGGGCCTGGCTACGGGACAGCTACGATTTTTCGTTCAGCGGCCTGAAAACGGCAGTGCTGCACCGGGTGCAAGAGCGCCAACAGCAAGCCGCCCGGGTCGTGACGACGCGTGGGCGGAAGGTTGATCAAACCGCCGCCACCCCCCAGACGCCCCTCCCGCTCGATCCGGCCTTTGTCGCTCAGACGGCGCATGCCTTCCAGGAGTCGGTGGTGGATGTGTTGGTGTCGAAAACCGTGGATGCGGCGCGGCAATATGGGGCAACAGCGATTCTGCTGGCGGGCGGGGTGGCAGCCAACACGCGCCTGCGTGAAGAACTCCGCCGCCGCGCCGATGTACCAGTACACGCTCCGCCGCTCAGCCTGTGTACCGACAACGCGGCCATGATCGCGGCAGCGGGGTTTTATCGCTTCGGCTCAGGCCTCCAACACGATTGGAGTCTGGACGTACACCCGAGCCTGCGGTTGGGGGCCTAGCACGGCATCACGACTTCATTACCTGAGGGGCGTAGTCGGTGCGCGGGTGGTAGATACTTTGTAAGCTGATCACGAACACCTGGCGAATCTGGGCGAGTTCGCGCATCGTGAGCGGTGCATCGTCGAGCTCGCCCTCACGAACACGCAGGTCGATGATCGACTGCACCAGATCTTCGAGCGTCTGAGCGCCCCCGTTTGCGCCATTACGCGCTTCTTCATCGGAGTGCGCGGAGAGTAGTTTGCCGTTCTGAGCTTTTGAGCGTACAGTCGCCTCAACCGAGTCGGCGAGCATCAGAATGGCCTGTTCGCGAGTTTTGGGGCGTGGGCCGGGGTAGCGGAAATCGTTGATATCGACGCTGTCTTGCTCCTGGAGCGCCTGCTGATAGAAGTGCTTGAGCACGCCGGTGCCATGATGCGTAGCGATAAAATCGATGATCTGCTGGGGCAACCCGGCGGCGCGCGCCATTTTCACGCCTTCACGCACATGATCGACAATGATTTGCGCACTCGTCTGCGGGTCGAGGTCGCTATGGACATTCTCGCGACCGACCTGGTTGTCGGTGAAAAAGTAGGGCCGAATCGTTTTGCCGATATCGTGGTAGTAGGCTGCCACACGGAGCAACAGGGCATCGGCGCCGAGCTTCTCGGCAGCGGCCTCGGCGAGGTTACCTACATTCACGCTATGGTAATAGGAGCCGGGCGCTTCGCGAATGAGCTTGCGCAATAGCGGCTGGTTGGGATGCGCCAGTTCCATGAGTTGCAATGGCGTAACCTGGCCGGCCACACGGCTAAACAGGTTAAACAGGCCCAGGGCCAGGATTGCCGACAGCGCCCCGTTCATTGCGGAAAAGAGCAGGGCCGGTAACAACACCGGGCCAAACGCATCAAAACTGATATCGGGGCGATCAATGAGCCAGAAAGCGGTAAACCCAAACCAGATCGCCATGGCAACCGCCAAGCCGGCGAGCAAAAATGTGAGCAAGCGATCCGCACTCCGAGCCACAAAGGTCGCCACCCCACAACTCGCCAATAAAGTTGTAGCCAGGGTCAGATCATTATCGGCCATTACGCCGATTGCCACCCCCATGAGCAAGGCTGCCGCCAGACTCAAGCGCCCATTAAAGACCACAGCGATAATGATCGCTACGGTGGCCAGCGGAAATGCGATCGGCCATTCACGCAGCACGGGCAACATCAACCGGGCGGCAATCAGCGTGATCACCAGCAGGCCGACAACCACGAGCAAACTACGCGTCTGATAGGCCAGCAGCGGCTGAAAGATCAGCGTGTAGCCGATAAACCCACCTGCCAGCAAGGCCGCGAGCAACCCGCGCCCGAGAATACCGGGCCACCCAAGCGGGCGCGGCAGGGCGCCGGTTTGCTGAAGCTTTTCGATCGTCTCCGGGCGCACAATTTCGCCGACACGCACAATATTTTCGCCGGCTAGTACCGTCACTTGCTGGGATTGTACCTCCTCGCGGGCGATCCGACGCCGCTCCAGCGTCGCTGCATCATCGACCGTACGATTGATCCGCAGGAATGCTTCGGCGAAAAACTGAGCAAGCCCGCGCTCGTCGGGCGAAAGATTCGTTGTCGCAAGCCAGAAGGTCAGCCAACGCTCACGTAACTGGGCCAGTCCGCGTTCATCAATCGCATAATCGTAGCGTTCGATCGCCCGATTGTAGAGCCCAACGATCTGCAGGCGAAGATCATTCCAGGTTGGATCATCAAGGTTGAGGATCAGTTCGGCCTGTTGCTCCGAGATCGTCACCGTCGCGCTGGGTAGCTCCACCAGTCGGGCAAGGCGCTCGTCGCGCGTCAGTGTCGGCGCCTGACGAACATCGGAGATCGTATCGAGCAAAGCAATCAGAGCGCGCAGTTGTTCCCCAGGAATGGCCGGGTCCTGGTTGTAAATAATATTGTCGGGGTTATTCTCGGCCTGAGCCTGCCGTTCGGCGGTAAGCAACTCACTGACATACGTCACATTCCGCGGCGCTTGAATAGTCAGCGGGCTTGGTTGGCCTACCTCCAGGCGCCCGTACTCGCCGGGCAAACTCAGCGTCAGCGCGGCCCAGATGCCGACCCAGAGCAAGAGCGCCTCAAGCGTAATCCCCAAACGAACGCGCCGACTCATCCCTGCGATCGGATGCGGTGTACGTGTAGACGAGAGCCCCGGCATCCAGGTACGGCGCATAAAATTCATAGGTTCACCACATGTTATACTTGACGCCTGAGGCTGGAAATGTGCTGCCTGAGCGCTGAGAACGCGAATTATGGCTGATCGACTCGCAGACAGTCAATCGGCGTCAGCCACTCGATAGCAATTCACGGGCCACCTGACTCAAGACACGGCTTTCAGCCTGGCCTTTAAAGCGCTCGATCAGAGTCGGCATCAGTTTACCCATCGCCGACGGGCCACTCAGCCCGAGTTCAGCGATCAGGGCGGCAACAACCGGCCGAAGCTCATCGGCGCCGAGCATTTTCGGTAAATAGGCTTCCAGCACTGCCGCCTCGGCCTCTTCTTTAGCGGCGAGTTCAGGCCGATTACCTTTGTGGTACATCTCAGCCGACTCATGCCGCCGCTTAATCTCCTTGCTGATTACCGCTGCTTGGGCGCCATCGTCCAACGGTTCGTGGGCATCAGCGGAGATACCGGCCAGCGCCGCCTCACGCGCCGCCGCATCCTGAGCATGCGCGGCCTCGATCGCACGCGCCGCCGTATCGTAGCGCTGTTTCGCCGCTTCGAGTTGGGCACTTTGCAGCGCTGCACGAGCGGTGCGGATCGTCTCGACGCGCGCTTTCTCGCCGGCCTTCAGCGCCACTTTCAGGTCGGCTGTGAGCTGTTCTTGGATGGTTGCCATAGGAATCCTGCATTCTAGCTTCTGAGTCCGACGTCTGGATTGAGCCAAGATTTCGGGCAACATTACAATCGTTACCGGCAGCGCCGCTTGGTGCGCGAAGCCGGCCGCCTGCTTTCTGCCGCCTGAAACCTTGCCTTACAGCACCACCCGCCGCGGATAGATGCGCTGCTTCTCGGCGGCAATAATCGCCCGCACCTGGCCGACAGCTTCATCCAGACGCGCCTCGTGGTTGATTACGACATAATCGAAAAGCCGGGCCTGCTCCAGTTCATGCGCCGCGACATTCAGGCGGGTTGCAATCTCGCGCCCGCTCTCGGTGCGGCGTAAGGTCAGTCGCCGGCGTAACTCATCCATATTTGCCGGAGCGAGGAAGATAAACACGGCCTCCGGCGCGATCCGCCTGAGCGTTTCCGCGCCATCAACATTAATGCGCAGAATCACATCGCGACCACTGGCCATCGCCTGACGCACCTCCGACTTAGGAATGCCTTTATACTGGCCGTAAACTTCGGCCCATTCGAGCAATTCGTCGTCGCGGATCATCTGCTCGAAGCGCTCGCTGGTTACGAAATGGTAGTCATAACCAGCGATTTCGCCGGGACGCATCGGCCGACTGTTGGCCGTAACGACAAAATGGAACGGGAAGGCCAGTTCGCGCATTCGCATCAGCACCGCGTCTTTGCCGACGCCCGACGGGCCGGAGATCACTACGAGCAGGGGTAGCGCCGGCTCGCCGGACAAAAGCGGGTTTAACTCACGCGTCGTCATGGTATCCTTATACGTACTATGTATTTTGATGCACTAACGCTTACGGCCGTTGCCGATGAACTCCGTGAAACGCTCGTGGGAGGGCGCGTGCAGCGCGTACTGCTCGTCGGCCCGCTGAGTATTGGCCTGGAAGTATATGCCCGCGGCCGGCGCCATCAGTTAATCGCGTCGGCTGACCCGCAACACGCACGGGTGAATCTGGTGCAGGCACGGCTCACACGGGGCGTGGATCACGATTCGCCGTTGCTCTTGCTGCTGCGCAAGTATGTGCTCGGCGGTGTGGTGCGCGCCGTTGAGCAACCGGCGCTTGAACGAATCATTGTGCTTAGTATAGTCAAACGCCCTGAGTCGCGCAACCGCAATGCGCCGCCGACCGATGCCGACGCTGAGCAACGCGAGCAATTTGATGCGCCATTGCCGACCGACGAGGCTGCCGCCGAGGATGCCGAACTACTGGAGGCGCTCCACAACCGCCCGGCGGCGCCCGATTTGCTGCACTGCGATTTAATCATCGAGCCACAGGATCGGCGCAGTAACATCATTCTTGTCGATGACAATAATCTTATTCTCGACAGCATCAAGCGCGTCACACCGCGGATGAGCAGCCGGGTCATTTTACCGCGCCACGTCTATGAAGTGCCGCCGCCGCAGGAGAAGCGCGATCCACGTCAGGCGACGGCGGCCGGGATCGAGGCTTTGTGCGCTGAAAAAACCGGCGACCTCGCCAAAGGATTGGTGGCCACCTATGCCGGCGTCTCCCCGCAGGCCGCGCGCGAAATAGTCTTTCGCGCGCTTGGGCGCCCGGCGGCGCGCTGCGATGAGCCGCTGCCATTTTATACCGTCGCCGCCCGGCTGCGTGAGCTTTATACCGATCCGCCTGCGCCAAGTGTCGCCGGCGATCCAACTGCACCGACGGCCTTCGCCCCATACCAACTCACCCACCTCCCCGCGGCAACACCGCAACCCGGGATCAGCGCCGCGTTGGAACAGTTTTACCGCGCCCGCGAAGCGGTCTCGGGCCACAGTCAGCGGCGGGGCGCGATCCAGCAGCAGTTCAACGCCGCCCGCACGCGGCTCAGCCGACGCCGTGATCAGATCGCCGGAGAGTTGGCGAAGGCGCAAGAATTGGAGACGCTGCGCTGGGAGGGCGAGATGATCTTCGCCTTTCTGCACGAAGTGCGCCCAGGCCAGGCTAGCCTGACCGTTGAGGAGCGCACAATCAGCCTCGATCCGCGGCGTAACGCCGTCGATCAAGCGCAAGAGCGTTTCAAAGCCTACGATAAAGCCAAAAGCGCCATCGCGGGCCTGCCCGAACGCCTGACCACCGCCGACGCCCAGCTTGCCGGCCTGGATGAACTTGCCAGCATGCTGGAACTGGCCGACAGCTACGACCAGATCGAACAGATTGCCTTCGAAGCTGAAGAGTTGGGGTATTTGCGCGAACATCCCGACCCGACGACGGCGCGCCGCAAGCGTCGGGCGCCGAAAGTGCGCCCATTGCATCTGGTTTCCAGCGCGGGGTTCGACATCTATATTGGCCGCAGCGCCCGCCAGAATGAAGAAGTTACGTTTCGGATCGGGCGGCCCGACGACCTCTGGGTGCATGTACGCACTATTCACGGCGCGCATGTGATTGTGCGTAGCGGCGGGCGCGAAATACCCGAGCCGACGCTGGCCGAGGCGGCGGGGTTGGCCGCCTACTTTAGTCAGGCGCGCAATGAGGCCGCCGTCGATGTAGACATCTGTCGGCGCGCCCTGGTGCGCAAAGTGCCCAATGGCCCACCGGGGTTGGTAACGTATCGCGCCGAGCGTACGCTGCGCATAGCGCCCCAGGCGCCGACGATCTCGATCACTGAGCGCCACGGTTGAGCCGTTGAGCGACTGAGCCGCGTGGCTCGCTGCGCGCGCGTCGGCCTGAGCCAGGCTCAATGATGCTGCCCGCTACCATAAAGTTTTCAGGTAACCGGGTTCGCGCAAGAGTCCCGATCGGCAACCGGGTCCAGGCGCAAACGCGCATTGTAGCGGGCCATAGGGCTGCGCCAAGCGCCGCCCAAAAAGATACAGGCGCCCAATTGGGCGCCTGCACGAGAACAAGAGCAGAACAAAACGGAACACCAAACGCTAATTGAAGGCCTGGATGATCTTATCGTACCAGACTGTACTCACCGTCTGGCCAACCATGGTCAGAATGCCTACGCAGACAACCATAATCAGCACGAGCAGCAAACCATACTCAACGAGTCCTTGACCGGGGGCGTGAGCGAACATCCGCATACCAAAGGCCTGGATGTGTCGACACACTGCTGCGGCGCGGATGCGAATTTGGGGGTAGAGCCGCCGCATACGATCTCCTTTCTGAGCTACAACGAAGGATAGAATGTTACAATTTTAACTATAGAGCCTCATGACGATCGCGCAAATAGTACTGGAGTCCCTGCACAACTTGTGCGGGGCACAGGCTCAAGCACAATAATTGACACAGCGCACGCCCATCAAGTAGAATCGGACGTATCAGCATTGAGGAGGCATACATGTTTTCGCGTAAGCCGAGCGATACGCCGGAGAATGATTCGCCCTGGCAGCGTCAGGTGCGCAATCTTATGGAGACGCAGATTGCGCGCTATCCGCTTCTCGTCCAACTGCGCGCGATCTGGCGCCAACTGGCTGACGAACGCCCCAGTTGGCCTTATTTAATTCCGCTGTTGCTTATTGTTGGAATCGGGACGTATCGGGCTGAGCGGAATAAGATCCGCGCCGCAATTGAAGAGTTGCGCAACTAGTTCAACCCGGCGGAAGTTCGCCAGGGGTTGTACGCGGGTTTGCGCCCGCCACAGTGCAGCGTCCGCCGTCGGCGGACTTACGCTTTAGCGTACTAGTACTCGTGGGGCGCCTCATCCGCTTCGAGGAAGAAGCGCGGGATCTCCGCATCAAACGCATCGCCGCTATCGCCGGTGAACTGATAGGCGCCTTCCATAAAACCACTCGCCGACTTTAGTACGCAGAAACTCTGGTACTCGTGCACGTCGCCCGGCCCTAAAACGGGCTGCTCACCCACCACACCATCGCCGGCCACCTCATATGCCTCGCCCACCGAGTCGTGGATGTGCCAACGTCGTGAAATCAGCTGTACAGTACGCTGCCCAACGTTTTCAATGCGCACGAAGTACGCGAAAATATAACGCTGGAATTGCGGCTGCGACTGATCGGGCAGAAATTGTGGGCGTACACTAATGCGGATGTTGTGCGACAGTTTGTAAAAAAATGGCCGAACTGGCATAACAAGCTTCTTCTACTGTTGTAGTGGCGCCGATAACATGCTCTGTAAGTGTACTTGCGATTCGCCGGACCTGTCAACGGTTCAAGCACATATAGGATTGCTCAATGCGCAGATTTTGCCTGATTTTGCTGATTACCCTGGCCGGCTGTGGCGGCGCGAACCCACCAGCAGCCCCCGCGCCCGCCGAATTTGTGCCCAATGCTTCGGCCTATGCCGCGCTCGTCGATGAGCTCTTTGCGATCAACCTCTCGTTAAATTATTCGCGTCGGGAACCGTTGGAGCGCGAGCCGATTACGACAATTGAGTTATTGCCCGCCAGCGAGCTTGTCGAAGTTGTTGCGGTACGTAGCTTCGCCCAGGCCCTCGGCAACAACCGGGCGCGCATGAACCTAGCCGTGGAGGTGCGCGCCCGCAGCCCGGGCGTGCATACCTTCGAGAGCGCAGTCGTACACTCGGCCTCGCGGAGTTATGAACTTCCGCTCGGCGCATTAGCAGTGACTGTTGTTGAGGGCCGCAGTCCGGGGTTTTACGTCGTTGCGCAGACGCGCGGCATTCAGGCTGAGTTTGGGCCGGGCGAGTTGACCTTCACCAATCCGACAGACGTTACCTATCGCTTTCGCGAATTCATCCCCGCCAATGCCGCGCTTGCGTTTACGCCCGAACAGATTCTGGTAACGGCGCCCGACGGCAACCGTACGCCGCTCAGCGCCGATGGCCTGCCGCTACCGCCGGGAGCGCGCGTTGCGATCACGATTGACTGGCAAATCGCAATGCCTGATAACACGCCCCAAAGTGTCGAACTGCGCCCACTCGCCGTCCTCGACGGCCCTGATGGGCCAGTCTACATTCCGCTGACGAATATGATTTATCGCAACGTTCCGGCAACCCGCACGCCTGGTTGAGCAGCCTGACCGCCGAGCGCCCTGAGCAGTTCCACCTCAGCGTAGACTTGCATACCCGTACCCAAAACACCGTCAAAGCCCTCACCCCAACCCCTCTCCCTGAGCGCGGGAGAGGGGCTTCGGACAGCATCAGGACGACGAATCCGTGGCTGCCCCCCTGCTCCACGCAGATGGAGCAGGGGGTTGGGGGGATGCGGGAAATCAGGCATCAGGACGCCGCGCTCACTATTCAACCATTAAAGGCGGAAATGCGAAGCTTGCAGCCGAGGATCTGCGCACCGCAACCGGTTGCGCTTCCGTAGGAACATTCCCGCCTGTGCGCGGCTCCGGGCGCGCCACCGTCAGGCGGATGGTGTCGGTTGCAATCGAGGTCTGGCTATTTGGATCGCGCTCAAAGATCTGCACATCGATGTCGCCGGAAAAGCCGGGCCGAATCAAGAATTCGAGTTCGCCGGTAAAAGTAATTACGCCGGCGGGGCCAAAACGCCGCACCGGAAAAACGCCCTGACCGAGTGGCAAACCCCGATCGACCGTGGTGATCCGATAATTCAGTTCACCAGGAACCGGGTAGAGCTGCAAACTTCCGGTGACAACCAGTGGGCTACCGACGATCGTACCGGGCAGCGGCGATTCGATGGTGATCTGCTGCGCTGAAGGCGGTGCTGTCGGCGTCGGCGGAACCGGCGTAGGGAAAATACCGATTGTCGGAATGGCAGTGGCCGGCGGCCCGGCGACAGTCAGTTGAAGCGTGCTGCTGGTGAGCACCTGGCCGGTTGCCGGATCGATTTCGAACAGTTCAACCCCGATCGGGCCGCCTTGGAGCGGTGGGTTAAAAGTGAGCGCGGCGTTGAAGGTAGCGCTACCCTCGGCAGTGCCGGCCACTGCGAACACACCGCCGCCGATCTGGGCGCCGCCCGCATCGCGCACACGGTAGTTGAGTTGCCCAGCGGCGGGAAAGCGCACGGTTCGGCCGGTAAGCACCACCGGGCTGCCGACGGTTGTGCCGGTTGGCGGCGTGTCGATAATAATTTGCTGTGGCGGCGGGGCGACATTCAAGGTCAGGATGGCATTCGCTACGATCTGATCATTGTTAGCGTTTTGATCGAAGATTTCGGCCGTCATCGTACCGCCGCTGGGTGGCGGAGTGAACTCCAGGTTAGCGGTAAAGGTGGTTGGGCCGCCGGGTTGGCCGGTGACGGGGAATACACCCCCGCCGAGCGTGCGGCCATTTGCATCAAAGAAGCGGTATCCAAGGCTGCCCTGGAAGGGGAAGCGCGCGGTACGCCCGGTGATCACCACCGGACTGCCAACGGTTGTGCCGGTCGGCGGCGTATCGATGATGATTGCTTGTGGCGGCACGACACTCAGATTGACCCTGGCACTGGCAATTGCCGGTGCATTGGCAGCGCCGGGCTCGAAGATCTCGACGATGATCGTGCCGCCGTTGGGGGGCGGATTAAAGACGAGCGACGCCACAAACTGGCTGCCGCCATCGGGCGCGAGGCCCACGTCAAAGGCGCCGCCGCCGATTTGCGCGCCGGCGGCATCACGTACGCTGTAGGCTAGCCGATTGCCGGACGGGGCGAGCGCCGTGCGCCCGGTAAGCACCACCGGGCTGCCGACCTCTGTGCCGGGCGGCGGCGTCTCGATCGTGATCGCCTGCCCCGGCGCCGGGCCGGGTGTAGCCTGCGGCGCAGCAGGGCTGAGCGTCACCGTCACATCGGCGAAAGCGCACACAGCGCCATTCGCCGGGTTCACTTCGACGATCTCGATCCGCCCGGGGCCACCGGCGCTCAGCGTGTACGGAATATTCCCGGTGAACGTTGCCGACTGACCGGCATTGCCCTGCACAGCTAGACCGCCGGTTGCGATCAACACACCGCCGGCGTCGAAGAGTCGATAATTTAGGGCGCCCGTAGGCGGCGCCGGACTCACCCGCCCACTAAGCGCAATCGGACTG
This sequence comes from Chloroflexales bacterium, assembly GCA_038247995.1. Lineage (GTDB taxonomy): Bacteria > Chloroflexota > Chloroflexia > Chloroflexales > Chloroflexaceae > JBBRUG01. The sequence continues at coordinate 10,515 of JBBRUG010000063.1, read as the reverse complement.
GCAACCGTTGCACCGGCAGTGGGCGCGTCGATCTGGATTGAAGCTGCGGGGGGCGCCGTTGGCGACGGCGTCGGAGTCGGGGCGGTTGCTGAACCGCCGGAAGGCCAGAAACGCAGAGCTAAGACACCACACAATGCCACTAACAAGACCGCAATAACTGCCAGCAAAATCCGAACGATCTGAGTAGATGTTAGGGTCATCGGCGGTTCTCACCAAACAAGCACGGCAAACACCCGATTGTTTGGCTGGTCGCGGCGGCATTGCCACCGCGACCAGCAAGCGCACTACCGCAAATAGGTACGGAACCAGCGGATCTGCTCCTGGGCAGCGTACAGCTGATTCGCCGGATCGCCCAGGCCGTGGCCTTCACCGACGAACTTCACCATGCGCGCCGGCACACCGCGGTTGTGCAGGAGCAAGTGCAGGTTCTCATTCTGCACAATCGGCAGGAAATCCTCGGTGCCGTGGAAAGTGAGCAGCGGTGTGCGAATGCGCCCGGCGTTATAGATTGGCGAGTCGGCGCGATACTCAGCGGGGATGTTAAAGGGCGGCAACCCCTGATAGAAGGGGATCAGTGCATCGTAGCCGCGCGTCCACTCCGTCACCATATCGATCAGTCCACACTGGACGTTCGCCGCAGCATAGAGATCGGGGTGACGGACGATGCTCTGGGCAGCGAAGTAGCCGCCATACGAGCAACCGGTGATCCCGACCTTGCCTACCGACGTCCAGCCGCGGGCAATGGCCTGGCGGGTTATCTCGGCCTGCTCATCGATATCGACTGAGCCAAAATTCGTCCCGTCGGCGAGAGCGTTGAACGCTGCCGCATCGTAGCCGGCTCGCCCCGCCGTCGGCACGATCATCAAGGCGAAGTCGAAGCTGGGCAATAGCGCGTACGGCCGTTCAACAATTGAGTACCACTCATTACGCATCTGCGGCCCCGGCCCGCCTTCTTGCCAGACGATGATCTGCGTATTGCGCGGCGGGAAGGGGGCGCCGGCCTTCTGGATCAGCACGCCGCTACGCACCGCGCCGTTGCGCAGGCGGAAGCTCACCGCATCCTGACGCAAACCAAGCGACTCGCGCAACTCCTCGTTGAACCAGGTCAACCGCGCAAGGCCACTACCGTCCCAGCCGACACGATACATATCGAAGGGATCGGTGTACGATGTCCGCGTGAAGACGATCTCGCGCGACTGGTTGGTGGCAAAAATGTTGTAATACGTTCCAGGGCCGGAGGCCAGATTGCGCAGTTCGCCCGAACGCCGATTGTAGTAATAAGGTTGGCGGTTCGTTGTCTCGGCAGCGCGGAAAATGATCTCATCGGGTGAGACAAACTCAGCAACCACGCTGGAAAAGGCCGGCGAGGAGAACTGATCCAGGCGCAGGCTGCTCAGCAACTGCATGCCATTGGTGTCGTAGAAACGCAACGTGCTTTGCGGGCTGAACTGGAGCGTATAGATCGGGTAACGACGGCCACGAATACGCGCCGGCTCCCAGGCTTCGATCACCAGTGACTGATTATCCGGCGCCCAATCCAGCGGGACGAGGATGGGCGGCGTAGCTGTCGCATCGGGGCGCAGCATCTGGACTTCGCCGCTGGTTGTATCAACAACATAGGTGTTGTTATCGCGGATCCAGGGGTTTTCCGCCGGCGGCAGATTGCCCGTTACATCACGATAGATCTCCTCAGACAGCAGTGCACCGTCGAAGAAGGCGCGGTTGCGATCGGGATCGGCCACACCGAAAACCGAAAAGGCCAGTTTATCGGAGTTAGGGCTCCAGACAGCATTAAACAGCGCCGTCGCTTCCGGAATGGTGGTGATATAACCCAACCGACCATCGCGAATATCGTACGTGAACATATCAAGCGTACGTACGGTGGCCTCGACTGTGCCATCGGTGGGATCAGACTGCATCAACCGGAGCGGGTCGAGCAGCTTGGGGTTCGCCCGTAGCGCTCGATCGAGGCGCGCCTGCATACGACCAGGCATACTAAAACTCATATCGCCGCGCTGATTGGGCGCAGTGCGCAACGTGCGCGCCTGAGCGAGTTGGGTCGCCGCGTTGAGCTCCCCTTCGACTAGCTCTTCTTCCGGCAGTTTGACCATGAAGTAGCGGGTTAGATCGGGGGAGTAGTTCACTAAACCCAAATCCGGGGGCAGGTTGACGCTGAAACTGGAAAGCTCAAGCGTAATTCGATCGATGAGCACTGCTACAAACAGATCTTCAGGCCGCTCAGCGGCGAGGTTTAGCGCAAGGGAGCCAAGTGTGCGGCCATCGATCCAGGAGAATTCGATGTTGGCAAGAAACGGCAGTGGAATAAACGGCCCGAACACCTCCAACGGCAGTTCAACTGTGCTGCCGTCTTCGATGTTCAAAAAGCCGAAACTCTCACCGACATTAATCAAGACAGCTTGGTCATCGGGGCTGACCGGAGTAAGGGCCACCGGGTAGACCGGATCGCGCTGCAGGCGCTTGATCAGCTCGATCTCCGCTTCGGGAAGAAAGGCCGGTTGCTCTTGGCCTTCCTCCACAGGCAGCATGGTTTCAATGTTGTTCTTTGGCGGCACCTGAGCACGCGCGGGCGCAGCGGCGGCCAGCACGACCAGCACAAGCACGGCGATCAGCCATCGGTAGGGACGCATGAACTGCTCCTTCATTGCAGCAATAGGCTGCTAGTATCAGCTGAGACTGCCTAACGACGCGAACCGTTTAATGGAAGTGTAAAGTGGAAACAGCGTAATGATACCAGATCTTGGCTGAGAATGGTATACTGGACGTACGATAAGCTTTACGGAATGATTGTCACTTAACGCGATTCTGAGCTGCGCCGGCGGCGGCAAGACTGACTCCAACGCAGCAAAGTGAGTGATAATGCAGTGTCGTGCGGCGCAACAACGGATCGATCAGGAAGTGCGAGCCAGCACTGATCCGGCACTAGCTGTCCATCTGGCGTATTGTGCAACCTGTCGAGCGGATCAGGAACGCGCCGATGCGCGGTTATTGATGGCGTTGTTGAATGGCGAAATAATTTCGGGGCCGCCCCAGCGCGAAGGCTCTACGGCGGACACCCCTCCTCACGCCCCGCCAACGCCGCATGTCCCGCCAACGCCCCGTGGCGTTTCTACAGTTGCTCGCCGTGCGGGGTGGTTGCGCCCAACTGGATGGGTATTGATTGGCATCGTTGTGGTCTGGTTGGGCTTTATGGCTGGTCGGGTTGCCTTTGCCGCCTATACGATCCAGCGCAATATTGCGGCGATGCAAGTTGCGCCAACGCCGGTGCTGCGCGTACCGGAAGATCAGCAACCCAGCGTACCGGCCCCGATTGTCGCGGCCACCGAACTACCCGCGCTTGATCCGCCCCCGCTACCAACTCTGGCGCCGGCGCCGCTTGCCACAGCGGTTATTCCCACCGATCCCGCCGATCTGCCGCCAACCCCCGTTCGTCCGCCCTACCAACCCAGCGCGACACCGGTGCAACTGCCCGCCGTCGACGGAACCAACCCCGATGTGGTAACCCTGCCGACGCTCATACCGGTGGCCGCAGCGCCAATGACGGCAAGTAACGCCACCCAACCAGCGCTGACGGTGCTTTTGCTCGGCAGCGACCGCCGCCCCGGTGAGGGTTGGGGCACGCGCTCCGACGCGATCATCGTGGCGCGGATCGATCCGGCCCGCCAGCGCATCGCGCTGCTCTCGCTTCCGCGCGATTTGATCGTCCCGATCCCAGGCTATGGATCGGCACGCGTGAATGCCGCAACAGTCTATGGCGACCTCTACCCGGAACTCGGCGGCAGCAGCGAACTGGCCCGGCGCACGATCAGCGAATACCTGGGCGTCCCGATCGACCATGTAGTGCGCGCCGATTTTAATGCCTTTGTACGCGGGATTGATGCGATCGGCGGGATCGAGATTCTGGTCGAGCAAGAGCTGTACGATCCGCTCTATCCAACGATCAACTACGGCTACCAGGCGGTTTACTTCGCGCCGGGGCCGAACCGCATGGACGGCGCGACCGCGCTGATCTACAGTCGGGTACGCCACATGGACAGCAACTATGCGCGCAACCGACGCCAGCAACAGGTAATCCTGGCCATTCTGAATCAGGTGCGCACACAGGATCTGCTCAGCCAGGTTGAGACAATCGCCGACCTGACGACAGCGCTGCGCGACGATATTCAGACCGATTTAAGCCTGGAGCAGATGGTAGGGCTGGCCTGGGCAATGCGCGGCATTACACCGGAGATGGTGGAACGCTATGCGATCGACGAACAGATCGTGAGTGAGGGCGTGCTGGCGAATGACCCGTATGCCACCTTTGCCAACCCCGGCGCGGTTGCGGAATTGGCGCGCTTGTTAATGAATGGGCCGTAGAGCCGTCCCATCAACCCGTAGAGCCGTCCCGGCGGGACGGCTCTACGAACCACCACGAACATACACGCCGATCGCATCGGGCACCTGGCGCACGTTGCCGGGCCAGAGTTGCGCGCCGCGCCAGGTTAGTTGAGTGGAGGAGTTGTCGTCGCCGCCGAGGGCCGTGTGGCAGCCCATAGCGCGCAGGGCGCCGGCGAGATCTTCACCGACAACGCCGGTCGAGTTGGCCAGCACAAGAAACGTGCCGCCATTGGGCGCGCGGCCGATGCAAACCGCCGTTTTCGGATGCGGGCCGTTGTAGACCGTGCGCCGCCAGTCGAGCTGGACAAAATCTTCATTGAGCGGGTTGAAGGGCAGCCGATCCGCAGTCTGGGTTTGCACAGCAGTGCTGGCGATGCGATTTTCCCACAGGATCACTGGGCCGGCGCCCACAGCCTGGGCGCACCCGGCGAGCGCCTGGGCGTCGAAGAGCCCGATCACCGCCGTTTGATCAGGCTTGATGCAAAGCGTCGCGCGCCCGGCATTCACCCGATGCACCACACCATTAATCACGACGCTGCCTTCATTCGAGGTGCGCTCCTCGCCGTGAAACCCAAATGCCATGCCGGCGAGCAGTTCCAGCCCGTCGCGGCGGGCGTAGGGCGCATTGACCAGCGTGGCAACCGTCTGCCGATGACGGCCGCCATCGAGCCAGATCGTGTCGCCGGTAGCGTCGGAGCCGGGAATAGCACCGTCGGCGTTAATCAACTCAATGTGGGTCTGCTCGTCGAGGCGCACAACCACATAGGCCAACTCACCGCCGGACATCGCGCGCCGAAAGAGCCGCACACGCCCGTCGGCGACCGCCTCCTGGAGCGCACTTGCGGCGTTAAACATTTCCAACTGGTCGCCTGAAAGCGCAGCATCCGGCACCGCTTCCGCCACACCTACCAACGGCACGGCGGCGCCCACCAGTCCCGATTGCCCGGCAGGAGCGCCCCAGCGAGAAATCACCGGTTGCGGCCCGGAGGCGGCTATGCCCAGGGCCAAAATAGCGCCCAGGCCGCTGAGAAGAAGCAAAAAACGGATCCAGCTTAGTTGCATACGCGGTATCATACCGGCTATTGTACTCGCAGAATGAACGAAGTATGCCGAGGACAGAATTCAGGCGACCGGATTCAGGTGCCGTGAATATTATAGCACCTATGTTCTTAAGTGTATGCTATACTCTGAGTATTCCCGGCTGAGTGTGAAGGGAACGTCACCCGCCTATGAAGCGCCTCCTCCAGTGCTGGATAGTGATCACCGTTGTGCTGGCGAGTATGGCCACAAGCGCCGCGCCGACGCACGCCCAGCGGCCCGACGGCCTCGACACGCCGTTATGGGCGGCAAATCTCTGCGGCCCCGGCGACGGCGCGGAGGTCCACTTTACGCTTGCCGCTACCGGCGACACATTTCCGCACGAAAATATTCAGGCCGTTGGTGAGGCGCAGGGCTATGGCGTGTTGTTCGATGCGGTGCGGCCTTTTTTGCAAGCCGCCGATCTGGCCTATACCAACTTCGATGGCGCGATGCTGGAAGGCGCAGGCTACACCGGCTATCCAAACTTTAACTTCAACCCGGCGCTGGCCACGGCGCTGAAAGAAGCCGGGATCGGCGTGGTGTCTACGGCGAACAATCATATCCTCGATCGTGGCCCGGAAGGGCTCGACGCGACGCTACGCGTGCTGGAAGCCAATGGGATCGACCAGCACGGTACGGTGCCGAGCAACACCGAGGCGCGCCCGGCCTACCTCCCGCTGACTCTGGAGCGTGACGGCGTAAGCATTACGGTTGGCTTCATCTCGGCCACCTGGGGCACCAACGGCATCCCCGATCCTTCCAACCAGGTGAATTTGCTCTATCAATCGACGGAGTACGGCCGGCAGGGTGGCGTACGACAGGCGATCCTGGACGCGGTTGCGCTTGCCGCCGCCGAAACCGACGTGGTAGTAGTGGCGGCACATTGGGGCTACGAATACCAGTTCTACCCCGACGCCAGCCAGGTTGAGGCCGCACGGTTGCTCGCCGAGGCTGGGGCCGATGTGATCCTTGGCGCACAGTCGCATACGCTGCAACCGGTCGATCTGCTTGAGGTGAACGGGCGCAAGACGCTGGTCGTCTATTCGCTGGCCAACTTCCTCGCCTCGCAGGGCGCGTTTCAGGCAAGCTACTATAGCGCCACGGCAACAATTTTTTATGTCGGGTTAGCCCGTGCCGCCGACGGCACTGTGCGGGTGACCGGCTACCGCTACCTGCCCACGCTTCACGTCGATAACGACACCCGCCCAGCGCCCATCCCGCTGGGCGCGGAACCGGGCGTGATCAGCCATGTGCGCACAATTATGCGTGATCCGGCCGGAGCGCGGCAGGTGCCGCCAATTGCGCCCGGCGGACGAGTGGAGGTCTGCCCGCCAATTGCGCTGGCTGAAACGCCGACGACGCTCATTCCAGGCGATTTCGCGCAGCACTATGCCACGCTCGGCGGCGACACCGCACGCCCGATCACCGACGGGATCAGCGTGTTGGGCCTGCCGCTCAGTTCAGTGCTGCAAGAGCCGGCCGGCGATTGCGCCACGCCGACATACGTGCTGTACACCGAACGCCAGCGGCTCGAACTCAACCCCAACGCCGACTGGCCCTACCGGGTAACAGGGACACAGCTCGGGCCATTGAGTTTGCGCGAACGGCACCCCGCCGTCGAGCCGACGCCGTTGACCGATCTTGCCGCCCCCGACGCTTTCGCCGATCCTGACTTCCGCGCCTTCTACGAGCAAAATGGTGGCCTGGCGCTCTTCGGCTACCCAATTAGCGTCGGATTGAACGAACCCGCCCCCGACGGCGCGGCGCGTACCGTCCAATACTTCGAGCGTGCCCGCTTCGAGCGCGGCCCCGACGGGCAAGTGCAACTCGGCCTGCTCGGGCGTGAATTCCCCGACTTAGCAGCGATCTGTGGCCCGGCTTTTGCGCGCACCGACGGCGCCGACACCGGCACGAGCGGCGAGGGTCTGGCTGCGTCCCCTGAAGTTTCCACAGGTAATCCGGCGGGGTTGGCGCTGATCGGGCGGGGGATTGGCTTCTGGCTGCCGGTGCTGGCCGCGGTTGGCTTCCTTGTTGCGCTACTGGCGCTAGTGACATTCGCCGTCGCGGATTGGCGCGCCTTCAACACCAACCGCCGCCCACGCAGCTATCGCCCGCGGCGCACGGCCTACGAGCGCTTCGCGCCCAGTGTCGAATTGCAACGCCGCGAAGGACGGCGTGCCGCGAGCCAGCCGAACGGCGCTATACATCCATCGGCGGAAGGCACCACAACGCGGCGCGCGATCGGCCCCGATGACGAGGATGATCTGCTGCGGCAGTTGTTGAATCAATAGAGGCGCGGGGCATGAGGTCGGACACATAGGTCCGCCCGTACACGGCATCATATCTTTACCCACAACTCAGGGGATGGCGTTCTGATGCGGCGTATGGCCCTCATCCTCCCAACCTCCTTCTCCCTGAGCGGGAGAAGGAGGAGCAGGCGAATTGAGCATCAGGACGGCGTCCGGCTCCCCTCTCCGCCTGACGGAGAGGGGCTGGGGGTGAGGTCATATGCGGACTTATGGGTAAAGATATGTACACGGCATGGGGGCGACACATAGGTCCGCCCTTACTCGAGGGTGGCGCTGAGGGTGGTGGGTTGGAGGCCGGCAGCGGCGAGCTGATCAAGCCAGTCCGGCAAGGCGGCGATGGTGCCGGCTCGTCCATGCAGCAGAATAATCCCGCCATAGGCACTGCTCGGTTCGGCGGCTGCCTGCGCGAGCCAACCAGGCATGCCGTTATCGTCGGTGCTCCAGGCGTAGGCGGCATAACCCTGGCGCCCTAACGCCTCGATCGTCGCCGGCGGGGCGTCGCCATAAGGGAGGCGAAAGTAGGGCCGCGTTGTAGCGCCGGTCACCTCGCGTACGATCTGCTCGGTACGTTCCAGTTCCGCCACAGCGGCATCCACGTCGAGGGTGGCAAAAGACGGATGGCTGAAGGAGTGATTGGCGATCTCGTGACCACGCTGCACAATCGCGCGTGCGGCTTCGGGGAAGACTTCGACCCAGCGGCCGGCAACAAAGAACGTGCCTTTGACACCACGCTGATCAAGCACATCCAAAATGCTATAGACCATCACATCGTCGATCTCGATATCAAACGTGAGCGCAACCCTGGGCAACGCCGGATTGCCGCGTGCAATCACCGGTGCGGAGGGCAACGCCTCGGCCGGGGTATAGATCGGTACAATGAGCGGGCGACCGGCGCGCAACGGCGCGTATGGATCGAGGCGATTATAAGCCGCGATGGCCAGCAGATCACTACCGGCACGTTGGGCAATCGACGCCAGCGTATCGCCTTCAACAGTGACATAGGCAGCATGGCTCTGCGGCGCAGGGGCGCGTAACGGGCCACGCTCAAGGTCGGCGATAATTGCGGCCTGGGCCTCGCGCTGAGCCAATGGGATCAGTTCCGGGACGGGCAATAACAATGGCTCAGTCGCAATCGGCAGTGCGAGAGTGCTTGCCGAGTCGCCTAAAGCGGTGAATGCTTCGGCGGCATCGGGGCTAAGGGTTGGCGTCGGTGTGGGGCGGCTATTGACCTGCACAATCATAAAGACGAGCAACAGGCTCGCAGCCAGCAGCGCGATCAGGCGCAGATCGGGCAACAAATTGCTGGGCGCCGAGCGTGGACGCCGCGTGGGTTCGCCAACCGTCGTCGAGCGCACGGCGAAGGTTGACGTGATCGGGCGCGGTGGTGCAGGGCGTTCAGGTCGCCAGGCCGGCACAACCGGCTCGCCAAGCGGCGCTGAATGCTGGCCCGCAGACGCCTCACGACGCAAGTCAATGTGCGGCTGAGGGCGGAACAGTTGCTCACCACCGGCAGCGATCCGCAGTTGCGGCGCGCCCCAGGCCGCATCGGCAGCAGCGAGCGCCGCCCGACCATCGGTAACGGCAAGATCGACCGGATCACCCGCTGCCAAGGCGGTATAACACGGCCCACAGAACAGAGCCGCCTGCGCTGCATCGATACCGCCAAGCGCGATAATCGCTCGCTCGGCCTCTTCGTGCATACTGTGCGCGAGGCGGGCGACAGCATCTTCGTCGCCGGACGGATCGGCGATGCTGATCAGGCGCAGACCCGGCTGATTCTGGAGCATCTCGGCGAGGCCGGCAGGATCAAGGCCGCGCCCCAAGCCAAGCAGGGGTACACCCCGCGGACGGGAGTCCACGGGCGCGATCAGATGCAGCAAATGGCATGGCTCTTCGGCAAGCGCATCACGCAGATCTTCGGGGGTTGCATCGCGCAGCAGATCAACAACCAGCACCTCAGCGCGAACGGCCTCGGTCAGGGCGTGCCCAAGCACCGCAACTGCCGCTTCCATGCCGGGAGCGGCGGCGATCAGCATGCGCAACGGGCCGTCAAAGCCCACCGCAGGCGTAGGGCGCACGCGCCAACCCACACGCACGAGCGGGTAGTCGTCGCGCAGCGCCGGCTGCCAGAGCGTTGTGCTGCCCAAGGTCAGCCATTCCCAGGGGGCGGCGGCGACTTCGGGCGGCGCAATTTGAAGCTGGAGTTGTACGCGCGCGCCGGCGGCATCGGCGCCACGCGCAGTATCGACAAGCAGACGCCGTAGCGCAGGTGGAAAGAGGGCGCGGCCTAAGCTCGGACCAAGCTCTTCAGGCCCGCCACGCAACGGCGGCAGTTCGAGGGTTGATTCGGCAGTGCGTCCGGCGGCAGCGGCGCGCAACAGGTAGCTCCCACCCGCAGCGCGCCCGCCGACCACAATCTGGAAGGGGATGATTGGCGACATTGTGTGGCTGTTGCTTTATGATTTACGATTTCTTACGCCGAGGGGGCGCGTTGTTGGCGATTATAGCACAGCAACGCGCCCATGCCTAGCCCTTGAAACATGTTTTTGTCAGTGGTTTTCTTTGTAATCGTGCCGACGCTGAAGCGTCGCACGTTTCCGGTGCGGCAACCGGCCGCTGAAGCGGCCAAGGACGCGTTGTGTCGCTTCCGTTCGCTCAAGCGGCCAAGGACGCGTTGTGTCGCTTCCGTTCGCTCAAGCGGCCAAGGACGCGTTGTGTCGCTTCCGTT
>JBBRUG010000062.1:0-21111 GCA_038247995.1 Chloroflexales bacterium | reverse complement strand
CCCCCGGTGCCCGGGCGGGGGGCGCGGTGCGGGGCGGTGGCTCCTGGGGGCGCGCCCCAGCCACTCCCCCCCCCCCGGCCGCCGGGGCGGGGGGGGGGGGGGGGGGGGGGGCCCCCGGACACATGGGTCCGCCCGTACAATGCAATGCCTGCCTGCCTGCAATGCCTGCCTGCCTGCCGCCTGCCGCCGGCGTCCTAATCATCCTCCTATCGTGTAGAATACGTATACATGGAGGACGTTCGATGCATGTGGTTACGAGCGCTGAGATGCGCGCCCTCGAAGAGTCTGCTGTTGCTGCCGGAGCAAGTTGGGCCGGCTTGATGGAGCAGGCCGGTTGGGGCGTGGCCCAGGCGATCCTGCGTACCAATGGCGGCGTGGCCGGTCGGCAGGTGCTTGTTCTTATTGGGCCGGGCAACAACGGCGGCGATGGGTTGGTGGTTGCGCGCCATCTCCACGATGCCGGCGCGCATGTGACGCTCTACCTCTGGCGGCGCCGGCTAGATCCCGAGGATGCCAACTGGCGACGTTGTCGTGAGCGGGGCATGCCTGAACTCACTGCCGCTGTTGATTCTGCCGGCACTCAGTTGCGTCAACAGCTTGCTGCTGCCGATCTGGTGGTCGATGGATTGCTCGGCGCCGGGGCGAGCCGTCCTGTTGGCCCTGATCTGGCGCTGATCGTTGCCGATGTCAATGCTGCCGGCGCCGAGCTATCCGGCCCGCAAGTCTTCGCGATCGACCTGCCGACGGGCGTGCACGCCGACAGCGGCGCTCTGCTTGGGAGCGCAATCCGCGCCGATTGCACCGTTGCGACGGGCTTGCCCAAGCGCGGTATCTTCTTTACGCCAGGGCGCGCCTATGTCGGCCGCATGGAACTGGCGTCTTTTGCAATTCCTTCTGCGAGCCTGGAGGCAATGATGACCCAGATTTTAGATCGTGATGCTGTTCGCTCACTGCTGCCTGCGCGTCCCGCCGATGCCCACAAAGGTAGTTTCGGCAAGGCGTTGATTGTGGCCGGCTCGATCAACTACCCCGGTGCTGCTGCGCTGGCCTGTGGCGGCGCGGCGCGCGTTGGGGCGGGGTTGGTGACGCTGGCGACCGGGCGCACCTTGCTCAGCGTCATTTCGCGCCAGCCCGAAGTAACGCTGTTGCCCTTGCCGGAAGCGGATTGGGGTGCGCTCGGCCCGAACGCAATCGACGAACTCGCCAAGCATTTGGAAGGTTATGCGGCAATTGTGATTGGGCCGGGGCTTGGTCAGGCCGAGCCGACGAAGGAATTGTTGCGGCGGATTTTTGGCCTTGATCAGCCTAAAGTGCGGGCGCGGGTTGGTTTTGCGGGTTCGAGCGAACCGGCGCCCGCTCCAGCACCAGCAGCGCTCGTACTTCCGCCGTGTGTGCTTGACGCCGATGGATTGAATCTGCTTGCAGCGATTGAGGGTTGGCCCGAGCGGCTCACGCAGGGCAGTTTCGTCTTCACCCCGCATCCCGGCGAAATGCGTCGTTTGCTCGGCGTTGAAGAGCTGCCCACCGACAGCGTGGCGGTCGCGACTGATGCAGCGAAGCAATGGGGCCAGATCGTGGTGTTGAAGGGCGCAACCACGGTAGTGGCCGCCCCTGATGGCCGGGCCTTCGTTCATGAAGGGGGCAACCCGGCGTTGGCGACAGCCGGCACCGGCGATGTGCTTGCCGGCGCGATCGGTGGTTTGCTGGCGCAGGGCTGCGCACCCTTCGATGCAGCCGCCCTCGGGGTCTATCTGCATGCAGCGGCGGGCGAGCGTGTGCGCAGCGAACTCGGTGATGCCGGCGCAATCGCCTCAGACCTGTTGCTGGAGTTGCCGCGGGCGATCAAGGCGTTGCGTTGATGTTGGGTCGAAGCACTGGTGAAGCCAGTGCTTCAGCTTTACTACAGCATTGCTCAGATCGCTTGCGCCTGCGTAGAGTAGCGCGAGCGCAGCGCGCCACCCGGTTCAGCGGCCTCAGTAGCTCAATCATGCTGCTCAGTGCGCTAGTGTTGCGCCGCCCCCACATGCAAGTGGGCGTTGTAACTTGAGCGCACGAGCGGGCCGCTCTCAACATGGCGGAAGCCGCGCTTGAACGCCGCGGTGCGGAAGTGGGTAAACTCGGCTGGAGTGACATACCGATCAATCGGCCAGTAGGAACTGTCGGGCGCCAAGTACTGCCCAATCGTGACCACATTCACGTCCGCGGAGCGCAGTGCGTCGAGCACTTCCAGCACCTCATCGTTCGTCTCGCCGGCGCCGACCATCATGCCGCTTTTGGTGGTAAGTTGCGGATCGAAGGCGCGGGCGCGAGCCAACAGTTCGATGCTCTGGTCGAACGTGGCGCGTGGGCGGAAGCGCCGGAAGAGGCGCGGGATCGACTCGATATTGTGGTTGAGCACATCGGGGCGCGCTTCCAAGACTTGCTGAAGGGCCTCCCAGTTGCCGTCGAAGTCGGGAATGAGCACTTCGATCTTGCAATCGGGCACCCGCTCGCGGATCAGTTCGATCGAGCGGGCGAAGATATGCGCGCCGCCGTCGGGCGTATCGTCGCGGTTCACCGAGGTAAGCACGGCAAACTTGAGCTGAAGGTGGGCCACTGAGTCGGCGACGCGCTCAGGTTCCAGTTCATCGATCGGCTTGGGCTTACCTTTGCCGATAGCGCAGTAACGACAACCACGGGTGCAGGTGTCGCCGAGCAGCAAGAACGTTGCGGTACGATTATTCCAGCATTCGCCGATGTTGGGGCAACGCGCCTCTTCGCAGACAGTATGCAGCCCCTTCTCACGCATCAGGCGGTGTACATCGCTATAGTTTGCACCCGCCGGCGCTTTGGCCTTGAGCCACTCGGGGCGGCGCGGTCGGGCGGGAGCCTCCGGCGCAGCAGGTATACCAACGGCATTCAGAGGGATGAACTCGGCCATATTACGCTAACCTTCTAGAAGTATTTTCGTTACGCATTGGATGAATACAGTGCGCTGCGTTCGTACAATAGACTTTTATTCCTCAGCTATTGTAACACCAAATATTTCGCTAAACTGCCTGAGCACCTCGGCTTCCACCTCGGGCAGCGCTGGCGGCGTGCTGAGTTCGGCGGCGAGTGATGTAACGGCGCGGTCGGTGATGCCGCAGGGCACAATCAACCTGAAGCCGGTGAGATCCGGGCTAACATTGAGCGCAAAGCCGTGGCTGGTAACGCCGCTCGCGCTCAGTTTTACACCGATGGCGCAGATCTTCGCTGCGCCCTGCCGCACCCAGACGCCGGTCAGCCCGGGTTCGTGGGCGCTTTCGAGCCCGTATGCAGCGATCGTACGGATGATCATCGTCTCCAGGTTGCGCAGATAGCGCCCGATGTCGCCGCCATGCTGCGAGAGCTTGAGAAGCGGGTAACCGACGACCTGGCCCGGTGTGTGGTAGGTTACATCGCCGCCGCGATCCGAGCGCACGACGCTAACGCCGCGACGTTCCAGTTCTGCCGCAGAGGCGAGGATATGCTCGGGTTTGGCGCGATTGCCCAGCGTAATCGTTGGGGGATGTTCGACAAGCAGCAGCGTATCGGGGGCATTGCCGGCCGAGCGTTCGGCCACCAGGCGGTGCTGCTCGGCCCACGCATCGGTGTAGCTCATGCGGCCCAAACGGCGCAGGTAGATCGTGCGGAGTGCCGTGGTGATCATGCCTTTTAGTATACCACCGTCGGCGGCACTACTCGAAAACAGGACTCATGGTAGAATTGAAATGCAACCAATAAGAGCGCTATAACGTCTTAGAAACATAATGCAGCGTAACGCTGATGGTTAAGGATGTCCGTCAGTCGTCTGCCGCGTGTTTCGTGCGGCCTACAGCAAGAAATCAGTCGCTACGCTCAGGAGGATCAGTGGATCAATCGCTTATTTCCGACCTGCTTGCTCATCCCCGTGTAATGGAGACGCAACTGCAGATGCATCACAGTGTGCCCAAGCACGATCATATGTTGCGCGTTGCGCGGTATTCGTACCGCATTGCGCCGCTGTTTGGGGCCGATACTCGGACAGTGGTTCGGGCGGCGATGTTGCACGACTTAGATTCGCGCAAGGGTACGCTTACGACCCATGGTGCGATTGCCGCCGTAGTGGCTGCCGAATTGGGTGAGCCGGAGCCGGTTGCGCAAGCGATTGTCAGCCATATGTTTCCGCTTGGCCCGGCGCCAACCACGCGTGAGGGTTGGGTGTTGGCCGTCGCGGATAAGATAGCTTCCTTCACCGATATGACGCACTTTCTCAGCGGGTTGCTCAACGGGCGCAGCCTGGAAATGCGGCGGATGCTCTTGGCGAGTGATCCGCACTTTGCTCAGCGGATCATCCAACGCCGGGCGCGGCGGCGCCATCGTGAGACGCTACGGCGGATCTGGCGGCGTTTGGGGCGCAGCGGACTGGGCGGGTAAAACAAACCGGGCGTTGTAACCCGCCCGGATGCTAGAGATCATTCAGTTCTTATCCCGCTACCTGTTCTTCAGGTGGCGGTTTTTCTTGCCGCTCAGCCGCGGCTTCGAATGCTGCCGCAACTTCCTCCTCGGCTTCGAGTGCTGCCGCAATGTTCTCAAGGTTCCGCAACATTCCCCTCAGGTTTTTCACGCAGCCGAGCCGGTAGCTCACCGGCCGGGCGCGGCGGGTCGCTCAGGCGTCCGTAAATGTACGTGAAGACATCGCGCGAGACGGCGCCGAGCGGCGCGGAGAGGATCGCGCCGGCGAGCCCGAACACTTGCGAACAGACCAACAGTAAAACCATCAGGATGGCCGGGTGTAAACCAACACTCTCGCCGACGATGCGCGGCACAAGGAGATTGTTTTCCAATTGCTGAATGCCGATGTAGAGCAGCAGCACGGCAATGCCGGTTGTCGGCGAATCGATGAAGCCCAGAATGACTGCCGGCACGGCGCCGATGATCGGCCCGATAATTGGGATCAGTTCGGTGATCGCAGCGAGAACGGCCAGCAGCAGGATGTAATCTACTTCCAGCCCAAACAGGCTGAGAATTGTCAGGCCGACGGCCGCAGCGAAGCCTACAGCCAGGCCAAGCAACAACTGGCCGCGTAAATAGCCGCTAAAAACTCGGTCGAAGATGACCGTTGTGGCCCAAAAATCGGCGCGGAACCAGGGGGGGAGCATGCGGTTGAGCGCTGCCACGCCGTCGCGCTGATCCATCAGCACGTAAAAAAGCCAGAACGGGATCAAGAAGAAGCCCAGCAGGAAGGTTACGGTATTGACGACCGAGAGTAGGCTGCTGACAATAAATTGGCCCAGGCCCTGAAGATAATTGACCAGATTGTTACGAATTGTATCGATCGTCTGCGAAGCAAATCCGGTAACGGCCTGCTCAACCATTATGCGAATATCGACCGGGAGTTGGGCGAGCAGCAGTTCATACTCGTCGAGGAGGTGGCTGAGTTCGGTCTGGATCTCGCGAATGCTGGGGAAGGCATTGATCAGTTCACCAACCTGATCGATGAGCGGCGGCACGATGAAGGCGAAGAACGTCACGACAAGGCTGATCGCAACAACATAGACGACCAGAATAGCACCCCAGCGCGGCAAGCGCTGTTCGAGCCGATTGACGAGCGGCAAGAAAAGGTAAGCCAGGACAATGCCGAAGATGAAAGGAGTGAGGACGCTGCGGGCACTCCAAAGCAGGCTGCCGACAATGCTTAGAGCGGCAACCACAAGCACCCAGCGCGCTATGCGGCGCGGTGTAAACTGAGGGGAAAAGGTTGTCACCGATCGTCGCGACTATTCAAGGCGCTGACCGTCAGCACGAGCGCCGAGGTTGCACCGATATTTACCCAGCTATGCGCAACATCGTCGCGATAGAAGAGGGTATCGCCGGTTTCCAGTTCGTACTCTTCCTCGCCGAGATTATAGCGCAATTGGCCGTGAAGTACATGGACCATCTGGCTGCCGCGCGAAGAGAAGCCCTGTTGCCCGCTACCCGGCTGCGCTTCGATCAGACGGGCTTCCATATCGCTGTTGGGCGGCAGCAAGGCGAACACTTGCACCGGTGCATCGTCCAGGCTTAAGCGTACCCGCTCGCTCGGCCGCAGCACCTGGCCAACCTGCTGGTTATCTTCACCCTCAAAGAAGTGCGTCATCTGGACGCTAAAGAACTGGGCCAGTTTGCGCAAGTTCGCCACCGAGATGTTGACTTTGTCGCGCTCAAGGCGACTTAAAAACGACGGAGTGAGGCCTGAGCCGTCGGATACTTCTTGCAGGGTAAGTCCACGCTCCTGACGTAGACGACCGATTTTTTGTCCGAGTGACATATGGATCACCGCCTTTATTGCAGGGTCAGGTTGCTTCTTTGGCGCGTCGAGGACAGTAGCTTACCTTCGGCGGCGATAAAGGTTACGTATACGACTCATGAGCCTGCAACATATGGTTGCCGAAGGTACAGACTGCGCCTTCTGCTTGTTCACAAAATTGCCCACACGGTAACAGTCATTTGTATTATACGCCAAAGAAATGACCAATGTCAAGGCCATGCACAGGGCTGAACGGCGATTGTATCCCGCATCACGAACACCAATTGCGTCGATTTAGCAATTATCTTGCACAGTTTTGTGGAGAGCGGTTTTGGTTTTATAGTCAAATTTGGCGCCGGCGGCGGTGGAGTAACCAGGCGCTCAGAACGAGGCAGACCAGGGCGTACACAATCAGCGCAGCCCAGCGGCTGAGCAGGTGTTCGGGAGTGTGAGTGAAGGCCGGCTCGCCGACCAAGATGCCGGGGCTGCATCCGGGTGAGATCGCGCCGCGCTCGTCGAGGTTCGGCAGATTACACAGATTGTTCAGGTCGATGCTGACGCCCAGGGCGTCCATGGCCCAACGGCTCGCCGTGATCCAGGCTAGTGGTGTGGCCAAACCTTCGATGGTGAAGATCAGGCCGGCGAACAAGATCTGCGGGATCAGGGCCAGCGGCACAATGCTAACCGCGCGGTCGTTGCTGCTGGCGAAGGCGCTAATCACCAGCCCTAACGCCGTGCCGGCGCCTGCTGTGAGCAGCAGGGTGGTGAACACTTCGAGCATTGGCGGCAGCAGCACGCCGGTGTCGCCGGGAAAGCGTATATTGAGCAGCAAGATGCCAAGCAGTAGCGCCGTTTGCACCAGGGCGAGCAGGCCCAGCACAACAACCTTCGAGAGCAAGTACGGCCCGATGCGCAGGTTCACCAGCCGCTCGCGCTGAAAGATCGGCAATTCTTTGGTGATCTCGCGGGCGGCATTAATGATGCCGAACCAGACGCTCACGGTGGCGAGCATGAAGAGCACTTTTTTCGCTTCGCCGCGCTGAATCAGTCCTTCGCCAAGCGCGCCGGTCAGGGCGTCGCCGTGAGCCACGAAGAGCAGCAGCAGCGCGATCAATGGCGCTTGCAGCAGTAAGATCAGCAGGTTGCGCCGATCTTGCAGGGTGAGATCGAGGTAGCGCCGGGTGAGGATTGCAAACTGACGCCAGGGCGATCCGCGCGCCCGCCGGGCACTGTTCGCGCCCTGAGCGGCGGCAATCGGGCCTGCCGGCGTCTGGGCCAGCCGATCGGTGACGTAGCGCTGATGCTGCGCGGAGTTGCGATACTTCCGTTCCCACAGTTCGGCCAGGTTCGGCGGAGCACCGGCAGCGTTAGCGACCTGCCAAGCCGTGTGTTCGACCATCAGATCACGCTGAATGATCGCCTCGTGATCACCACTCTCCAATTTGGTGTAAATATCGGCAAAATCGCCGCTAGTCACATTAAAAAAGGTTAGTGCTTCATCGGGCGGGCCAAAATAGACGACCCGGCCACTCGACATAAAAATGATATGATCACATTGGGTGATGTTTGCCGTCGCGTGGGTGACGAGGATGATCGTACGTCCGGCGTCGGCCAGGCGGCGCAATGTGTACATCATCTTCTTTTCGAGGCCGGGATCGAGGCCGCTCGTCGGTTCGTCGAGGAAGAACAGGCTTGGGTCGGCCAAGAGTTCGGCGCCGATGCTCACCCGTTTGCGCTGGCCGCCGGAGAGTTGTTCCACCAGCGTGTCGCGATGGGGCGTCATCTCTACGTCGTCGAGCACGCGGGCGACGCGCTGGTTGATCTCGCTCGGCGCGGTGTCGCCGGGCAGGCGCAGGCGGGCGGCGTAATCGAGGGCGCGGCCGACGGGCAAACTGCGATGCAGAATATCGTCCTGAGGCACGTAGCCGAGCATGCTCCGGTAGGCATCAAAATTGCGATAAAAATCATCGCCATTCACCAGCACCTGGCCGGTATCAGCCGGGGCGTAACCGCAGAGCGCCTTCATCAGCGTGCTCTTGCCGGTGCCGGAGCCGCCGACGATGGCCACAAACTCGCGTGGGGCGATGCTCAGTGCGACATCGTGCAGGATGCGCCGCCCGCCCGCCACTGTGCGACTGAGGCCGCGGGCGTCGATGCGCAGGGCGCCGCGCTGATCGTATTCGTCGAGGCTGGTTGGCGAGTAGACGAGTTTAAACGCGCCGATCTGGATCACATCGCC
Source organism: Chloroflexales bacterium (assembly GCA_038247995.1). Lineage (GTDB taxonomy): Bacteria > Chloroflexota > Chloroflexia > Chloroflexales > Chloroflexaceae > JBBRUG01. The sequence goes on along the minus strand of JBBRUG010000062.1, from coordinate 12,604 downwards.
GGCGTGCAGCGGATGCGGCGCGGTGATCCGCCGCCCGTTCAGGAAGGTGCCATTGGTGGATCCGGCGTCGCGCAGGGTTGCTTTACCGGCGGCGCTGCGCTCGATCTGCGCATGGAAGCGCGAGACTTGCGGGTTGTCGAGAATGACATCGCAGCCATCACGCCCGATTGTGATCTGGGCGTCGTTGGGGTTGAGCGGGTAGTGATGCGCAACCTGGGCGGCCTGCGGGGTGCGTGCAGCCGCCGGATTGCTGTAGGTGAGGGTAACAAAGTTACCCGTCGCGGCGTCGCCGATGCGCAACACATCGCCATCGGCCAGATCGTGGGCGGCAATGCGGCGGCCCGCGTAGAGCATGCCGTTGGTCGAACCGACATCAACAATGCGATGCGCGACGCCGTTGGGTTCGATCCGGGAGTGATAGCCGCTGACAAAACGCGAGGTTAAAACAATGGCATTGTCGGGAGCGCGGCCGAGGGTCTGCGGGGTTGTTTCAAGCCGAACACTTACCGGGGCCAACCCGACTTCGCGTACCTCAAGCGTGGCGCCCGGGTTGCCGAGTGCGGCAATGGTTGGCGCAGCCGTAACCAGCGTGGCCGGAGGCGGTTGCGGACGCCCGCAACGCGCGCAGAAGCGGGCATCGGGACGGGCAAGCGGCGCGCGGCAGTGGACACATTCCGTGCGCGGGGTGGACACGCCGGGGGGCTCCTATGCTATAATCGGGACGGCCCCGACGCTACCTCTGTTTGATAGCATAGTTCACCGCACTTTGCAACCATCGGTGCATCCTTCGCGCCGTTTCCATCGTCGTAGCTCCAGGTTGTCGCAGTAGGATCGAGGTACAGGCGTGACCGACGAGCGTTCGCGGGTCTGTTCAGCATGTGGTGCGCCACTGGCATTGCGTTCGCGCTATTGCACCCGGTGTGGCGCGGGTGTCCCCGACGAACCCAGCGATGAAGTGTTGTTGCGTGGGGTACGGCGGCTGCGTGTCGCCGACGATACAGTGAGTCTGCCGGATCTGCTGATGCTGGTGGAGACGGGCGTGGCCCACTGGCGCAAACAGCTTGATCAGGCCGAAGGCGTGGCGCGGGTCGAGGCGGCAGCCGCAATCAAGGAGCTGTCGCGGATCTTAGAGAGCCTGGCCGATCAGGTAGCACAGGGCCGTGAGACGGTGCGGATCACCCGGCGCCCGCCGGCCAAGCGCGGCTATGCGGCGCCATGTGCCTTGTGCGGGCGCGGTAATCGTACCGGCGCGAAGTATTGCATCGCCTGCGGCAACCCATTACGCCCTGGAGCGAAGGAAGCTGCCCACGTGCCTCCGCCCCTCAGCCTCGATCTCGCAGCGCGCACCGATATTGGGATGACGCGCAATGTGAATGAAGATACCATCTACACCGGCGCCTATTCCAACGCCGACGGGCCGATCGGCACGCTGCTGATCGTGGCCGACGGTATGGGCGGCCATGCCGCCGGCGACCAGGCCTCGCAGTTGGCGGTTGCCACCGTGAAGCAGAAGTTGCGTCTCGCGCTGGAAATCGGCGTGCCCAAAGACGATGAGCAGTGGCATGCACTGCTCCGCCAGGTGGCCGCCGATGCCAACCAGGAAGTATTTTCGGCTGCGCGTGATGTCGGTGTGCGCGGGATGGGCACGACGCTGACCGTAGCCGTGGTGACCGACCGGCGCGTGCATCTCGCTCACGTCGGCGACTCGCGGGCTTACCTGATCAACACCGCCGGAGTGTCCAGCGACGGCAGCACCTGGAGCCAGCTTACCACCGACCATAGCCTGGTGGCGCGCCTTGTCGATATTGGCCAGCTTACCCCCGATGAAGCCCGTGTGCATCCGCAACGCAATATGATCTACCGCTCGCTCGGCACCGACCCAACGGTAGAAGTCGATGCGGTGAGCCACGCGCTGGCCGCCGGTGATGTGCTGGTGCTCTGCTCCGACGGGCTGAACAACCACGTTGAAGATGCTGAACTTGCGGCGATTGTGCTTGCCGAGCCGGACGAAGATCGGGCTGCCGAACGGCTTGTTGCGCTTGCCAATGAACGCGGCGGGAAAGACAATATTAGCGTGCTGATCGCCCGCGCCAGGGCGTAGCCGGGAGTCTGGAATGTCGATCTGCACGGCGTGCGGCAAAGCGAACCGTACGCACGCACGCTACTGTCGTTACTGCTCGGCGCCGCTAGGGCTGGATCGTTCGGCGGAAGCCCACCAGCGCTGGCTTGCTGCAAGGCTTGCAGAAGCCGAACTACCTAACCCGACCTCGCCTGCATCCACCGTTGAGGAGGAATCTATGGATCAGCCTACGCCCGATAGCCCGCTGCGTTTCGCCGATCGCTTTGAATTTGTGTCCAATGCCGAAGCCGACCCGGCGCCGGAACTCGCCCCCGGCCCGGTTGTTGTGCGCGACACCGCGCCGTGGCAGCGCTGCTGGGCTTGTGGCTCGACGGCGAATGAGGCCGGTGAGGCGTTCTGTATCGACTGTGGTGCAGCGCTGGAGCAACGCGAGTATGCCGGGTTCCTCGCCTCAGTTGATGCGCCGACGGGTGTTGGCCTGGCTGCCGAAGTGACCGATCCGGCCGCAATTGATGTATTGCCGCCGCTCTGGGAGCGCGTTGAAGCTGCGGGTTTTGTGCTGGCGATCGTGCATGACAATGGGCGGCCGGCTATCGCTACGCCGCTCGACGAGACGACGGCCTTGATGGTCGGCGCTAGCCTGGTAAAGCTGCTCGAAGTGTTGCACAACCAGTTGATCGCGCTTGGCGCACTCACTCCGGCGCATCTTGAAGCGCTGGCGGGTGGTGTGTCACGTCTGCGCGATGCGCCGAACATGCGCCGCTTCACTGCCGAAGCAGCAGTTGAGGCTACCGAGGCCGATCTGCATGCGCTCGCTGAATTGCTCGAACAACTCACTGCTACGCCACGCACAACCCAACGTCTCAGCGAAGACGAAGCGGCGGAAGCGGTCGATGCCGGCGAGGCCAGCCTGAGCAGCCTGTTGCGCCAGGTGCGCACCGGTACGCTTACGACAGCCGCCGAACTCGGCGAGCGCCTAGCGGCGTTGCTTGCCGAGCGTACGCATCCGCTGCCGTTGATCCAGGTGGTGGGAGCCGCAACCGATGTCGGTATCGTACGCGACCATAACGAGGATAGCTATCTGACACTCAGCCTGGGCCTGGATAATGACAGCCAGGCCCAGCGCTGGGGCGTTTATATTGTCTCTGATGGCATGGGCGGCCACGCCGCAGGCGAACTGGCGAGCGGCCTGGCTGTGCGCGGGGCGGCGGAACTGCTGCTCGGTGAATATCTCACTCAGGCGATGGCGATCGATAGTACCTTCGATGACGCTGCGGCGCGTGATGTTGTATTGCGCGCCATGTTGCAGGCGAATATGGCGATTGTGCGCGAGGGCCACGCCCAGGGCAATGATATGGGCGCAACGCTGACAATGGCGCTGGTTGTGGGTGATCGAGCGATCATTGGAAACGTCGGCGACAGTCGTACGTATCTGTATCGGGACGGCAAACTGCGCCGGGTGAGCAAGGACCACTCGCTGGTGATGCGCCTGGTTGAACTTGGCCAGATCAGCGAAGACGATATTTACAGCCATCCGCAACGCAATGCGGTGCTGCGTTCGCTGGGCGATCGGGAAGAGGTGGAAGTGGATGTGTTCGTCGAGCGCGTACGCCCCGGTGATGCGTTGCTGCTCTGCTCGGACGGCCAGTGGGAGATGACCCGTGATCCTGAGATGGAGCGCCTTCTGTCCCGTTCCGACGACCCAAATACGATCTGCAACGCCCTCGTGGCCGCAGCGAACCAGGCCGGCGGCGAAGACAATATCTGTGCGGTGCTCGTTCGGTTTAGTGAAGCCTGAGCGGTGGTTTAAGATACAAATGAGGTTCCTATGCCCGATGTCGTAACACTCACATGTTCCTGGGGGCGCCGCCCGGTTCCGGTATCCGGCACGCCGCAGGTAGCGTATTTGCTTGTCGAGGCGACGCCGACCGCGCCGCCGACGGTGGTAGTGCCGCTTAACTTCTGCCTGGTGCTGGATCGCTCGGGGTCGATGCAGGGCGCCAAACTCGATGCAATGAAGGCGGCCACCCGGCGCGTGATCGAAACACTCACGCCAACCGATGTGGTGTCGATCGTGATTTTTGACGATACAGTGCAAACCCTTGTGCCGGCCACGCCGGCCGTCGACAAGAGCGCGCTGCTTGCCGCAATCGATACGATCACCGAATCGGGTGGGACGGCGATGTCGCTTGGCATGCAGGCTGGGCAGACTGAACTGCAAAAGCATGCCGGCGCGGATCGGCTCAGCCATATGCTCGTTCTGACTGATGGGCAGACCTGGGGCGACGAAGAGACGTGCCGAGTGATTGCCCGCAGCCTGGGCCAGGCCGGGGTACGCATTACGGCGCTGGGCCTGGGCGCCGAGTGGAACGAACAACTGCTCGACGATCTGGCTGAATTCACTGAGGGCAGTTCAGACTACATCGCCGATCCGACGCAAATCGACACCTCGTTCCAGCGCGCCGTGCAGAATGCGCAGGGTACGGCGGCGAAAGAGGCCCGCTTATTGCTGCGGCTTGTGCGTGAAGTGACGCCCCGCGCCGTGCATCGGGTTACCCCGACAATTTCCAATCTGGGGTATCAGCCGATCGGCGCCAATGAAGTTGCGGTTCGCTTGGGCGATCTGGTGTACGGCCAGACGAGCAGCATTCTGCTCGACTTGATGTTGCCGACGCGCGCAGCGGGCAATTTCCGCATTGCACAGGCTGAATTGCATCTGGTGCCGGTGGGTTTTGAGAATGAGCATGTGATCAAACAAGACGTCCTGCTCGACTTCACAGCTGAACCCGATGCGGCAGCCTACGATCCGCGGGTCATGAATATCGTGGAGAAAGTGACGGCGTTCAAACTGCAAACGCGGGCGCTCGCCGAAGCCGAGTTGGGCAATACGAGTGGGGCGACGCAGAAGTTGCGCGCTGCGGCGACGCGGTTGCTCGACTTGGGCGAACTTGAATTGGCCGAGAAAACCCAGCAGCAAGCTGATCAGTTGGAGCAGGGCGCGCAACTTAGTGCTGAGAGCCAGAAAGAATTGCGCTACGCAACCCGCCGGTTAACTCAGAAGTTGGAAGAATAGCCCGAGCCTTTTGCGATAAGGAGTGATGCTCAATGACTACATGCCCGACTTGTGGCGCCCAAAACGATCCGGCCAACCGCTTCTGCGATCAATGTGGTACGCGTCTGGAAGCACCCGCGCCCGTTGCTGCGTCAGCCCCCGCTTCGACAACAGGGAACTGTCCGAGTTGCGGTGATCCGGTGCTGCCCGGCGAAGCATTCTGCGACAACTGTGGCGCTGATCTGACGGCGCTGGCTATAGTACCGGTTCCAGTACTTAGCACCGATGCGCCGACAGCGGTCGTCGAGACGGCGACGACTCCGGCTGGCTCAACGACTGCGGGGGCCAACTGCCCAGTGTGCGGTACGCAGACGATTCCTGGTGAGCGCTTCTGCGATAACTGTGGCGCCGACTTGCTTACCCCGCATCCGCAGCCTGTCGTTTCGCCGAATGATGCCACGCTGCTCGCAACACCATCCGTTGCCCCCGACGATGCCACAATGATTGCGGATGCCGTTCCAGCCGCATCGGAAGCCGCAGCGCCCGCTGCACCGGTCGCGGAGACACCGGTAGAAGCCGAGGCGCCCACGGCGCCGGTAGAAGCGGCGCCGGTAGAAGCGGCCCCGGTGGAGGCTGCACCCGTTCCGGTGGCAGCGGAGGCCGTGCCGACGCCAGTGGCGGTGGAAGCCGCAGCGCCCGCTGCGCCGGTCGCGGAGACACCGGTAGAAGTCGCAGCGCCCACGGTGTCGGTAGAAGCGGAGGCCGCGCCCGTGCCGGTGGAGGCTACACCCGTTCCTGTAGCGGCCGCGCCCGACATTACCCCGGTGGCAACGGAGACCGCGCCGGAACCGGCTGAGGCATCTCCCGTGGATGCGGGCAATTCGGCGGAGCGGCAGCGCCTGGAAGATCTGGTTGCGGCGCATCGCGACACGGTAACGCAGTACGAGCAGATGGCGGCGCGTTACCCCACCGATAGTCCACCGGTCTTTATTGCGGCCGGCCTGGAAGATGCCAAGCGCGCCCTGGCGCAGGCTGAGGCCGATCTTGCCGCGTTTAATGCGGTGCCGGCTGGCCCCGATCCGGCGGAAGTCGCCCGCTTGGAACAGATGGCGGCAGCGCACCGCGACACGGTGGCGCAATACGAACAGATGGCGGCACGCTATCCGGCGGGCAGCATCCCGGCCTTCCTAACTGCAGGCCTGGAAGAGGCGCAGCGTGCCCAGGCCCAGGCCGAAGCCGATCTGGCGGCGTTCCACGGCGGCGCGACACCGGCGGCACCTGCGCCTATGTCGGCTGAGGCGCCGGCAGCACCCGCGCCTGTGGCGACACCTGAAGCGCCCGCTGTGACGCCCCCTGCTGTGCCGGCCGCCCCGGTTTCGACCGGCCCGCGCCTGGTAACGACCGACGGCCAGATCATCCTGCTGCCGACCGACAAGGCCGAGATCATTGTTGGGCGGGAAGATCCGGTGAGCAATATCTTCCCTGAGGTGGATCTGACGCCGCACGGCGGTGAGCAGGGCGGTGTGAGCCGCCAGCACGCGCGGATTACCCATGTCGGCGACCAGTGGGCGCTGGTGGATCTCAACAGCACCAACTATACGCGAGTTGATGGCGTCCGCGCTGAGCCGAATACCCCGCTGCCGCTGCACGACGGCGCAAAGATCCAGTTCGGTCGGATCGCAACCACATTCCATCTGTAGGGTACAAAAAAGGGCGTGAGCATTGCTCGCGCCCTTTTTCTCCTAAACCGCCTCCCATTCTTCACGGGTCACGCTAGCCTGCTCAAGTATACGTGCTAACAAACCTACCCCAATGTCGCCTGCGTGGGGGTTAGGAATGCGAACTCGACGTTGACCACGTAGCATGAATGCGTGGCGACCGCCTGGGAACGGACCTTCAAAACCAAGTTTGCGTAAGTTTGCGTAGTGTACGAACAAGTACGGTTCGGCTTACGGGGCCCCATGGCGGCATCAGGCGGCCTCCGCTGCCACGGGTCGACTCAGGTCAATATCGTCTAGCACTGGAATAGGATGACCAAGACGTAACCCAAGAATGATCCATTCTTCAAGGGTGCTTTGGAGTTCCTCACGACATGCTTCGAGGGTTGTTGCATTCGCCCATACACCATCTAGTCCGGGGATCGAGCCATAGAACCCCTCCTCATCGGGCAGGAGTTCATAGATGGCGCGATACATTGCTGCACGAATATAATCGGTAAGCATGGCGGGTTCTCCTGTTTACTGATTTGTTCGCCGCTTGAGGGTGTGCGCTACATATTTCATCACCGACTCAGCTCGGTCATGCCCCGTTCGGTGGTGGCGATCTCGCCGCGGGCGCCACTTTCGAAATCCCACAGCCAGAGGCTTGCGGCGGTGCGCAGGTCGATTGCGCCGGCGCCACGCGGGCCGGGTGCGGGCGTTCCGCCGACATAGGCGATGCCTGTCCCAACGCCGGTTGCTGCGCCGATCTCACGCATACTCTGACCAGTGGCGAGCAGGTTGCTGCGCCCGCCTTCCCAGCGATAGATCTGATAATCGAGCAGGATGTCGCTGGCGCAGAGCGTACTAAGATAGATCAGATCACCGGCATCGTCCCAGCCGAGTGCGCGGGTGGTGTATGGGCCTTCGCGCTGCACGCCCGGCTCGTCTTCGAGTTCAGGCTCAGTTGCGGCTGTACTTGTCGGTGGGGGTGTCGTTGCCGTCGCTTCTGCATCAGCTTCGGCGGTTGATGTTGCTGTCGGCGTACCGGTAACAGCGGCTTCCGGCGTTGCAGTGCTGGTGGGAGTGGCGGTTGCCGTTGCCGTGCGCGTAGGTGTCGGCGTGGGTGGGGGAGGCACTTCGCGCTGAGCGCCAAGCACATCGAGCTCATCGCCGTCGGCATCGAGCACAATCAGATCGGCGCCGGCGAAGTCGGCGCGCTGAGCCGTGACGGCAATCCGCGTACCATCGCGGCTGACGAGCGGGGCACCGAAGGCGCTGTAGCGCACGCCGGTATCGGTTACGGCTAGTTCTGCGCCGACATCGCGTACTTCGCCACTATCCTGGCGGAGGAACAGTGTGCTGCGCCCGTCCTGGGCAGTAGCGGCGAAGATCAGGGCATCGTTGGCAAGCCATTGAGGCGCCGTGCGGCTCCACTCATCGGCGCCGCTGATCAGGCGTGTGGGCGTGCCACCACCGGCGGGCACCGTGAAGATCGTGCGTTGCGCCGGGAGCGCGCCGGTCTCATCGACGGTAAAAGCGAGGGTAGCGCCATCCTGACTAAACGCCGGGTCGGCGCAGTTGATGCCGGCTTGCGGCAACGGACGCGGGTTGTCGCCATCGGCGTCCATCACCCAGAGCGAACTCGGCACCGGCAGGCTGCTTTCGGCGGGATCGAGGCCGGCTGCGGCGCGGCAGAAGGCCAGCCGATCGCCAGCGGGACTGACGGCAAAATGGATTTCAGTTTCGGGCGAAGCGGTGAGGTTGAGCGGATCGTCACCGGCTTCCAGCTTCCAGAGATCGCCATCGAGCAGGTAGAACAGCGGCGCGGCAAGCTCAGGATCGCCGCCGCCGGTGGGGATGCGCAGCACATCGCTGGAGCTGACGATCGTCGATTGACGCGCAACGGCGATCACCAGGCGGGTGGGGTTGCGCTCGATGCTCAACCGATAGGGCAGTGGTTCGTTGAGGCCAATCAGCAGGGTTGCGCCGCTGGTGGCACCGGGCGTTACCGCCCAGGCGGCACTGGTGATCGTCCGGGTGCCAGTGATCGCCAGCGTCTCGGTGAGGCCTGCATCGGCGAAACGATCATCACGCAGCCAACCGGGCAGATCGACGCGCAGCACATAGTCGTCGGGCGCACTATCAACGCCTTGCGTAAGCAGAGCGGCGGCAGTGAGGCAACTTGCGGCGGCGCTAAGCGGCGCGGAGCCGGGCGCGAGCTCGAAGGCAATGCTGATCTGCTCGAACGCCGGAAAGCCGGTACTTTCGACCGCGCTGAGGCCGGCTGAGAAGCGCCCCAGCCCTGTGCCAACCTGTTGATTGCAGAAGCTAAAATCGCCCAGTGCCGGGTTCGGCGTAGGGGTAGGCGGCAGTGATGTAGCGCTCGGCAACGGCGTTTGGCTTGCTGTGGGCGAAGGGCCGACTGTCGGCGTCGGCGTCGGCGTGACCGTAAACGTCGGCGTGACCGTGGGCGAGGGAGTAGCCGACGGCGTGCCGGCGAGGATGGTTTGCACGTTCGCAACCTGCTCGCGCTCGCTGGCGGCGGTAAGCTCGCACCCGGCGAGGACCAATGTGCCAATCAGAGCGAGGACGAGGGTCGCAAACAATCTAGGCGGGTGGAAGTTCACGAATGCGCTTGCCTTTATCCCTTTCACGAAGGGCCGGAAGAAGCGTTGACGCAGAGCTTACGACTCGCCGGGCAGGACAACTTTGATCCAACCCCGGCGCATGGCATACACAACCGCTTGGGTGCGGTCGTTCACGGCGAGCTTGCGCAGGATCGACGAGACGTGGTTCTTAACCGTCTGATTGCTAATATCCAGGAGTACTGCGATCTCTTTGTTCGTACGCCCGGCGGCCACCAGTTCAAGCACTTCAAGCTCGCGGGGCGAGAGTGGCGAATAGATGCTCTGGGTATCCTCATCGACGACCATCGCCCGGAACGCCTGGAGCACCTGGGCGGCCACCTCGGGCAGCGAGAGGACGAGCTCGTTGATCGGATACTCGCCGCGACGCACCTGATGAAGGATTTCGAGCAGATCGGGCCAGGTGATATTACGCGGCAGATAGGCCGCAACGCCAGCGCGAATGGCCTTAACAACCTGCATGCCGTCCATCGCCGAGCTAAAGAGCAACACTCCAACGTGAGGATGGGTGCGCTTAATTGCTCGCGAAACCTCCAGGCCGTTCACACCAGGGAGATCAACCTCCATCAGAACCAGATCAGGATCGGTGTAATCGACGAGTTGGATGGCCTGCTGACCGTTACTGGCCTCCCCGGCGATGCGAAAATCGGGCAGGCTACCAAGGTGGTGCCGTAGCCCCTCGCGGAAGAGGGCGTGGGCGTGGACAAGCACGATTGAGGTAACACTCACAAGTGGCTCCCCCTGAGCACTGAGTCGAACATGTGAGCCAATGAAGGCGCTGAACCGGGTGGCTCACTGCGCTCGCGCCGTCGATGAAGAGGCTCAATGCTTCTGCCCGCCGCTACCGGCAACCCCCGATCTGAAGTTCAGACGCGGCGGAAGAAACACTTTACATGTGGGGTCTGATGCATTATAGCGGATAGGGATGCTTCCGACAAGAGTGTTTTGCTTTTTAACGGATGCTCATCGGCATAATGATATGCACATAGCCTTCCTGGCCGACGGGCTTGAAGACACCGGGGCTCTGGCTCGACTGGGTTTCCAGAGCCACCTGGGCGGTTTTAATGACGCTGAGGGCATCGCCGAGGTACTTGACATTCAGCGCGATCTGGCCGTTCTCGCCATTAACCAGCGCGTCGATCTCACCGGTATTGTCGCCGACTTCGGCGGCGTTGGCGCTGATCACCAGCTTTCCCGGTTCGATCTGCCCGCCCGATTCCAGGGCGAGCTTGACTACATTCTGGCTGGCGGTGGCAAAATATGAGGCGAGCTTGACGGCCTTAGCCAGTTCGGCGGTGTCGAGAATCGTGCGGGTGGTGTATTGCTGGGGAATAATGCGCTCGAAATCGGGGAACTTGCCGTCGATCAGGCGCGATACCAGTTCGGTATTTTCGGTATGAAACAGCGCCTGTCCGCCGCCGGGCGTGACAGTGATACTGACATTGCCGTCCGTCTCGCCGAGGATGCGGCTCAGTTCGATCAGGGCGCGGGCGGGCACAATAAACTCAGCCGACTGAGCGAGCGGCTCGGTGAGTTGCACATTGCGCGTTGCAAGGCGAAAGCCATCGGCGGCGGCGAGGATGACGCGGTGATCGCGCAGGCGCACGAGCACGCCGGCAAGCACCGGGCGCGAGTCGTCGGTGGCGGCGGCGAAGGCGACCTGATCGATCGCTTCGCGCAGCAGATCGGGTGGCATGCGCACGGCCGGATCGCGATCGCTGATCGTCGGGATCGTCGGGAACTCGTCGGCCTCGATGCCTTTAATATTGCTCACGAAACGCCCGCATTCCACCTTCACCGTCTGGGTGCGCGCGTCAAGCGTCATGGTGACTTTATCGTTCGGCAGACCGCCGATCACATCTGTGAGGAGTTTGGCCGGAATAGTAATTGCGCCTTCTTCAATGACCTGGGCGCCGATCCAGTGCGTAATGCCGACTTCGAGGTTTGTTGCCGCCAGCTTCAGCCGCCCGCCGTCGGTGGCAAGCAGCACATTTGCCAGTACAGGCAGGGTGCTCTTTCCGGCTACGGCATGGCTGACGGTGGCGAGGCCACGCTTGAGATTTTCCTGCAGAACGGTCAGCTTCATAGCGGCTCCTCATGAGTACAGAATTCAGGAGTCAGGATTCGGGATTCAGGATTCAGGAGGTGCGGGCGAGTGAGAAGCCTCTAGCCTGACTTCTGACTTCTGACGCCTGAATCCTGATTCCTTAACTCGTGTGGCCGAGATTATAGCACACTGGCGGCGTATAATACGGAGGGCGGATTCGTTTATGCGGGTGAGAGGGTGCTGGCGCTGAAGCGAGGGTGCTGGCGCTGAAGCGAGGGTGCTGGCGCTGAAGCGAGGGTGCTGGCGCTGAAGCGAGGGTGCTGGCGCTGAAGCGCCGCACGTTTCCGGTGCGGCAACCGGCCGCTGAAGCGGCGACCCGCGCAGGCCGCCAATTCGCCAACAGGATGACTTCAGCCGTTCACCCACTCACTCGTTCAGCCGTTCAGCCCTTTTACCCCACGGAGGCTCCATGAAGGTTCCATCGTTCCTACGCCGCCGGTTCTGGTTTGGCGTTGCGCTCGGTTCCGCTCTGACGCTGTTGGCGTTTGGGTTCGTTGTTGCCCGGCCGGCTCATGCCCAGGATCTAAGCCTGGAGATCAGCAAGACGTTACGCGGCAGTGAAGTTGTACAGGTGGGGCAAATTTTGGAGTTTGTGATCGCGATTCGGAACGCCGGCGATGTGCCGATCGTCGAGCTTGAATTAGTTGATGAATTTGTTGGTTCCATCGTCGCGCCGGTGGGCGCAGGGCCGTTTGCCGAACCCGACGATCCGCCGTTAAGCGATACAATGCCGTTTGTGTACGACGGCAACCAGACGATCACCTGGCAATTGCTTGGTGGCGGCGAACAGCTCGCACCGGGTGAGAGTTTAGCGGTAATCGTGCGCTTGCGGGCAATCCGGCCGAGTGCGGAGCTTCAGACGGTGAACCGGGCGCGGATCGCGCGGGCAATTGCCGATGACGGGCGGAGCGGCGGCGGCGGTTCAACGTCTTCGCCGGCCCGTCCAGAAGGCGCTCGCCTGCCGATGAGCAAGACGCTCGGTGTTCCGGCGCCCGTAGCGGCGGGTTTGCCGATGACCTT
>JBBRUG010000061.1:0-21131 GCA_038247995.1 Chloroflexales bacterium | reverse complement strand
TCCTTGGTTCTTGGTTCCTTGGTTCTTGGTTCCTTGGTTCTTGGTTCCTTGGTTCCTTGGTTCTCTGTTCTCTGTTCCTTGGTTCTTGGTTCCTTGGTTCTTGGTTCCTTGGTTCCTTGGTTCCTTGGTTCTTTGTTCCTTGGTTCCTTGGTTCTCTGTTCTCTGTTCCTTTGTTCCTTTGTTCCTTGGTTCTCTGTTCTCTGTTCCTTGGTTCTTGGTTCCTTGGTTCCTTGGTTCTTGGTTCCTTGGTTCTTGGTTCCTTGGTTCTTGGTTCCTTTGTTCCTTGGTTCTTGGTTCTCCGGCTCAGCAATTCAGTCTTTCAGTGATCCCGCGACAGGATAACTCTCATGGGCCTTTTCACCCTCACACCTGATATTCCCTGGCTGAGCCTGGTCTGGCTAAGCATGATCGTGCCCGCGCTGATCATCGCCGTCCTGCCGGCTAATCAGCATCAGGCCATGCGCTGGATCGGCACCGCCTTTGCGGGCCTCTCGCTCCTGCTCGCCTTGCTGCTCTTTTTCGCCTACGATCCGACGCGAAGCGGGTTTCAGTTTGTCGAGCGCCTGAACTGGTTGCCGCAACTGGGGATCAGCTACTTCCTCGGCATCGACGGGATCAGCCTGCCGATGGTGCTGCTCAACGGCATCGTGATCTTCACCGGCGCGCTGATGAGCTTCAACATCGAGAAGCGCGTCAAAGAGTATTGGGTACTGCTGCTCGTGCTCACCGGCGGTGTCTATGGTGTTTTCGTCTCGCTTGATCTCTTCCTCTTCTTCGTCTTCTACGAACTGGCCGTGCTGCCGATGTACCTGCTGATCGGCGTCTGGGGCAGCACGCGCAAAGAGTATGGGGCAATGAAGCTGACGCTGTACCTGATGGCCGGCAGTGCGCTGATGATTATCGGCATGCTCGGCATCTACTTCGGCAGCGGGTTGCGCACCTTCGATTTGGTTGTGCTGGCGAATAATGTCACGCTCAGCGCTGAACTGCAACGGCTGATCTTCCCGCCGCTCTTCCTTGGCTTTGCCGTGCTGGCGGGCATGTTTCCCTTCCACACCTGGAGCCCGACCGGCCACGTCGCCGCACCCACTGCCGTGAGTATGCTCCATGCCGGTGTACTGATGAAGCTCGGCGCATATGGCTGCTTGCGCGCCGCAATGTGGATTTTGCCCAGTGGCGCCCAGGCCTGGCTGCCGTTGGTAGCCGTGCTGACCCTGCTGAATGTCGTGTATGGCGCCACAATTGCGTTGGCCCAGCGCGACGCGAAGTATATGATCGGCTACTCGTCGGTGAGCCACATGGGCCTGGTGCTGATGGGCCTCGCCGCCGGCACCCAACTCGGCTTGATGGGCGCTGTACTGCAAATGTTCGCCCACGGCGTAATGACCGCACTCTTCTTCGCCGTCGTCGGGCGCATGATTTACGAGCGCGCCCACACCCGCCAACTGCCTGAACTGGGCGGCCTCGCCCGCGTGATGCCCTTCGCGGCCTGGATGTTTATTCTCGGCGGGCTTTCGAGTATGGGTATGCCCGGTTTTGCCGGCTTCTGGGCCGAATTCAGCATCTTCCTCGGCGTCTGGGAGCGTTACCCGCTCATTGCCGTAATCGCCGCACTCTCGATCCCGATCACCGGGGCGTATATTTTGCGCGCCGCTTATGCGATCTTCTTCGCCGAAACAACCAACCCGGTGCTACTGAACCTGCCCAAACTCACCTGGCAAGAATACACCGGCGCCACGATCCTCGCCGCGATCCTGATCGGTGTCGGCATCTATCCCGGCATCCTGACCGAACTGATCGACAGCGGCGTAGCGCCGGTCGCCCGCCAACTAGCCGATATTGTGGTCGCAGGACGCTGAACGCAAACCGCAAACTACTCTTTTTTGCCTTTGTACTTGTCACGGAGTGACCCGTGTTCCAAATTACCGACATCCCCCGGTTGCTGCCGGAAATCTTGCTGCTGGTGCTGGCGCTCCTGGTGCTCGGCTCCGATATCTTTGAGCGCTGGGCGAGTACTGCCGAAGCGCAGTTAGAGCGCGTGCGCGCCGCTGCCTCACTCACCAGCATTGGGCTTGGGTTGGTTTTTGTGATTGCCCTGCTTCAGAGCCGCTATATTCCCTTTACCATTGCCTCTGAAGCGCCTGTGGGTAATGTTGTCCTCGACTTTTTGCTCAACATCTTACGCAACTTGCAGTCGGGCGGCCCCGGCGGCACGCCGATCCTGGGTAGTTTTGCCACCGACGATCTGACCATGATCGCCCGCTTGCTCTTCATTGCCGCAGCCTTCGTTACCAGCCTGATCTGCCTAGATTATCGTCCTAACGCCAACCCCGGCGAGTTCTATGCATTGATCCTCTTCGCAACGCTCGGCATGTGCCTGATGGCCGGCGCAAACGAGTTGATCCTGATCTTCCTGGCTGTGGAACTGACGAGCATCCCACTCTATGTGCTGGCTGGTTACTTCCGCAACGATCCGCGCTCATCCGAAGCTGGACTGAAGTATTTTCTCTTCGGCGCGATCTCGTCGGGCATTTTGCTCTACGGCATGAGCCTGGTCTACGGTTATGCCGCATCGGCGCTCGGCGGAACCGGCGTGGCAAATAATGTCACCCAGCTTTCACGCATCGGCGAACTGGCCCAGGGGCGCGAACCATCGGCGCTGCTGACTCTCGGTGTGATCTTTATGATCGCGGGTATTGGCTATAAGATCGCCGTGGTGCCTTTCCACGCCTGGGCGCCCGATGTCTATCAGGGCGCGCCGACGCCGATCACCGCCTTCATCTCCACGGCTTCGAAGGCAGCCGGCTTTATCCTGCTGCTACGCCTGCTGATCACGGCATTTCCCTCACTCACCGGTTCAGCCACGTTTGGCGCTGAATTGGGCGGCTGGACGAGCCTGCTGGCTCTGTTGGCGCTCCTCACGCTGATCATCGGCAACCTGGCCGCACTGCCGCAGACCAACGCCAAGCGCCTGCTCGCCTGGTCGAGTGTCGCCCAGGCCGGCTTTGTGTTGCTGGGATTGGTGGCGCTTGCCGCAGCACAGCCCTTCGACCGCGACCAGGGCGTAACCGCACTGCTCTATTATCTGGTGGTCTATACGCTCACGAATCTGGGGGCGTTTGGGGCGCTCACGGCGGTACTCATGGCCGTTGGCGGCGACGAGATTAGCGACCTGAACGGTCTGGCGCGGCGTAATTTGGGGCTGGCATTACTGCTCACCTTGTGCGTGCTCTCGCTAGCCGGCGTGCCGCCGCTAGCCGGCTTCTTCGCCAAGTTTTATGTGTTTATGGTCGGCTGGCAGGCCGGCGCGGGTTGGCTGGTTGTGGTCGCCGTAATCTCCACTATCGTCAGCCTCTACTACTACCTGCGTCTACTGCGGGCCATGTTCATCGAGGCACCAACTGACGAGACACCGATCCAGGCGCCGCCGGCGATCACCGCTGCCGTCGGCATCGCCGTAGCCGGCCTGGTCATCCTCGGCATCTTCCCCAACCTCGTGCTCAGCATCCTCAGCCGTGTGCAAAGCGTAGCTGGGCTATAAATAAGTAAGGGCGGGTCGCAACCCGCCCCAGACTGCGAACCACCAAACGGTCACAGCGCCGGATGTCCGCCGTGCAACTCGTCTACGAGATGCGAACGCGCCTCAACTTCGGCGAGACGGCCCGAAGCGTACAGACACGCAGCGCGCAGCAACGCCTGACTCTGCTCGCTCTTGAGTTGTTGTAACTCCTCGAATGTAAACCCCATCCCGCGCAAAAACTCATCGATGAACCCACGCTCAAGGTGGGAATACCCGCTGCGGGCATCATCCTCAGACCTCGTTGTTGTCATAGGGCACCTCCTTCGCTCAGGAAGCAAATGGCAGGCGGCAGGAAACAGGTAGGAGTACATCAGTGTAGCACCCGGATCAACATAACGCAGTAAAGATCCGGCAACCCCTCAGGCGCATTACCGCCAGGCCGCGCCCGCTAGGCTGATGTTCATCGCACCTGCGCCTTGCTTGGAGCCGCTTCAGCGGCCCCCCCGTGTTCATCAACTAAGCAGCGATCACCATTGTCCAAGCGCCGGCGAAATCGCCTCTTCAGCCGACTTCTTGCTGTCGGCGTGCTCCTGCTCGGCCAGGAACCAAGTCGCCTCCATCGCCGCGCGGCAGCCGTCGCCGGCAGCCGTGATCGCCTGGCGATAAACGTGATCCTCGACATCGCCGGCCACGAATATTCCCGGCACATTTGTGCGCGAACGACCATCGCTCAGGATGTAACCATTCTCGTCCAGATCGATCACACCCTTGAAAACCCACGAGTTCGGAATATGACCGATGTATGGGAAGACCCCGTCGGCATCGAATGTCGTTTCTTCGCCTGTTTTAAGGTTCTTCACCCGTACGGCGCTGACCTTCTGATCACCAAGGATTTCTTCAACCGCTGAATCCCAGATGAAACGCACCTTGGGATTACTGAAAGCGCGCTCCTGAAGCACCGGGTCGGCGCGCAGGCTATCGCGGCGATGGACGATCGTCAACTCATCCACATAGCGGGTGAGGAACAAACCTTCGTCCAGCGCACTATTGCCGCCGCCCACCACGACCACCTTCTTGCCCCGGAAGAAGAAACCGTCACAGGTGGCGCAGTAGCTCACACCACGATTGGCCAGTTTCTCTTCGCCGGGCACGCCAAGCTTGCGTGGCGACGCGCCGGTGGAGATGATCAGCGTCTCGGCGGTAATCGTCTCGCCGCCGTCGGTGGTGAGCACAACGGCGCGCCGGCGGGCGTCCACCCGCTCGATCAGCGCATCCTTGAACTGTGCGCCGAAACGAGCCGCCTGCTTCTCCATATTGTCGGCAAGCTCAAAACCGCCAATGCCCTCGACGAAACCGGGATAATTCTCAACTTCGCTCGTCGTGGCAATCAAGCCACCGGGCTGGAGGCCGCGCACCACCAGGGGTTCGAGATTAGCGCGGGCTGCATAAAGAGCGGCGGTTAGACCCGCCGGCCCCGAACCGATGATGACGACCTTGCTGTGCATAATAAACTCCTTACATCTCTAGTTGTGGCGCTTCGTAGCAACGCATCACACCTGAACAGTCATGATCAACTGCCCGGCGTTACACGGCATTCCGAGGCAAGTATACCATATAGCTTGCGGCCATTTCTGTAATCTACATTACCCCCCAGAGGTATGGGGATGTGCAACCATCTTGCACCATGCCATCTTGCACCATGCCATTTGCGTCATCTGCGCAATCTGCGGATGATCATCCCCTACGCCGCCCGTTCCGCTTGTTCCAATGGCGGTGCATGATGCACGCGCACACCCGGCACTTGCGGTATCTCGTCGCCCATGGCGAGCCACGCCACCCGATAGCCCAACTCACGCAGCCGCAGCAGCGCCGCCCGCCGACTTTCGCTGTTCACACAACTGATCAGCAGCACCGTACTGCCCGGCGCCAGGTCATGGGCGGTGAGTTGCAACAGACGGCTGATCGGCGTCACCGAATAGGCAGTCAGCCGCGCCAGGGTCGCCAGGATCTGCCCGCGTTGGGAGGGACTCCGGCCCGGTGGCAGCCGCGCCAGATGTTCATCTTCAGCCGGGGCGCCATTGGCATAGAGGCCCACCGCGTAGCCGGCTTCAAGACCGGACTGCATCAGCGTTGCTGTGGCGCTAATCATGCGTTCGACCTGCACCGGATCGATCCCTTCGTAATAGTACTCGAACGTATCGAGGTCGAGAAAGATCGCCAGCACGTGCGAGGTCGTTGGTTCATAGATTCGGGTTTGCAAGCTGCCGGTGCGGGCGGTGGCCCCCCAATGCACATCTTTCAGCGGATCACCGGGCGCGTAGTCACGCACGCCTACTACCCGCAGCGGATCGCGTAGCAGCAAGCCGGCGCGTACATCGCCCAGCGGATTGTGCGCCGGTAAACCAAGCTCACGCAATGCCAACAGGCGCGGGTAGACAAGCAAACGATCATATGTCGGCAGCAGCGCATCGCTGGTGTAAATCCCGAACGGGTCACCGCTCGTCAACTCCACCGGCCCAATCTTATAGGCGCCGCGGGTTGGGCAGCGCAGTGTATAACGCCAGACCACACTTTCATACCAACGCAGGCTGGTGCGCCGGTTGAGCAATTGCGCGCTGGTAGCACTGCGCGCAAAGACCGGTGCATTGAGCAACTGTAAACCCGCCGGAAAATGGTCAAGCACCTGCAAACTCGCCAACGGCAGCACTTTCCGATTGGTGATCCGGATCGTCAGTTCAACGTCATCGTCGGGAAAAGCCCTCGTCTGGCTGAGCGTACGGGTGTAACTGACGCGCAGTAACGACCAGCGACTCCACAGACCGGCCATGCCCGCCACCAGAATCAGCGCCAGACAGAGCAACGCGAGCAACCCCTGCCCCAAAGCAACGGCAAGGAATAACAGAAATGCCAGGGCGCCGATGACGCGTTTGTGGAACATATGCAGTGCTAAGTACTAAATATGGATTGACCCACATTAACCGACGAACTGTGAACTGTGAACTGTCAGACTGCGCGACTGTCAAACTGCGAATTGTCCGACTGTATCTCCTGCAAGCCGCCGCCGCCCAAGCGGCAATGTGAACATAAAGCGCGAGCCACGACTGAGCTGGCTTTCGACCCAGATCCGCCCGCCGTGCGCTTCGACAATGGCCCGCGCTAGATACAGCCCAAGCCCACTGCCCTGAGCTTCGCGACGGAGCCGATTATCGACCCGATAGAAACGTTGAAAAATCTGTTCCTGTTCTTCGGGCGGAATGCCGATCCCCTGATCGGATACGTAAACCATTGCTACATCACTCTCAGGCCACCCGCCAATGCGGATCACCCCACCATCAGGGCTATACTTCACCGCATTTGAAACGAGATTGGTCAGCACCTGGCGGATGCGCTCATAGTCGGCATGAATAGGCGGCATATCGTCGGGGATGCGCAACTCGAACTCGAAACGGCCCTCAGTCTGGGCGGCAAATCCGCGCACCACATCGGCGACGAGCTGCCCAAGCGGCCAATCGCTCACATCGAGGCGCACACCCTCGGCAGTCAGGCGCGACACATCAAGCAGATCCTGGATCTGCCGTCCCAGCCGATCCGCCTCCTCGGCGACCACCTGCAAGCCTTCCTGATATTGTTCTGGCGTAAAGGTCACATCGTCGCGCAAGAGCGTTTCAGCATAGCCTTTAATGATGCTCACCGGCGTGCGCAGTTCGTGCGAAACCACCGAAATAAAAGTGCTCTGGCGCTCTTCTTCGCGCTTCTGAGCAGTAATATCACGCACATTGGCAATCGCGCCGAGAAATATCCCGCCGGGGCCGCGTTGGGCGGCATAGCGGCTCTGCACCCACAGTTCACGCCCCGCACGATCGGTAACCCGTCCTTCCACAACTGGGTTCGTCAGGTGCGGCAGGCGCTGCAGCGGGCAATCGGTGAGGCAAATATTAACGCCCTGGCTGGTATGAATACCAAGCACCTCCGCGCACGGACGCCCGATCGCCTCCTCACGCGCCCAACCGGTGAGTTGTTCCATCGTGTGGTTGAAGGTGGTGATCCGCCAACGGCTATCAATAATCATCACTCCGTCGGCCGACTGCTCGATCAACGCATCGAGGTGTTGTTTCTCCCGTAACACACCCTGGTAGAGCCGCGCATTAAACACCGCGATTGCGGCCTGATCGGCGAAATCCTGCAGCAGTTGGCGGTCGTCGGTGGAGAAAGCCACATTAACGGCGGCCCGAAACACATAGATGACGCCAACCGGCGTTCCACGCATAGTGAGCGGCAGGGCGATCATCTGGCGCAAACTGAGGCCTGTATCGGCGGCGACTTCACGCAGCACATGCACCCCGCGGCGGGGCAGATCGGGTAGGGACAAGTGCAAGAGGGGGGCGAAGGCAGGCCAGAGCTCTCGTTCGAGCTGCGCCGAGGCGCGGATGCGCAACTCATCGCCGCCCTCATCATCGTAGATCGCAATCAAACCCGACGTACCGACCAGCATCTCAACGGCATATTTAATCACCAGGTTCAACACACTGGTGACATCGAGCTGGGCCGTTAGGGCGCGACTAATCTCCAGCAGATATTCACGCTGGCGTAAACGATGGTCGCTCGGCTCAATCATGCGGGCCTCCGAGCACTTATTGTACCATACGCCCTGCCTGAAGCCATCCTGACAAAACTTTACACTGGCTCATGGGGACATGCATGTTCTCATGAGCCACCTGTTAATATTTAATTGGCATGAGCAGGGCTAAGAAAGGCGCTTTTATGGCCGATACAATCCATGGATTATATGCTGCGGCATGGGAAAGGGATCGGTCAAATGCATGCCAAGCTGCTGCACCCATTCTACCAAGGATACTATTTACAAACGGGACTCGACAGCCCACCTAGTGCATGTTATTATAATAAATACTTACACCCGCCAGGTTAGCAGCGGGCTGCCAATGCGCACCAGCGAGTATTGGCGAGGAGCACCTGTATGCAGCTCGATCTGACTAGCAAGCGGGCGAAGAAGCTCATCCGCGAGCATGGCCTGACCGAAGACGAGATTCAGCAGATTGTTGCCTCAGCCCGGATTAACCTGGCCACCTTTGACCCCGAGTATCGCACGAATGTCACGCAGATCGCCGACGAACTGGAAAAGAGTCGCCCTACCATCTACGGTTGGGCTGATCGTGCGATCGCGGCGACGATCCACTCGCTGCGCAATATCCGGACCGGGCGCCCGCCCAAAGAACGTGATCGCAGCAATTCGAATGGTGAACTGTAGCGAACCGGTTCCGGTCATACCGTCGTTAGCGCTCTATGTCATAATACACTGGCGGCGTAGCCCATTCTGGTGCGTGCGCCGAGGAGTCGCATTGTATGAGCAGTAAGCTGCGCAACTTGCTTGGTCGTTTTCGCACCGTCGACAGTATTGAACTGGCGGCAGTCGTTGCCACCGACGGATTGTTGATCGAGAGCACGGCCAGTCCGGGCGTCGACGTCGATGCGATCTGCGCTGTAGCATCCAACGGGTTGGCGATGGCCGACGCCTTAGGTCGTGAGATCGACAAAGGTGGGCCGATCCAGACAACCCTGGAATATGAATACGGGCTGGTGCTGATCGAGCCGATCAGCAGCGATGCGATGCTGTTACTGCTTGCAAACGCCCGTGATGACCTGGGGTATGTGCGCTTTCTGGTGGCAAAGCATCGCGACGATATGATCGATGCGCTGAGCGCTATCTAAGCTGCTATGTGCTATAATTTGTTACAGTATGGCCGACGGCCCGGAACTCCTCACGTGTAAGGCAGGTACCGATGGATCCACAGCTGACGAGCATCATTGTTCCGAGTGAAGAGATCGCCCAGATCGAGGAGTGCCTCGGTCGTCTGGTCGAAGATACGGGCAGCGACTACGCACTGTTACTCGACAAGAGCGGTCAGGTGATCTCCTCAAAGGGTGATGGTGACCGGCAGGACATTACGGCCCTCGGCGCTCTGATCGCGGGCGTCTTCGCATCCTCACGCGAGGTGGCCAAGCTCTTGCGTGAACGCGACTTTCGGGCCAGCTTCCAACAGGGTGTACGCGAGAATATCTTCATTGCTCTGATCGAAGAGCAGTGGATTCTCTGCATCATCTTCAATAAAGGCACGCATATCGGGCTGGTGAAAGTGCTCACCAAAAAGGCTACCGATGAACTTGCGTCCGTGCTTGAGCGCGTACGTCAGGTGCATAAAGCCCGCGATGAAGTGCTTGGCTCTTCGTTTCGCACCTCGATGGAAGATACCATCGACCTGCTCTTCCGCGATTAGGTCGCCGTTGCGCCTGTTGCGTCCAGCGCTTCGTCGCAGGTCGCTATGCCGCGCCCTCGCCAGCAGGACTGAACCGGCATCTGAGAGGATCTATGGCTCTGATCAACGTTGCGGCGCGCGAGATCCACTGTAAAATCGTCTACTATGGCCCCGGTATGTGTGGCAAGACGACAAATCTACAGTACATTCACAGTCAGGTGCCCAAAGAAGTTAAAGGCGACCTGCTTTCGATTGCGACTGAGACTGAACGCACACTGTTTTTCGACTTCCTGCCCCTCGACTTGGGGAAGGTGCGTGGTTTTCAAACCCGGTTTCACCTCTATACGGTTCCCGGCCAGGTTCTCTATGAGCGGACGCGGGTCGCAGTGCTCAATGGCGCCGACGGCGTCGTCTTCGTCGCCGACTCAAATAAAAGTAAGATGCAAGAGAACGTCAATAGTCTCCGCGAGTTGGCCCAGAATGTCACTCGCCAGAATAAGAAGTTCGCTGAGTTTCCGATGGTTCTGCAATACAACAAGCGTGACTTACCGCGAGATGTCGTCGCTTCCGTGCAGACAATGGATCACTTCCTTGGCGTCAACAAAATGAATTGGCCCCGCGTTGAGGCCGTAGCCACAAAGGGCACCGGAGTTTTTGAAACATTGCGGGCCATTAGCCGAGTGGTAATTAGCAAGCTGTAAACGCCCGCTGATCAATGGTGGCATCTATGGCACTTGAAGGCGAACTGAGCGAATTTCCGCTGACCGATATTATCCAACTAGTCGATCTCAGCAAGAAGACTGGTGGTGTGCATATCCGTGGGCAGCGCGGCGTTCAGGCCCTTGAGGGCTGGATCTATTTCCGCGATGGGAAGATTATTGGCGCCGCAATGCCCGGTCAGACGCCACTCGAAACTGTCTATACGTTCTTCACGGTTACTGCCGGCCCGTTCCGTTTCCATGATGATATAAGCCTGGAAACGCCAACGATCAGCGTTTCGAACGAGATCATCATTATGGAAGGGGTTATGCGCCAGGACGCTTGGGCGCATATTCAGGAACACGTACCTACGCTCACGATTGTGCCGCGTCTGGTGCCAAACCCCACCACAGGCACCAGCGAAATTAACCTCGAAGCCGAAGAATGGCGCGTGTTGACTATGGTCAACGGCAAGAATACTGTTGCCCAGATTGCCCAACGCGGTGGGCTCGGCGAGTTTCGTACCTGCGAGATTATTGTCCAACTGCTCCAGAGCGGCCTAATTGAGAAGCGCGAGGCGCATTCTAATGATGCAGTTGCGCCGGAGTTTGAGCGCATCACCGCCGATTTCTGCGGCGATCAGGCGCCAGGTTTGCTCCAGGAAGCCTGGCAGCGGGCCGCTATCGCTGATCCTGGCTTTGCGACCACTGAACAGCTCCTGAGCGCCGTGGATTATCTAGAGGCCGGTGCCAGTCGCGTCATTGGCCCGACCCGTGCACGCCAAGTCGCCATGCTTTTACGTACGCGCGTCGGCGAGTTAACGGGGTAACGCAGCTACACGTTGCATTGTCCGTTGCCAAGCTGAAAGCCGCTCCTTCGATCTGCGCTCTCGCGCTACTTGGGAAGCGGTTTTTTCGTGCTCACTGACATCGGGTAGGATTCTGCGCTTGACCATAGACGCGGGCGAATTCAGTAAGATACGCCTCAGCAATGATCGGATCGTCGATAATGAGGGTGTTTTCATCGTTCGTACGCTCTGCCCGCACACTGTAGTTGTACGAACCGGTAACCACGATCCGACTGTCAATGATAATCACTTTGTGATGCATTGTGTAACAGTTACCGTCGGTGTAGACAGCTAGCCCCGCCATTTTCAGTCGCCCATATTCGCTCCCCAGCCCATTTGCATTCCGCCCCTCAAATACCCCACGCACCTGCACACCTGCCGCCTGACGGTCGATCAGCATGTCGCCCAGCGGATCACTGGTGAACGAAAAAGCCAAAAACTCGACACTGTGCTGCGCCCGCTCTACCAGCGCTATGATTTGTGGCTCGACTGGTTCACGCGGTGAGAAGGCGTTCATCAGAGTCAACTGAGGAGTCTGAACCAGCGTGTAAGGTGTCTGAGTACGTTTACTCGTTGAAAAACGCCCACTGTGCATTTCGGCAAATTCGGCTTGGTAATTCGCAATAATCTGCGGAATAGTGATCCGCAGCAGGTTATTATTGTTGCGATACGTGTCGTTATTCGTCGTATTCCACGAGCCAGTCCAGACTACCCGCTCATCGACGATAATGAACTTGCTATGCAAAAAAGCTGTGCTGGTTTCCCAGGCGATCGGAATGCCGACCGCTTCAAGGGTACCGGCGAAGCGTGCTTCAATCGGATCGATGAGATTCTCACGATCAAGGGCGAGGCGCACGCGTACACCACGTCGATGGGCACGCACCAAGGCATCGGCAACAGGTTGCAGGCCATACTCGAAGGTAGCATAATCGATGCTGCGCGTTGCCCGATCAATATCGGCCAGGATCGCACGCAGATGCGGTGGGGCAATGCGATTGCGCGGCACATCGGGGTAGACAAGCGCAGGCGTAGTAAAGAAGACGGCGATCGCACCTTCGTCGGTGTGGCGGAGCGCTGCCGGCTCGGGCGGCAAACCGAGATCGACGCCAATGACCGTAGCGCCGCCGGTGATAAGTTCACGCAGGTTGAGCGCGCCCCGTTGGGTGGCAAGCGCCAGAGCCAAACTGAGCAACCCGGCAATCAGGATGCTCAGCCACGCACGCCGCGCAGATGGTATACCGCGCTGAGGTTTGGTTCGTTCAGCCATTGCTTGCAAGGGTCGGTATAGCGGCTACACACGCTATCTATACCGTCCGCTGCCAAGCTAAGGTTATGGGGAAATGATCAGCAACGGGCGGACACATTGGTCCGCCCGTAAGCAAAACGAAGCGAGAGGAACACCTTACAGACGTGAGCGCGGGTCGAGGGCGTCGCGGAGACCATCGCCCATGAAGTTGATGCTAAGCACGGCGAGAAAGATCAACCCGCCCGGGATCAACGCTAAATGGGGCGCGGTCTGGAGATACTCGCTGCCATCGGTTACGAGTCGGCCCCAGGTTGGCGTGTCGGGCGGAAAGCCTACCCCAAGAAACGAGAGCGTCGACTCGGTGATGATCGCCGTACCGACTTGCAGGGTAGCAGCGACGATAATAGGACTGAAGGCATTGGGCAGGATATGGCGGAACATAATCGGCCACTTGCCGACGCCGAGAGCAGTTGCCGCCTCAACAAACTCCTTCTCCTTGAGCGAGAGGAAGGAAGCGCGCACGATCCGCGCCGACTGCATCCAAGCCAGAGCGCCGATCATTGTTACCACAATGATAAAAATGCCCAGCACCTGGCCAAATGCCCGCGTCACCGGATCACGGAACAGGTAAACCGTGAGCAGTAGCAGCGGTACGATCGGCAACGCAAGGAACAGGTCGGTGACGCGCATGAGCGCCTGGTCGACCCGCCCGCCAAAGAAACCCGCTACAGCGCCGACGAGCGTACCCAAGCCAATTGCGATCACCATGGCAACCACGCCAACCGCAAGCGAAATCCGTCCGCCATAGAGCGAACGAGCGAGCAGATCACGCCCCAGATGGTCGGAACCAAAGGGGAAACCCGGCGAGCCCGGTGGAACGAGGATATTCACGAAGTCGAGCGCATCGCGATTCTTCGTATAGATCAGCGGACCAAAGATCGCTGCCAGGGTAAATACGACCAAAATGAACGATCCTGCAATCGCCAGTGGATGCTTACGGAAGCGCCGCCATGCATCACCGAGCAGCGTACGCGGCTTACCGGTGGCAATGCCGCTGCTAAGTTGCTGGAGCCGCGTGGCGGTGTTGGAGGTTACATTAGCATCAAGCGCCTGATTCGCTTCAGACATAGGGTTCCTCACTGAGCTTGTACGTAGCCGCCGTCACTTTAGCCGTAGCGCACGCGGGGATCGAGCAGGCCGTAGAGCACATCGGCGACTAAGTTAAACGTCACCGTGAGGATGGCAAAAATAAAGGTGAGCGCCATCACTACTGGCGTATCCGAGTTCTGGATCGACGTAATGAGCAACGCGCCGAGACCATTCACGCGGAACAGGTTCTCGGTAACAATCGCACCGGCGAAAATCGTCGGAATGCCCAGAGCGATCAACGTTACCACCGGGATCAGGCTATTCGACACGACGTGGCGCAGCACCACAACCCGGTCGGCAAGGCCTTTAGCCCGGGCTGTACGCACATAGTCGAGGGGAAGGTTGTCGAGCATTGAGGAACGCATGAAGCGGGTCAGCGCGGCAGTTTGCTGTACCACCAGCACCGTTACCGGCAGGAACATTTGGCGTACCTGCTGAACGAACGTCTCCCAACTGACAATCTCGAGGGTCGTATTGTAGACAATGGGAAACCATTTGAGATTAATCGCAAAGACAAGAATTAAGATCAGGCCGGTAAAGAAGGCGGGTACTGAGAAGCCCACAAAGGAGAAGAACGTCGCCACCTGGTCGAAGAGCGAGTACTGGCGCACCGCCGAAATAATGCCGATTGGAATGGCAATCGCGATTGCGATCAAATAGGCCAGACCAACTACTTGGAGCGTTTGCGGCAACCGCTGCATGATAATATCGGAGACGGGACTGCGCGTTGCGAACGACCAACCGAAATTCCCCTGCAGCGCCTGCCCAAGCCAACGCGCGTAACGCACCGGCCAGGGCTGATCGAGGCCAAACTGAGTTCGGATCAGAGCGCGGGTCGATTCGGGGATGGCCGGATTAGCGGCAAATTGAGCTAGGGGATCGCCCGGAGCGAGCGACAAAATTGCATAGATCACAAAGCTGATGACGAACAGCGTCGGGATGGCGATCAGCACCCGGCGCAGGATGTATTGGGTCATAGCATTGCTCCTCGGGCTGCATTACGCCAGAGCACCGGGGTGGCATAGGATACCCCACACCACCCCGGCACCAAGTCAGATCACCTTACGAACTGCGGCGCCACTCGTGGATGTTCCAGAGGCTGCTGTCGAACGTGTTGAAGGTCGGGCCTTCAAGGTTCGTCAGCTTGGCATTCGGGGTCTGGCGATTGATCAGCGCAATCACCGCGACATCGTTGACCAGGATGTCGTTCAGCTGAATCGCCAACTCGGCGCGGCGATCAAGATCCAATTCCGTAGTCAACTCTTCGAAGAGGGCATCGTACTCGGGGTTGCAGTAGCGACCATCGCCACCACTGTTCCACTGGTTCGCGCTGCTGTTGCGCTCGTCACACGTCCAGCCCTGGAGGTGGGGCTGCGGGTCGGTCGAACTGGGGCCGGTGGTGTACATCTGCATGTCGGTGTAGTGCTTACCGAGCGTATCCGGGTTACCCGGATCACCACCGAAGAAGACACCCGCGTCAATCGCCTTGACCTGAACCCGAATGCCGATCTCAGCCAGGTTGGCCTGAATGATCGCCTGCTCGCCCTGGCGCAGGGTGTTGATCGAGGTCTGGAAGCTAACGATTAGCGGCACGCCGTCCTTCTCGCGCACGGCGCCGTTGAGGACATAACCGGCCTCATCGAGCAATGCATTGGCCGCAGCAACGTCACGCTCACAGATCGTGTTCGGCGAGTTCACGGCAGCCGGCACAACCAGCGGGTTGCAGGTCGGCACGCCGGTGGGGCCGTAGAGCTGCTCGGCGATCGATGCGCGGTCAATCGCCAGGTTGATCGCCTGACGCACAGCCAGGTCGGTCATGAAGGGGTGGGGCTGATCAGGCTCGGAGCGCAGATCGCCCAAGGCCGGATCGGGGTTGGCGAAGTTGATCACGATCCGCTCGACGCCGAACGAACCACCGGCGATCGGGTCGCAGTTGCCGGTCGCCAGGATCGGCTCCAGCACGGCCTTCGGGATCTGCAAGTTCCACGCGAAGTCGACCTCGCCCGTCTCACAGACAGCACGAGCTGCCAAGGTGGCGTCGCCGCCGCCCTTGATCTCGACTTCGTCGAAGAAGACGTCGTCGGCAGCGCGATACTCGGGGTTGCGCTCGTAAACTACCGTGTCGCCGGGGCGGAAATCGAGCAACTTGTACGCATTCGTGCCGATCGGGGCCAGGTTAGCTGCCTGGCAAGCCGCGTCGGTGCTGGCTGCAGCGCCGATACAGGTACCAAACTGCGCCTGCTGCAGAATCATGCCGTTCGGGCCAACGAAGGAGATGTACGGGTCAGCGTTCGGCTCAGCCCAGGTGATCGTGAACGTTGTGTCGTCCACGGCCTCGATGTTCCCAATCGGGTCAAAGGCCGTCTTGGTGGTACAGGCCGTCGCCTCATCGGCGCAGTACTGCCACGTGAAGATGACGTCATCGACGGTAAAGTCGCTGCCGTCCGACCACTTCAGATCCGGCTTCAGCGTCCAGGTCACGCTCGTGCCATCAGCGGCCACGCCGCCATTCTCAACGGTCGGAATCTCGGCGGCCAGGTACGGCACCAACTCGTCGGACGAGTTGCGCCGGGCCAACGGCTCCAAGATCACCGTCGCGCCGTCGTAATCCTTCGTACCGCTGGAAAGGTGCGGGTTGAGGATCGTGACAGCCTGCCAATAGAGGATAGTCAGACGGCCACCCGGCTCGGCAGCAGCGGGAGCTTCCGTCGCCGCCGGGGCCTCGGTGGCCGCCGGAGCAGCCGGGGCTTCCGTCGCCGCCGGAGCAGCCGGGGCTTCCGTCGCCGCCGGAGCAGCCGGGGCTTCCGTCGCCGCAGCAGCCGGCGCCTCAGTGGCCGCCGGAGCAGCCGGGGGGGTGCCGCCGCAGGCCGCGAGCACAAGCATCGCGATCAACAACAGCGCGTTCCAAGACCAGATTCGTTTCTGGTTCACGCGGACCTCCTACCTACAAGAGAATCTTCACATCTAGATGAAGGACCACCACGGCCCGGCATCCCACTTGTAACACCAACAAGCCCCCTCTTGCAGCAATATGCGGGAGAAGGGTTAGCGGCAACAGAGCCGACAGATGCACACATCTACGAGTGTTGCAAATTAACTGCGGGATCAGTCGGGGTTCTCTGGCTACTTGGCCAGGCGTTTCGACGCCGTCCAGGCGTAACATTACGTTAGACACTTGTTGGGTTGATTAACATTAACATAGATCACACAAATCTGTCAAGCCGAATACGACTATGGCTTTAGAAAGCCATAGTCGTATTACCGGACGAGTCGAGACATCACTGAGACTGTAAAGAAATTCACAATTGCGCAGGAGTGCGATCGTGGGAAGGTGCATTGGCGTAGGTACGCATTGTGACGCGCTGCTACGCCGTCAATCATTATTCAGGATGCCCTTGAGCCGCGAAGCCTGAGTCTTTTTGGTCGCGCCGGTGCCAAAGCCCTCCTGGCGGAACGCAATTGCCCCGGAAACCATCGTCAGCATCACTCGGCCTTTGAGTTTTTGCCCGTGCAAGGGCGTATTATGGGAACGGGAGACAAACCGATCAGCATCAACCGTCCAGGCATAATCGGGATCGAAGATCACCAGATCGGCGCGCGCACCGGGCCGGAGAGTAGCCGGCGAGCGGCCAAGTACCTGAGCCGGGCCTTCGGTGAGTTTGGAAACTGTATTTACCAAATCCATTTCACCACGATGCACGAGGGTTAGCACCAGGCCAAGCGCTGTCTCTAGGCCACTGATACCGGGCGCCGCCAGGCCATACTCACAAGCTTTGTCGACAATTGCCTGGGGCGTATGATCGGTAGCAATCGCATCGATTGCACCGTCGCGCAGGCCGGCAATCAAGGCCTCAACATCAGCATCCGTGCGCAAGGGCGGCTGAACCCGCGTGCCGGCGTCATAGGGCGGCAGCAGAGTCGGATTGAGCCACGAGCGCAGGCCAATTTCCGAAGCGCTCGTCGATTTACGCTTCCGGCTGCTCTTCGCTACAGCGGGATCAGCCTCCTCGCTGCCCAAGTTACCCAGCACCCAGCGCTCGGTGAGCGTAAGGTGATGCGGTGTTACTTCGGCGGTAACATGAACGCCACGCTCTTTGGCAGCGCGGATGAGCGCAACACCGCCGGCAGTGCTGACATGGCAGATGTGCAGATGTACGCCGGTGACTTCCGCAAGGGCAATATCACGGGCGATGAGCGCCGTTTCGGCTGCGGCCGGCGTACCGGTTAAGCCTAACCGCACACTCACGGCGCCTTCGTGCATCGCCCAACCGGCGCTGAGGTGCGGGTCTTCGCAATGGGTCATCACCGGCAGGCCCAGCGCGGCGGCATAGGCCATTGCATTGCGCATCAACCCGGCATCGGCCAGGCTGCGATCGGCGTCGCTGAAGGCGATACAGCCCGCTTCGGCGAGTTCGATCATGGTGCTCAGGGTTACGCCGTCCCGACCGAGCGTTAAGGCCCCGATGAGATCGACGTGAACATGGCCCTCGTGCTGGGCGATCTGGCGCATGTAGCGGGCAACAGCGGCAGTGTCGAGCGTCGGACGCGTGTCGGGCATAATACACACGTTGGTAAATCCGCCGTGGGCCGCCGCCCGCGTACCGCTGGCGATCGTTTCTTTGTGCTCGTCGCCCGGCTCGCCCAGGTGCGTGTGCAGGTCGGTGAAGCCTGGCGCGATCACGCAACCGCGCGCATTAATCACCTCAACATCGTCGCCAGGAAGTTCAGGATCGGCGTGCATCTCGGCAAGGTCGATGACCTGCGCGACTTTGCCGTCGGCAACAAGTACATCGCCTACGGTAGCCACGCGCCGGGCCGGGTCGATAATCGAACCATTTTTGATCAGGTAGCGCATAAAGTGATTCCATTCAACAGCGCATTGGGATGCCGGGGAGCGTGTCGCGATCCACCCCTATGCGAGACGATACATCAGCGCCATCCGTACAGCCACCCCATTCGTCACCTGGTCTTCGATCACGGAATTGGGTGCTGTAACGGCTTCGGGCATAATTTCGACGCCTTCGTTCATGGGGCCGGGGTGCATGATCAGCGTATGCGCACCCAGGCGCGCCACCCGCTCGGGCGTAATCGCATAGGCCTGGCTGTATTCGCGCAGCGTCGGCAACAAGCCGGCTTGCTGGCGCTCTTTTTGTAGCCGGAGCGCCATCACAACATCGGCGCCCTCCAGGGCGGTATCAAATTTATGGCTGATCGTCACCTGCGGCCAGGTGGATGTCCAGTAGCTCGGCGGGCCAAGCAGCGTCGGCGGGGCGCAGAGGGTCACATGAGCGCCCATCTTCGTCAGCCCCCAGATATTCGAGCGCGCTACCCGCGAATGCACAATATCGCCGACAATCACCACCTTCAGCCCTTCCAGGCTACCGAGGCGTTCGCGGATGGTGAACAGATCGAGCAGGGCCTGAGTGGGATGCGCATGAAGGCCATCACCGGCGTTAATCACGGCGCCGCGGAAGTGCTGAGCGACAAGGTAGGGCGCGCCGGAGTGACTATGGCGGATTACGACAATATCGGTGCCGAGAGCCTGGAGCGTTCGCACGGTATCGATCAGCGACTCGCCCTTTTCCACGCTGCTCCCACGCGCACTGAAGGCGACCACATTCGCCGAGAGCGCACGGGCGGCCAATTCGAAGGAGATCCGCGTGCGCGTACTCTCTTCGAAGAACATATTCACTACGGTACGTCCGCGCAGCGTCGGCACCTGCTTAATTTCACGCGCTAGAACTTCCTTCATACTCTCAGCCGTCTCCAACACCTCCATAATTTCAGTCGGCGTGAAGTCGTCGAGGTCGATAACGTGGCGACGGACCAGACTATCAATCGTCATGTGCATGCCTTCAGGTAGATAACGGCGCGTAGGGGTGGGCACGCAGGAGTGGGTTGCAACCCGCCGCTACGCATCCCGTTCGATCACAACCTCATCGACAGCATCGATTTCGCGCAGGTGCACATCGACGCGCTCATCACGGGCAGTCGGCACGTTCTTGCCGACAAAATCGGCGCGAATAGGCAGTTCACGGTGGCCACGGTCGATCAAAACAGCGAGTTGGATGCGCGAGGGGCGCCCGAGATCGGCGATCGCATCGAGTGCGGCGCGCACGGTACGCCCGGTGAAGAGCACATCATCGACCAGCACCACAACCTTCCCGGTCAGGTCGGTCTGAATGGCAGTTTTGCGCACCAATGGCGCGGGGCCACGCAGACGCAGATCATCGCGATAGAGGGTAATATCAAGCTGGCCTACGGGAACGCGCACACCCTCGAAGTCGGCGATGGCGGACGCGATCCGCTCGGCAAGCGGGACGCCGCGACGCCTGATGCCAACGAGGATGACATCGGTGAGGCCGCCGTTGCGTTCATCGATCTCGTGAGCGATCCGCACAAGCGCCCGGCGGATATCGTCGGGGGTAAGAATCTGTTTACGTTCAGTCATCGACACCTCTGCAGGTCTGGCGGCAGGGGGCAGAATTCGCGCAGGCCCCCACCAGACGGCCAAATTCTTGGATGATAGCCCGAACATCCAGCGGACACGCTGCGGAAGCGACAAAAAAACCCGCAACCCCACAAGAAAGGGGTTCGGGTTTCACTGATCAAGCCACCAGCGCGGTGTAGAACATCAAACATCTGATTGCTCCTTCACAGCCTCACAGGGCTGTGTTAAAGGTTGCTGCATTGTACATCGCCAGATCAGGCATGTCAATGCAACATGCAGAACCAAGAACCTGGAACAACGTGAAATAGCGCACCCTGTTGGTATGGTACGATACTGTTATGGTTCGCACAATAAAGAGCGAACGAATGGCCGAGCCGGAATCCTGAATATCCGTTACGTCAACCAGTCCCAATCGCCAGCATCGATCAGGTTACCTTTTGGCTTTATCCATCTTTCAGGAAGGGAGTCGCACTGATGTCCTCTGGGCCGGTTGATGTTCTTTTTGCAATCTCCGATACCGGCGGCGGTCATCGTAGTGCAGCCGTGGCAATTAGTGCCGCGCTCGATGAGGCAAGCGATGCGCGGCTCAACTGGTCGATCGCCGATATCCTGCGCCTGACGGCTTTTCCCGGCGTCAGTAACGCTCCATCGCTGTATGATCAACTCTCGACCCGTTGGCTACGCCTCTACGATCTGACATTCCAGCTCACCAACGGCGCCCGGCGGGTGGATATGCTTTCGCGGCTGGTGCTGATCACAGCCCGGCGTAATATCAGCCGCCTGCTGGTTGAGGCCCAACCGCGGGTAGTGGTGGTAACGCATCCGCTCGTGCATCGCTTTGTAGTTGCTGCACGCCGGGCACGGAAACTCCCTTTCCGGGTGATCACCGTCGTCACCGACCTAGTAACGCTGCATGCATCTTGGGCCTACCCTGGGGTCGATTTAAC
>JBBRUG010000060.1:0-21376 GCA_038247995.1 Chloroflexales bacterium | reverse complement strand
GGGAGCGGGGCTTCCGACAGCATCAGGACGCCGAATCTGCGGCGGCTCCCCCTGCTCCACGTGAGGGAGCAGGGGGCTGGGGGGATGCGGGGAATAGCGCATTGGGACGCGATCCTGTAAAAACCCTACACCTGCAAGGCAGGGGGCCGGGGGATGAAAGGCAGCTGGGGTTGGACCGACCTCCGCCTTGCCCAACACTACATGCAAGGCAACGAGCGACCTGTGCTACAATGAATGCCGCAATGAAACGCGTTTGCTGCACCGACAGACATCGATACGAAGGAAGCGCGAATGGATGCGTTAATCGCGCAGGTAACTGCCCGCCTGGAGGCGATCCCCGGCCTGCCGACCGGCGCCCGCCTGGCCGAAGCGCCGGCGTCACCCCGCTCCGATACGCCGTTAGCCGCCTACATCGACCACACGCTGCTCAAGCCCGAAGCAACCCCGGAACAGATCGTCCAACTCTGTGCCGAAGCGCAACAGTACCGCTTCGCCAGCGTTTGCGTCAATCCCACCCACGTGCCGTTGTGCGTGCGCCAACTCAAGGGTGTGCCAGTGGCCGTCTGTACCGTGATTGGCTTCCCGCTCGGCGCCACCACCACCAAAACGAAGGTCTTTGAGGCGACTCAGGCCGCCGGCAACGGCGCGCGTGAGCTCGACATGGTGATCAACATCGGCGCGCTCAAAGCCGGTTTGTATGGCGAGGTCGCCGCCGACATTCGCAACGTTGTTGAAGCCGGCCACGCTCAGGGCGCGCTGGTGAAGGTGATCATCGAGACCGGCTTGCTCAGCGACGAAGAGAAGATCGCTGCGTGCATACTGGCCGCCCGCGCCGGCGCCGATTTCGTAAAGACGAGCACCGGCTTTTCCGGCGGCGGCGCTACCGTGGCCGACATTGCGCTGATGCGACGGGTGGTTGGCCCGGAAGTGGGCGTCAAGGCCAGCGGCGGCGTCCGCACCCTCGCCGATGCCCAGGCCATGATCGCCGCCGGCGCAACCCGCATCGGCGCCTCGGCAGGCGTTGCCATTGTGCGCGCCGCTGAGGGCGAACAAACTGATCGCTCACAGCAAGCTGACGGATATTAGATCAATGCAAGGGCAAAATCAAGACGCCAAAGTGGAGCGCCAGGTTTTGCCTTTTGCACTTCGCATTTTTCATTCACAGAGGAGGAGTCGTTGAGCATCCTGATCGACAAGAACACCCGCCTGCTTGTGCAGGGGATTACCGGCAAAGAGGGCGAATTTCATACCCGCCAGATGGTCGCCTATGGGACGAATGTAGTGGCGGGCGTGGTGCCGGGGCGCGGCGGTCAGCGCGCAATCGACGACCAGGTGCCGGTGTTCAATACCGTGCGTGAGGCCGTTGCAGCAACCGGGGCGAATGTGGCGGTGATCTACGTGCCGGCCGCGTTTGCTCCCGACGCAATTCGTGAGTCGGCAGCGGCAGGTATTGCGCTGATCGTCTGTATTACCGAGGGCATCCCAGCGCTCGACATGGTAAGCACCTATGCGTTTGTGCAGGAGCACGGCGCGCGGCTGATCGGGCCGAACTGCCCAGGTCTGATCACGCCCGGCGCAGCAAAAGTCGGCATTATTCCAGGCAATATTGCCACCCCCGGCCCGGTCGGTGTGGTAAGCAAGTCGGGCACACTGACCTACGAGGCAGTTGATGCACTGACGCGGCTTGGTATTGGCCAGAGCACGATCGTCGGCATCGGCGGCGACCCGATCATCGGCACGAGTTTTATTGATGTCTTGGAGTTATTTCAGGCCGACCCGCAGACGGAGGCGATTGTGCTGATCGGTGAAATCGGCGGCGATGCGGAGATCCAGGCTGCGCGGTATATCGCCGCCAATGTCACCAAGCCGGTGGTAAGCTTCATTGCCGGACAGACAGCGCCTGAAGGCAAGCGCATGGGCCATGCCGGCGCGATTATCAGCGGTGGCGAGGGCACGGCTCAGGAGAAGATCGCGGCCCTGGAGGCTGTCGGGGTGAAGGTGGCGCGGTTGCCCACCGATATTGCGCAGTTGATGAAAGAAGCGCTAGGCTAATGCTGCTGGTGAGCCTGACATTTGTCAGGCTCACCAGCGTCCTACAACGGAATTCGCAACTCAACCGTCGTGCCCTGGCCTGACTCGGAGCGCAGCCGGAATTCGGCGCCGATCAGTCGGGCACGTTCTTTCATGTTCAGTAAGCCCAGGCTACCCCGGTTATTGTAGGTACTCTCCACCAGGGCAATGTTAAAGCCCTGCCCCCGGTCGCGCACGCTAGCGATAAAGGCGTCTTCTTCCGTGTAGAGGTAAATCGTAATCACGTCGCTACGGGCGTGCTTACGCGCATTATTCACCGCCTCTTGAATAATGATAAAGACTGCGGCTTCGATTTCGGCAGGCAGGCGCGGCATGTTCGCCGGCGCTTCGAGGCGCAGCCGGGTGTTGGCGCCTGACGGATCACGCCAGCGCTCGACATATTGTTGCAGCGTCATCAGCAAACCCTGCGTTTCCAGGCCCAGTGGCCGCAACTCGAAGAGCAGCGTGCGGATGTCGTTCGTGGTTTTGTGTACCAGTTCCGAGAGTGTATCGAGCTCGGCGGGCAAGCGCTCAGGCATGGCCTTGAACAGCTTCTTGATGAACTCGATATTCATCGCAATTGCAGCGACGCTCTGCGTGGGGCCGTCGTGCAGATCGCGGGCAATGGCCGAGCGTACCTCGGCCTCTTTACTCAGCAACCGATCACGTTCAGCCTTTAAGCTCTGGTAAAGCCGCGCATTCTCGATTGCAATCGCGGCCTGTGAGGCGAGCGTCGTGAGTAATTGCATATCTTGCTCGGTAAAGGGCCGCCCATCCAGCGTGTTGAGTAGCTGCATTGCACCGATCACGCGATCCTGAATACGCATCGGCACACAGATGATCGAGCGGGTGACGAACTCGGCCTCGCGGCCAATGCCGTCGTACCAGCGCGAATCTTGTTCGACATCATTCACAATCTGGCCGACACCATGCGTAACAACCCAGCCGGCAATGCCGCGATCGGCGGGCATGCGATACTGCCGCGTCTCACCAGGAATTTCGAGCACCAGTTCGTTGCGCGCCTCGTCCAACATCAAAATTGAACAGCGCTCGGCGCCGACGACACGCGGGGCGCGCACAAGAATATCGTTGAGCAGGCTGGCCAGATCGAGGTTCACCGCCAGCGACTGGCCGATCTCATACAATAAATGCAGCTCACGCAGATCGCGCTCGGCCCGCCGCAGCATCGCCAGCTTATCGGCCTCACCGCCGATGGCGCGCACGAGCAGCACCATCAGGTCTTCGTCCAACTGATTCGAGCCGCCCGAGCGCCCACTTACATCCTGGCCGTTCACCACAAGGTGCAGCAAACCGACGCCCTGACCGCCACTCTGGAGCGGCAACTCGATCAGATCACGCCCGCCATCGAGCGAGTACGAACCAACAATCGGCTCGTCGTCGCCATCTTGCCGGCTAAAACTCTGCCGGGCCTGATCGATCAAATTGCGCGTCTCGTCATCGAGTTGGCCATGCGTAAGCCGAACAGTCTCACCATACGGCGTCATATAGAGCAGCGCGCCCGCCTGCGCGGGCCAAAAGGCGACGAGCCGGTCGAGCGAAGCCGCAAGTAATTCAGCAACGTCATGGTGACCGCCGGCAATCAGGAGCTGGCTTAACGTCTCGAGTTGGCGCTGGTTGATGGCGATCGGCGACATGGTGACACCCGTACTATGGCGCGTAGGGCTACGCGATGCAATTTGGCTGTAAACGCTGAAGCGATAGAAATTTGTTATGCTACTGTATAGCATTTAGCGGGCGCGTGTCAATGTATGAACATAGGTAGTACGATGACCAACGAATGGGTGCGCGTGGCCGAACGCGCCGATCTGCCGCCGGGCCGCTTACTCTACGTCGAGGTAGATGGGCTACCGATCGCGCTGGCCAATATCGCCGGCACAATCTATGCTTTTGGCGATAGTTG
Source organism: Chloroflexales bacterium (assembly GCA_038247995.1). Taxonomy (GTDB): domain Bacteria; phylum Chloroflexota; class Chloroflexia; order Chloroflexales; family Chloroflexaceae; genus JBBRUG01. Next base: position 17,385 of record JBBRUG010000060.1, on the reverse strand, counting down.
CCGCCACGAAGGTGGGCCACTCTCGGCGGGCGTATTGATCGAGCACACCGTTACCTGTCCATGGCACGGCTGGACCTACGACATCCGTACCGGAAAGAGTATTGTACCGCCAGTTGGCCTGCGTGTGCCAATTTATCCGGTGTCCATTGAGGGTGATGCGGTGTTTGTTGAACTTACGTGGGACAGCTAGTGTAAGGGCGGCTCGCGAGCCGCCCTTACACAAATCAGCGCACATCCAGCAGCACATACACCTCAACTGGCGCTTGCTTGCCTTTGACCTGAATCTGGCCGAGTGAGCGCACATCAACATGCTCGCGCACCAGAGCGTACGTTGCCGCATTGATCAAGACCTGCCCGCCTTCAGCACGGGATTGCAGCCGCGAGGCGAGGTTAACTGTATCGCCAATCGCAGTGAAGTTGCGGATGGCCTCACTGCCGATATTTCCCACCAGCGCTGAGCCGGTGTTGATCCCAATCCCGAAACGCGGCAGATCAGGCGACTCGGCGGCGATGGGCGCAATGGCCTGTTGCATCGCGAGCGCGGCGCGGCAGGCGCGCAGCGCATGATCAGGCTGATGGGCCGGGGCGTTAAACAAGGCCATCATCGCGTCGCCCATGAATTTATCGATCGTGCCGCCCTGCTCCAATACCATCTGGCTGGCCGCACCATAATAACGATTGAGTAATTGCACTAATTCCGGCGGACTAAGCCGTTCGCTCAGGCTCGTAAAACCACGCAGATCGCCGAAGAGAACCGTGATCTCGCGTTCGGCGCCGCCCAAGGCTGCCTGCGTCGGGTCGCTGATCAGGGCCGTGGCCACACTGGCGGGCATATACTGACGAAACAGTTGGTCGATCTGGCGATACAGCCGCGCATTCTCAAGGTTTACCGAGAGCTGGGTAGCGAGCGAACGGAGCAGCCAGCGGTCGCGCTCGGCGAAGACGCCCAGGCTGCGCCGTACCTCCAACACGCCGGCCGGCCGGCCTTTGACCAGCAGCGGCAACACGATCGCCTGATCAGTCTCGGCGGGGCGCCGTTCACGCAAGGCCTGGCTGAGCAAATGCTGGCGCTGTTCGGGGTCGACGGCAACAGTTACGCCACTGCTCAAATCAGCGCCAAAGTCGAGCCGACCTTCCTGCACCAACCCGATCTGAAACTGATCAGCCCGGAAGGCGGCGCTACTCAACCCCAACGCCTGACGGAGAAGCTGTTCTTCCTGCTGGATCACGCTGCTCTCCTGGCCAATCGCCACCAACGCGCCGAGGCGCTCAATCTGCTCGCGTTCATGGGCCAGCGCTTCAGCAGCACGTTCCAACACCGCCGCCTGTCCATCGCTCAAGCCGAATTGGGCCGCCACAGCCGCACTCACGGGCGGAGTATCGACGCCGATCGGCTGTTCAGCGCGGCGCTGAAATGAATCGACCAGCGTTTCGAGCGCACCGCCATATTCCTGGCGGATGCGCTCAACCGTCTCTTCGAGGTAGAGGCTATCGAATACCGGACGGGTGCTGCCCTCACTCCGGTACTGACGATAGACGCTGAAGGCCATCAATCCAAAAGCGACCAGCACCAGCACATGCCACTGCCACCAACTCAGATGCCAGGTACGCGCCAGGCCGACATTAAAGCTGATCTGCGCCAGTAGCACGCTCGCACTGCCGAGCGCCAGCAGTACGATCGAAGGCGCGCGCCGAAAACGTCCCAGGTAACGGATGGCAGCGAAGCCATAGAGGCCGGTTGCGCCGAGCAGCGCCACGGTGCCGGGCCACTGTACTCCCGGCGCAAGCGTCTGTCCGATTAAGCAAAAGAAGAGCGGCAGTTCGATCAACTCTGGGTCCGGGGCGAGACTGAGTGGGGGCAGTTGCAGTAACGCAAACAGACCGAAGATCAGCCAGAAGCCGAAGACGAGGGCCCGCAGCAACTCTTGCCAGGCTACAATGCGCCGAGCCAGCGTAGGCCGCAACTCAAGCGCACTGGCAGCCGTAAAGATCGACGCGATCACCAGGCCAACCGGAGCAGCGATCACAAAGCCGACATTCCGCCCCTGAACCAGTACATTGGGCGTAGCGAGCGCGTGCAACAGCACTGCTGCAGCGGCATTGAGCATTGCGAGCGCAAGCAACAACACCCGTGCATCCTCACGCCGCCGCGCGGCTTCACCCATGAGCAAACCCAGCACCAGCGCCAGGACGCCGGCCGCTGTGATGACCCAGAAGTGAAATGGATTACCGAGCGGGTTGGCCGGATCACCGGGTAGGCGATAATCAAATTCAGGCCATGGGATCCAGACGGCAAGTGTGATCAGGCCGATCAGCGGGAGCAACAGCCACGGCCATGCCCGCAGGCGAGCCGATGGCGCTGATAATGTCGTCGATTGCATACAAAGAGCCTCCTGTCTGCACCAATCTGCTATGATGAACGATGTAAAATCTTGCTAATTGGCAATCATGGGCGGCTTGATTGCCGCTTCTCATTGGCGGCTCATCAACAGTCGGTTCGGGCGCAGTCGGCCCCCAATTTATGATTATTCGCTGCAATCCTGACTGCACGCTTGAGAACAAAGGATACACGCATATGGAAATGCAAGGCATTAACTGGGCAATGGTGGTGTTTCAACTGGTAAATCTCGCCCTAGTGGTTGCGTGGGTTGTGCTGATGTTGCGCGCACTCGGAAAGATCGACGAGGCGCCGCTCAGCGAAGGCCAACGGCTAGTGTGGGCGGTAGTGATCGTAACTGTACCGGTTATGGGCGCCAGCGCCTTTATGGCGGCCTATCCGAGCAAAATGAACAAGGCAAAGTAACAACATCCCGAGCGTAGCTCGCAACAATCGTCCAAACGCAGACGTCATAGGGCCAGAGGCTTACGAGGGGCCAAAGTGCGGGTTTCGATCCGGTTACTGTGCAACATATGCCATGTTGCTGGATGAAATCCGCCCCCCGCCACATGCCTCGTGCAACCGTAGCTTAGGAGGAACCTATGGAGACGAAACGGATCACACGCAGCCGTTCCGAGCGTATACTGGGCGGTGTAGCCGGTGGATTCGCCGCGTATTTCGGCATCGACCCCCTGATCGTCCGGGTGGTACTGGCAGTACTGGCGCTCTTTAATGGCCTGGGGATTATCCTTTACATTGCGCTCTGGCTCATTGTACCGAACGAGGGTAGCCTGGTTAGTGGCCGATCCAATGTGCAAGAAGCAATCAATGAAATGCAGACCGCGATCAAACACCTGATCGACCGCGTACGGGCGGCGTTTCAACGCTAAATAGCGCCACAAAAGTGGCTCGGTATGTGGTGGGGCGCGGGGAGGGCTCCGCCCTAACCGTAATCCCGCCCCCGAAGTACGCTTGGGCGAATGTACATGATCGTTCCGTGTTGACGCAGAATTGTGCGCCAACACGGAAGATTTGACCAGCGCGGCCCCTTCGGCTATTCTCTACAGTCTATGAAGCCCCTGCCCCGACAGTTTCTGCCGCTGCTGCTGATTCTGGTGCTCGTTGCCTGTAGCGCCCCGGCCCCGCAGCCGATACCCACGCCCACGGCAATCCCTGCCGCTGAGGCGCCAACTGCGGCGCCCGCGACGCCGGGCGTTACACCGACCGCGCCTCCAGCGCCAAGCGCCGCCCCAGCGCCAACGACCGCGCCAAGCGTCACGCCAATTCCGCTTGACCCACTATTCGACCCGGCACGCCTGAGTTACGCTCACGATTTTGCCACGCCACAGATCCAGGCCTTTCTCGACGAGCGCAGCAGCGCCCTCGCCGGAGTACGTTTCCAGATTGGCGACAGCTCACAATCCTTTGCCGAAACGCTGATGGGCCTGGCCAGCCTCTATAACGTCAATCCTCGGCTGATGCTGGCACTGTTTGAACTCAACGCGGGTCTGGTGAGCGCTGCTGCGCCTTCGGCGGAACAACTCGCCTGGGCCATGGGCTACCGGGGCGATGGCGGCGGGCGCCGCGGTCTCTATAGCCAGATGCGCTGGGCCGCACGCGAACTGCGCTGGGCCACCCGCGACTACACCCTGCGCGGCGATCAGGCGCCGCCGGCGGTAACCTTCGCCGATGGCACGCGCCAGGAGTTCAGCCCCGAGGTCGCGCTCAACCGTTATGTGCTCGCCCGCGTGCTGGCCCCAACCACCAGTGCGCCTGGGCTTGGGCCGCGCATGGATGGGCTGATCAACACGTATGCTCGGCTCTTTGAAGATCCGCGCCTGATGCCCGCATGGCCGCCGCCTGCCGAGCCGTTCCTCACCCGACCCCTGGATCGCCCGTTTCCAATTACCTCATTTTTCGACCACGACACGCCATTCCTCGTGCAGAACGGCTCACTAAGCACATTCTGGGGCCGCAGCGAAACCGACAGCAGCATTGCCTACGACGGCCACACCGGCTGGGACTTCGCGCTGGCGCCGCCGGAGCGGATTCTGGCGGCCGCACCCGGCACGGTAATCTTCGCTGGCAACTCGGACGACGGCTGTGCAACACCCGCCCGCGCAGTGATTCTCGACCACGGCAACGGCTATCGCACGCTGTATTGGCACTTAAGCCGGGTGGGGGTTGAACTCGGCCAGATTGTCGAGCGGAGCGAGCCGATTGGCATTGTCGGCTCTAGCGGCTGTTCAACCGGGCCGCATCTGCATTTCCAGGTTCAATATCTTGGCCGCGACGTGGATCCATACGGCTGGTGCGGCGCCGAACCGGACCCTTGGGCCAGCAGTCCGGCGGGCCAGCGCAGCGTCTGGCTCTGGAACGATATGCCCTCGCCCTGTGGCCCACCACCGCCGGGCGTGATCGTGGTGGACGATAATGATCCGGGCTTTACGGCAGTTGGCGCGTGGCAACTGAATGAGGTGGGCTATGCCGGCGGCTCGCGCTTCGCCGCCACTAACTTCGCCGGTAGTACGGCCCAACCCTGGCGCCTGACCGACATTGATGTGCCGCCGATCGCGGCCTGGCAGCCGGAACTTCCTCAGGCCGGACGCTATCGCGTACTGGCTTACATCCCGTTCGCCCTCAATGGCCTCGACGAATCACGCGAGTTGCGTTATCTGATCCGCCACGCCGACGGCGAGAGCACAGCCCGCGTCAACGCCGAAGACCTGCGCAACTGGTGGGCGGATCTGGGCGAGTATACCTTCAACCCGGCGGATGGGCCGATGGTGCTTACCAGCGGCCTTGCGGGCGACAGCCGGCGCGGGATCTGGATCGACGCCGTTGCGTTTGTGCCTGTAGAAATCGATTGAGCCTGCCCAACCAGGCGCGAGCGCAGCGCGCCACCCAGTTCAGTGGCCTCAGCAGCTCAGTCATTCTGCTCAGTGCTCTAGGACTGACTGAAGATCAAGTCGCGCCGGCTGAAGGCATAGATCGCCAGGCCAAGCAGGGCCAACAAGAGGAAGAACTGCGCGAAGAGGTTAGCGACGGCCGTCATCGAGCTATAATCGCGGCTGACGGCGAGTTGGAAGCCATAAAATGCAGGTACCAGCGGGCCGCCGAGCAGCGCCTGGAGCGCACGTAAGAGGGAACGCACCCAGCTATCAAGCGACTCAAAAAGCATGCCACCAATGAAGTTGCTGGAGAAGGCCAGGGCGATCAGGCCAAGCACAAACAGGCGCCAACCAGTTGCAAAAACCAACGGCGAGAGCATGAGCAGCAACGCCGCCAGCAGGCCGATGTTCAACATCAGCGGCAGCGTACCGAGAACCCAACTGCCCAGGCCCAGATCCGGCGGGCGATTGAGAATCGCTACGGCAATACAGAGCAATCCGTAGGCGCCGGCGACAATTGTGCAGGCAGCCAGGAATAAGCCCAGCAAATACCCGGCCCGGCTTACCCCACGTGAGATCAGCACATAGCCTTGCGGCCGATCGCCCAGGCCGATCATTACCGACATGGTGTACAGCGTCAGCAGCGGCGTAAAAATGCCGAGCACGCTGAAGAAATATTCAGCCGGCATTACCTGGCCAACCCGCCGCAAGAAAACAAAATAGACGGCCATAGTGATGATCAGTTCAATCGCCACGCGGCCCGAGCGCAAATATTCAACCAGGGTAAAGCCAGTAAAGCGGATGGTACGCATCAATCGCCGTCTTTCTCGGTATTCCGGCGCAGCAATTCATGGAGCAGCGTATCGCCTTCACTGGAGCGCACCGGCGGCGCAGCATTGGCCGTCGGCTCAGGCGAAACGGTCGCTGTGGCGGGCGGCGCGTCGGCTGAAGCTTGGCGCGCAGGCGGCGGCACAGCGATGCTCGTCGTGATCGGCGGCAACCCCGGCGGCAACCCCGAATGTAGCTCCAGCGCGTGCGGTTGCGCCAGATCGCCCTGCACAGCGCGCAAATAGAACTGTTCCAGTGGGCTTTCCAACGGCTCAAGCGCCACAAGCTCGACATTGGCGTCGAGCAACAAACGCAGCACCGTCGATTGTAATGCGTGCGATTTAGGACTGATTCGCACCTCGAAGCGATCAGTACGAACAGCCGGATTAAGCGCCTCAATCTGGCGCCGCAACTCCAACGGCAACTGGCCGGTGTGCATACTCACACTACCACCAGGGCCGCGTAAATTGGCCACCGCTGCCTCAGCGACGATCTGGCCGCGGGTAAGCACGCCGATCCGATCGCAGAGCAGATCAACTTCGTGGAGGTAGTGCGTACAGAGCAAGATCGCGTGGCCGCGTGAACGCACTTCGGTGAGCAGATCGATCACCTCGCGCTGGCCGGAGGGGTCGAGACCACTAGTCGGCTCGTCGATAATCAACATGTCGGGATCAGTGAGCAGTGCCTGCGCAATACCTACTCGCTGGAGCATGCCTTTCGAGAATGTACCCAGGCGCCGATCAGCGGCATCACTCAACCCGACAGCCCTCAACTCTGCGTCGATGCGTTCCGTTAGTGCCGTGCCGCGTAGGCCGCTGGTTGCACCTAGAAACTGCAAATACTCGCGCGGGCTGAGATGGGTGTGGTAACGCTGACGCTCAGGCACATACCCAATCCGGGATCGCACGCGCTCGAGATCGCCGCTGCCTAAAACGCGAATCCGACCTCGATCCGGCTTCAAAAAGCCCAAAATCAGGTGCAGCAACGTCGATTTGCCCGCGCCGTTCGGCCCCAGCAACCCAACGACCTCGCCGGCGCCGACGCGCAGATCAACGCCGCGCAACACAACGAGATCCCCATACGCTTTATGTAGATCGTCAAGCTCGATGACGGCATCGGTCACGTGCGCTTCCCTTTACAACTGTCCGGCAGCCAAAAGCACTGCGCCGATAGTGAGCGGTGTAACCACGATCCAGCACAGCCGCAGCGCGGTGCGCAGGGTAATCCGCGGCAGAAGGCCGTCGCAGCGGCGCAGCGCCAATACAACGACCACAAAGCCGGCCAATACCTGGATCAGACCCAGCCAGACTGTGCCTACCTGCGTTGGCAGGCCAGCAACCAGCACTGCCGCAAGCAACGCTGCACAGCGAACATCTTGCGCGCTGTCAAGGAGGGTCTGTGTTGCCGGCGGCAAGCCTAGCGCAGTGCCGGCCGGCGTACTGTTCAGTTCGGTGCTGAAAGGACCCCAACCCACAGCCGGCAATAACGCTAAGAGTGCCGCAGCCAGCGCAAGCAAGCGCAGTAGAAAGGTGGCCGGCGTCCAGGCAAGCGGGTCGCTAAGCGTCGCCGCGAGGGCGGCCCAGAGCAGTGCCCGAGCCGGCACGCCCATCTGGGCCGAGCGCACCGCAGCGCGCACAACTGTCGGCGAGCCGGCCAGCAGCGCGGGCAGCAATGGCAGCAAGAAGGCCAATTCAAACAATGCCCATGCCCCAAGCCAGGCTGTTTGCACGCCCACCGGATGCCCCGGCCAGGGCAACAATGCAAGACCCAAACCGGCAAAGACGACGCTCGCCAGCGCGGCCAAACCCTCGCGGTTGGCCTCCAGGCCACGCGGCAGCAACCCGCCCCGACCGCGCAACACACGCAAAATCACGCCCAGCGCAAGGGCAGTGAGGATGCCGGGAAAGAGCAGCGCAGCAATAATGATTTGTACGATTTCCATTACAGTATTTCGGTTGCCCTTACCCCTGCAAAGAAAGGGTGGCCGCGTCAGCGGCAGGGATGCGGGCGATCATCATGCTTCCTGCCGCTACAGCGCCCGCAAGAAAGTCAGGCTGCGCAACGCCTCAGCAATCGTGGCCAGGATCGGACCGGGGTAGAGCCCAACGACGAGACACGCCCCAAGGAGCAAGATTGTAAGCACAGCGGTACTTGCCGGTTCCGTCTGTAGACGACGCGGTGCAGGCCGATCTAGTTCAGTTTCACCGAGCATTAACGGCTCACCTGCCGGCGCTTCATCGCTCGGCCCAATCAGAAATTGATAAGCGGTACGCGCAAAGCCCATACCGGCCAGCACCGTCGCCCCAACCAGGATTAACAACTCGACCGATCCTTGCGCCGCCGCAGCCTGATAAATCAACAGCCGGCCCATTGCACCGCTAAAGGGTGGTACGCCTAATAACGTCAACCCACCTACGATCAAACCAGCACCGGCGATCGGCCAGCGCCGCAGCAAATCGTGGCGAACCAATGCCGGCGAACGACCGTCGGGGCGTTCCAGCAAGCCCAGACTGACAAAGATCAAGGTAATCGCCAGCACCTGGCTCAGGGCGGCCAGAATGGCCCCGCTCAACCCCAGCGTCGAAAACGACGCCAGACCATAGAATACCATACCACAATCGACAAAAAGCATATAGGCGATACTGCGCCGCAGCGAGGCCTGGGCCAGCGTCAGCAACGACGCCAGCAGCACACTCAACGCCGCGCCGACGCGCATCACCGTCAGTGCACCCTCGCCCTCGATGAGTAGGGTCGGATAGCTCTGGAAGGTCAGGATCAGCACGAGCAGGCTGGTGGTGTTCAAAAGCGCCGCGACCAACGCTGCCACAAGCGGCGCACCGTGTTCGATAAGATCGAGCAGCCAGGTATGGAATGGCACCAGGGCCATACGCACAGCAAAACTCACCGCCAGCAAGGCCAGAATAAAGCGCGCCGGCGAGATCTGGGTAGGGCGCTCACCGGGACTGAATACATCAGTCAGCACAAACGCGATGTACATTAACGTACCGGCGACAACCGTCAGCACGAGGTACTTGAGCGCCGCCGCAATCGCGCGCGTGCCCACAAGTTGGCTCGTACCAACCGGCAGATCGACAATCGCCAGCACCGCCGTGAGGCCGATCGCCACCAGCAACAATGCGGTAATGAACGGATCTTGCAGGAGCAGTACAGCGCAGATCTGCGCCAGAGTGAGCAGGGTGATCGGCACAAAATTCTCGCCGTGGGGCAGGTGGTAGGCGGCCACGATCAGGAAACCGCCAACGCCGAGAAAAAGCAGCATGAAGGTGCGGTTCAGCGCATTTAGCGTGAGGGTAATTCCAAGCAAGCGGGTCGGATCATCCAACGGGATCTGCACCGCGATCACGATCTGCACCAGCACCGCGCCGAGGGCGGCGAAGATCACCAGGCCACTCGCCTTGCGCAACACAAAAGTCGCCGCCGCAATGGCGATCGGGAAGAAGATTAGCAACAAATAGAGCATAAGAATGCGGGTTGCGTTGTGCGAGTTGCGGGTTGCCGGTTGGCGTGCGCGCTACGCAATCGACGCAAACTAGCGCTTGTACAATTCATTCAGTTCAAGCGTTTTCAGCCGCCCATAAAGCAGGCCACACAGGTAGGCCACCGCTAGGGCCAGCAAGATCTGGAACATGCTCAGCAGCGTAAGCGGAACAACGCGCACACCGCTGGCGTTGGGCGCGCTAACGACAGCAGTGTACAACAGGTCGATCCCGGCGGCGCAGAGCAACAAGCCCAGCCCGGTTTTCAGCACATCGCCGGCGGTGGCAACGGTGAGAATGCCGGTCAGTACCAACCACATCCAGGCGAAATCAGCGGCGGGCGAAGGGGCAATGGCGTACACAAAGGGTAACGCAGCGCTGGCAAACAGGGCCAGTACACCCGTCCAGAAAGGCAAGACATAATCAGCCAACTCAAACGGCTGATTCGCTCGTTGCCGCTGTGCCGCGCGCGCCGCACGCCGCAACTCGGCCAAGCCGAATTCGTCAAGATTCTCTAGCCCATAATCCTGCGAGAAGGTCAATGAAGTAATTGCCAGGATCAGCCCCACGCTCAGCGCAGTGATGATCCGCACGAGCACCGGCGTACTCACCGCCAGGCCGAAGAGATTCAAATCAGGCGTAATATATTGCTGTGACGCTACGAACAGCGCCACCGCGATCGACGTCAACATCAGCGCCGGCACGGTGATCCGCCAGTCGCGGAACAACAGCACAAACGCTGCGGGAAGACCAATGCCGATTAAGATCCAGATCGTTGAAAGCATAGTGTTGCGTGTTGCATGTTGTATGAAATTTGCGTAATCTGCGGATACAGCCCTATAACTGTGCCATCAGCAGCATCACCACAATCAGCGCCATCAGTACGCCAAGCAGGTAGTAGCGCTGCTCAAAGGCGAGCATTATTAGGCGTAAAACCCGACTCAGGCGATCGAGGCCATTCCAGAGCGCCTGGAGCAACACCATAGGCCGCCCCAGAGACGCCAGCGGCGCCAGACTCGCGCTCAGCGCCTCGGCGCCCAGGCGCACACTCGGTGTTTCCAGCGCGGCAGGTACTGTACGCGCACTTGGCGCACGCACCAACAGCCAGCCGAACAGGGCCAGCAGCACCCCAATGCCTGCCACCGCAATTTGCACGCCGCTGCTGATCGGCGCAGTAATTGGCGCGAAGGGAAACGTGCGCAGCCAGCCGTTCCAGGCGATCTGCGGCGCGAGACCCAGCAGCAATACCACGCCGCTCGGCGCCAACCCGGCAAGCCAATCGGCAGGCCCCAACACTCTGGTCACTGGCGCATCAGACGGCCCCCAGAAACGCACCAGCGGCATCAAGGCGCCCAGCACCGCCAGAACGCTTGCTGCCAGCAGCGCCGGCACCAACCAGGGCAGAATGACCAGGGCGCTCTCAAAAAGCCAGATCCGGCCCCAGACGCCCCAGAAAGGGGGCAGGCCCAGCGCGGCGACCACACTCAACGCCCAGAGCACGCCGACACCGGGCAACCGCGGGCCGCCAGCCGTATATGCATCGCTGCCGCTGCTTCGTTCGAGTGCGGCCGCCGCCACGGCGCCCACAACGCCAATCAGCATCAGATTCAAGAGCAGCGCTAACCCACCCAGACTCGCAATCGGATCGGCCAGGCCGGCAGCCGCCAGCACCAGGCCAATCTGAAACATGGTCAGCCAGCCAAGCAGTTCACGCAATCGCTGCGTGGTGAACATCCCACCAGCGCCGGCCAGCGCCGTAGCCGCCCCGACCACGCCAAGCGTAACAACCCAGCTAAACGGCAAAAAGGGCAACTCGGCCATGAGCCGCATGAGCCAGGCCAAGCCGAGAATTGGCAGGACAAGTGCATTGATCAGCGCACCAAGCGGCGCCGGCGCAGCCAACGACTCGCTGCGCGCCAACCCAAGCGGCGCTGCGCCAACCAGGGCGATGACGGCCAGCAGCGCGCCGACGGCCGCCAGCGTGGGTGGTTGCTCACCTGCGGCCAGGGCCGGGCTGATCCGCGTCTGTGCCCCAAGCAACAATGCTGCGGCAACCAGGCCCAGCGTGATGCCGTAAGGCGGTGTTTCGCTTTGCGCCAACACACCGCTGGCGCGCACGGATGCGTGACACGCCAGTGCTCCGACAGCCCAACTCAATGGCTGCACCAATGACGTTGGTGGTGCAGCCAGGCTGAGCAGCGCCGCCGCTAACGCAAGCAGAGCCCAGGCCACAATCGAGCCAAAACCGCGCACCGCCGCAGCGAGTGCCGCAGCAAGTGCGAGCAACGCGGCCGATCCGCCCCCAAGCAACCCTAGCGCCAGGCCACGTTCAACTCCGGCAAGCTGTGGCGCCAGGCTAAACACCATACCTCCCAGGTCGAGCAACACCACTAGCGGTAGGGCTGTGGTTGGCGCAATACCGATCAGGATCGCACCTGCGGCACACACCAGCGCCGCACCCCAACTCAGCCGGCGGGTCGGCACCAGATTGCTTAACGCAAAACATGCGGCAGCCGCGATGAGTAAACTAAAAAGCACAAGTGTAAAGATCATAGCGGGCGACGATCAGCATTCTTCGCTACGCACTTTGCGCTGCGCAGGATACGGTTATGCGCATCCGGAAGCGCCGGCAGACCATAACGAAGAGTGCGCTCGTCCACATAAACCTTCATTCTGTCGCCACCGCCATACAACCGCTACATGGGTCAGTTGAAAGCACAATCAGCGCCGCATCGTCGAGATCGGCTTGGGCAAGCAGGGTACGCGCGAGCAAGCGGCTGAGTTGGGGCGCCGGTTCCAGCGCCCCAATTTGCAACTGCTTGCCATCGCTCGTTATGCGGCAATGAAAGGCGCCCCGCGGCGCCTCTACGCTTCCCGTCGCCGCGCCCACCGGCAGGTTCGGCGCCACCGGCACAGCCCATGGGCCGTCCGGCAGTTCAGCCAGCACCTGCTCAACAAGTTTCAACGCCTCCAGCGCTTCCAACAGCAGCACAACCAACCGCGCATACACATCGCCGCCTTCCTGAGCAGCCAATTCCGGGGCGAAGGTAGCATATGCAGCATAGGGTTGGTCGATCCGCACATCGGCTGTACGTCCGGCGCTACGGGCCAGCGGGCCGCGTAAACCAAATTGCTCAGCTGCCGACGGCGTGATCACACCCACCTCCACCGTACGCATCACCAGTTGGCGCCGGTCGATCAACCGGTCGGCAAGCTGAAACAAGCGCTTCCGTAGTGGTATCAGCCGCTCGCGTAGGGCAGCAGGGTTGATCAGATCGTGAGTCAGACCACCAGGGGTGAGGATCGTCGCGGGAGACTCGGCGGCAGCGGCAAACAGCGCTGCGCGCACATCATTCTGGAGCGCACCAAACGTTGCCGCGATTGGGGCGAGCCCGAGCACGGCAAAACAAGTACTTAATGTCGCCAGGTGCGACCCGGCGCGTTCAAGTTCGGCAAGCACCGTACGCACTCCGATGGCGCGCGGCGGCGGCTCGACTGCGCCCAGCGCCTCGATTGCCAGGCAGAGCGCCAGAGCGTGCGCCGTTCCACAGGTTGGGCAGGCCCGGCCAAGCTGCTGCACTGCCAGCGCCGGGGGTTGGCTGTTGAGCCGCTGCACCAGCGCGGCGCCACCTGCCTCCGGCCGATATTCGACATCGGCGATCAATTCACCTTCGATCGTCAGCAATAGCCGTTGCGGGCTGAACCAGGCCGGTGCGCTCGGTGCGATCGCCAGGGTATACCTCACAAATCCACTCCAACACTTACCGCGATCCGAAGGCGCATTATACCACCCTCTGCCAGATGGACTAGCCGACGCCATTCCAACCACCCCGCGATCCACCCACGATCAACCCTGCGTTGGATTAATTGGCGGCGCTGCTGCTCTATACTATAGTTTGTGCAAAAGAACACAAGAAGGAGGCCTTTGATGCAGCAACCAGCAACGCAGATCACCGTGATGGGTTTCACGCTTGATGTGCGCCTCGACTGCGCCGGCTGCCTTGGAGGCACCATAGTGCGCAACCCCGACGGGATCGAAGCGCGCTTCAATAGCCCCGAATGCCTCGCGCATTTGTTGGAAGGCCTGGTAGGGCGCCGGGTATGGCAGGCGGCAGGCGGCAGGCGGCAGGCGGGCGGGCGGGGCAGCGGGCGCAAGAGCGCAAGAGCGCGGCGCGTCCTTCAGGGCGCCGCCGCGCTCCCCGGCCTGAGCCGCGTCCTTCAGGGCGCGGCACGCGGCACGCGGCACGCGGCACGCGGCACGCGGCGCGAGGACAGGGAACATCGATTTCAATCATCTGATGATCTGATGATTAGCCCCGCTCTCCACATGTACGGGCGGACCCACGTGTCCGCCCTGGGCTAGCCCTCCATGCGCTCCCACGCGCATGCAATTGCATCTGTACGGGCGGACCCACGTGTCCGCCCTGGGCTAGCCCTCCATGCGCTCCCGCTCTCCGCTCAAGATGGTATAATCGGCTCCATACCGAAGCCCGAAAGGAGTAGGGAGCTATGCCAGCGGAGCGCACGACGACGGCGATTCAGGCCGAGCACGACTACATTTTACAGACTTATGCGCGTCCCGACGTTGTCTTTGAGCGTGGCGAAGGGGTGTACCTCTACGATACTGAGGGCCGGCGCTACCTCGATTTTGTTTCCGGCATTGCGGTGAATGCGCTCGGTTACGGCGACCCGGACGTAACGCGCGTCGTCGCTGAGCAAGCCGCACGCCTGATCCACATCTCCAATCTGTACCACAGCGTGCCCGGTGGCGAATTGGCGCGCATGCTCATTACCAGTAGCCCCGCGTTCGACCGGGCTTTTTTCTGTAACTCCGGCGCCGAAGCGATCGAAGCCGCAATCAAGTTTACCCGCCGCTACGCTCGCGCTCACACCTCCGCCGAGAAGACGACGATTGTCGCCTTCGACGGCTCGTTCCATGGCCGTACAATGGGCGCTGTGGCCGTGACCGCCCGCGAAAAGTACCGCGAACCATTCATGCCGGTTATGCCGGGGGTGCGCTTCGCCACGTATAACGACATTGCCGCGCTCGAAGCAGCCATGGGCGACGATGTCTGCGCGGTGCTTGTCGAGCCGGTGCAGGGCGAGGGCGGTTTGCGCACCGCCGATCCGGCGTTCCTTCAGGCGGCCCGCGCCCTGTGCGACCGCTACGGCGCGCTGCTGATCTTCGATGAGATCCAGTGCGGTGTCGGGCGTACCGGTACGCTCTGGGCCCACGAAATAACCGGCGTACGCCCCGACCTGATGACGCTTGCCAAGCCACTCGCCGGCGGCCTGCCGATCGGCGCGGTACTGCTTAGTCAGCGCGTTGCCGACGCCATCCATCCCGGCGATCACGGCACAACCTTCGGCGGTAACCCGCTTGCCGCTGCCGTTGGCGGGGTTGTATTCGGCAAGATCAGCAACCCGGAATTTCTGGCCCGCGTGCGTGAAGTGAGCAGCTATTTCGATGAGTCGCTCCACGACCTCGCCGCCGAGTTCCCCAATACAATCCGCGAACTACGCGGGCGCGGCCTGATGCGCGGCATGCAGGTTGTCGGGTCGGCTGGCGCGATCAAGGACGCCGCTCACCAGCGCGGCGTGCTGATCACCACCGCCGGCGAAGACGTATTGCGGATGTTGCCGCCGCTTATTATCGAGCCGCAGCACGTCGACGAAGTTGTCGGCATGTTACGCTCGGTGCTCAAATAAGGAGCTTCCATGCCTGTTGTGGCATTGATCGGCGCCCAATGGGGCGATGAAGGTAAAGGGCATCTGGTGGATTTGCTGGCCAGTCGCGCACGACTGGTGATTCGCTATGGCGGCGGGAACAACGCCGGCCATACGGTTGTGAACCACCTCGGCACCTTTAAATTGCACATTACGCCGTCGGGCATCTTTGATCCCGCTACAGTCAATGTGATCGGCCCCGGCGTGGTGATCAACCCGGAAGTGCTTTTGGGTGAGATCAAAGAACTGCAAGAGCGGGGCATTAACACCGCCAAACTCTTCATCAGTGAACGCGCGCACGTGATTATGCCGTACCACGTGCAACTCGATCAGCTTCAGGAAGAATCCCGCGGCGAGGGCAAAATCGGCACTACCGGGCGCGGCATCGGCCCCGCCTACGCCGACAAGATGAGCCGCACCGGCATTCGCATGGCCGATCTGCTCCACGAAGAGACGTTGCTCAACCGGCTGCGTAGTGTGCTTGAAGAGAAAAACCGCATCCTCACCAAACTCTATGGCGCTCGCCCGCTTTCACTCCACGACACCTATCTGAAGTATCTTGATCTTGGCCATCAACTCGCCGACCATATCACTGATGTCCATCCGATCGTCCATCGCGCCCTGGAGAAAGATCTCCCGGTCCTGCTGGAAGGCGCGCAGGGTACGCTGCTCGATGTTGATCACGGCACCTACCCATACGTCACTTCGTCGCCGCCCGGCGCCGCCGGCGCTTGCCAGGGCTCGGGGATCGGCCCGACCAACGTTAATTCGGTGATCGGCGTGTTCAAGGCCTACACCACGCGGGTTGGCGAAGGGCCGTTCCCCACCGAGATCGACGACGCCGCCGCCGAAACATTACGCCAGATCGGCACGCCCTGGGCCGAAGTCGGCACCACAACCGGGCGCCTGCGCCGGGTCGGCTGGTTCGATGCCGTGATGGCGCGCTATGCGGTGCAGATCAACGGCATCGACACGGTTGCGATCACCAAGCTCGATGTGCTCGATACGCTGGCAAGCATCAAGATCTGCGTCGGGTACCAACTCCACGACTCCAGCCTCGATTACCCGCCGGCGACAACGGCCCTCTTCAGCCAGGTTGAGCCGGTCTATGAAGAGATGCCGGGCTGGGGCGTTCCCACCACCGACGTGCGGCGGTTCCACGATCTGCCCGAAGCCGCCCAGGCGTATGTCGCCCGGCTGTGCCAACTCGTCGGTGCACGCCTGGGGATTGTCTCCGTCGGGCCGAACCGTGATCAAACAATTATGATACACGAGCCGTTTGGGTAGCATTGAGAACCAAGGAACCTGAGAACCTAAGAACCTGAGCGTAAAGGGACGGTTCCTTGGCTCCTTGGTTTCTTGGTTCCTTGGCTCTAGCTCTGGCCGAGCTTTGCCTGCAACTGCGCATTCGACGGTTCCACCAGCACTGAACCATCAGGAAAAATAATCGTCGGCACGCTCTGATGCCCCTGGTTTACCTCCACGACATACGCCGCTGCCTGCGCATCACGCTCGATGTTTACATATGTGTAGGCCACGCCGTTCTGCTCCAACACCCGCTGCGCCCGGCGGCAATCGGGACACCAACTTGTTCCATACATAACAATCTGATCGCTTGCCATTCATTTCCTCACAAAACCGAGTTCAATTCTTCCGCACTAAGTAGTCGGCCTGTTGACACCAATGTTACACCTGAAGTTCAGGTATTGGACACGCATTGCAGCGCCTTTGAACACCCAAAATGGTTTGACACCGTTACAACCCCTATGCTAGGATGCGCGGTATTAAGCGTTCGCGAAGCACGCTATAATTCTATGGTCAGTCGCTCGAGGCAGAGCGTAATGTAGGCACTGCCAGGGTGGCTGCTCTTTGTGTGGGCTGTGTTCCGAACGAGCGTCGGAATCAGGGAGTTGTCTTCAATGAAACTGCACGAGTATCAGGCCCGCGAACTGCTCGCCCGTTACAACATTCCGGTTACCGGCGGCGGCGTCGCCAGTACGCCAGCTGAGGCCCGCGCCATTGCCGAACAGATCGGTGCTCCTGTTGTCGTCAAGGCCCAGGTTTT
>JBBRUG010000059.1:0-21411 GCA_038247995.1 Chloroflexales bacterium | reverse complement strand
GCTGCTCACGCCGGCCATCCGCGGTCCAAAGGCGATATTCTCCGCCACACTGAGGTGCTCAAAGAGCGCGTAGCTTTGGGGCACCCAGCCAACCCGGCGCCGCTCGGGCGGTAACTGCCGCACGTCGTGTTTGTCGATCCATAGCGTCCCGTCCTGGGGCTGCAACAGCCCCGCCACCAGCCGCAACAAGGTTGACTTGCCGCATCCCGATGGCCCGACGATCACCACCAACTCGCCCGGCTCTACGATGAGCGACACGTCCTTCACGATGGGTGTTGCGCCATAGGCGAACCGGATCCGCTCCAGATGGAGCGTTGCAGGCTGCGCGATCCTCATGCTTGGCCAATCCTTGCTCCGCCCAGATACTCGATCACTGCTGCGGCGGGGATTACCAGCAGGATGAACCAGACGGTCGCCGCAGCCGCGATCTCCAGCCGACCCGTGATGTACGCGGCGTACAAATCGACCGGCAGGGTCTTGGCGGTGGGAGCGAACAGGAAAAAGGAGACATTAAACTCGCCCAGCGAGAGCGTGACAACAATAATCGCCGCCGCCAGCAGAGCGGTCCGAATCCCCGGTAGGGTGACAAAGACGAGCCGGCGCAGCGGATCGGCCCCGAGCGTGGCCGCCGCCGCTTCACGCTCACGCAGATCGGGAGATGCCAGGGCCGGTACCAGGGCGCCGACGAAGAATGGCAGGGTGTAGAGCACATGGCCGGCGACCAGCAGCCATCCACCGCCGCGCCAGGTCGGGTAGGCAAGGATAAGTGCGAGGGCAAGCGCGATGCCCGGCACTGCCAGCGGCAACCCGATCAGCGCACGTACGACCGGTCGTCCGGGGAAGCGGCCTCGGGCGAGCGCATAAGCTGCCGGCAGCCCGATCAGCACGTTGAGCAGCAACGTCGTGAGCGCCAGGCGCAGGCTATAAGCAGCAAACGGTGCGACGGTCGCCCAGCTTGCGCCGAGCCAACGAAGCGTCACCCCGTCGGTCCACGGTCCCTGCTGCCAGGTATCGCTCGTGGCAACGGCGAGCAGCAGGGGCAACGGGAGGAAGCATATGAGTGCGGCGCCGATCGCGCAGGCCCGCCCGATCGCACTAACCGGGTCGCGTGGCGCTGGGCGGATAGGGTGCATCAGCGGTTCTCCTCGTCGGCAAAGCGCCGCTCGGCGCCGAGGGCGCCTACGACCCAGAGCAGCGCAGCCGTCAGCAGCGCCAGCAGCACGCTTAGGGTGGCGGCGAGCTCGGGTGCAAAGCGCTCGGTAAAGGCGGCTGCGATCTCCAACGGCAGCACGCGGTAGCTTCGGCTGAGAGTGGCGGCGGTGCCGAAGGCGCCAAAGGCCGTCGCCATGCTCAGGCTTGCCGCCCCGAGCAGAGCCGGCCGGAGCGCCGGGAACACCACCGCCGTGTACACGCGCCACGGCGACGCCCCCAGCGTACGCGCCGCATCCAGCGTATCGGGGTCGATCGCCGCCGCAGCGCCGCGCAGCACCAACACAACGCGCGGAATCTGAAAGTAGATGTAGCCCAGCAACATGCCCCAGAACGTATAGGCCAGCGGCGGCACGCGCCGGCCCAGCGCCGCTTCGGCGAGATCGGTAGCGACCCCGGTGCGCCCGAAGAACAGTATTACGAAGAAGCCGATCACGATCCCAGGCAGACTGAGCGGGATTGTCAGCAGCACCGCCAGCACCCGGCGCCCACTTGCACCGGGCTGTTCCAGGTACAGCGCAGCCGGGGTACACAGCAGTAATGCGCCAATGGTGGAGGCCAGGGCGAGCAGCGCCGTGTTGGCGAGCACCTGCCAGTAGCGCGGCTCCGCCAGTACGGCCCGGTAGGTCGCAAACGACAGTCCATCACCGCCCACGCCGATGCTGCGGAACGCCAGGATTGCAAGCGGCCAGAGCAACAGCACACTCAGCCCGAGCAGAAGCGGCGCTACCAGCAGCGCCGCCCCCCCACGCGGCCACCGCAGGCGCCGGTTCAGTTGTAACGTCGTTGATCGCATAATACCAACTACCTATGCTGATACCGCATTGGCGGAGACAACCGACGACCGACCGCAGACGACAGAGCAAGGTCGTTGGTCGTCCGCCGTCGGTCGTCACAATGCGATGAGTTCAAGCAGAAGCGGCATAGTACGTGCCGGCTCAGGCGCTATGGCCCCACCTCGGCGCTCCAGCGCTCGATAACCTGCGCCTGCACCGCGCGCATCTGGGCGAAATCGGGCGCTTGCACCTGCTCGTAGGCGCTATCGGGCAGCATGCCCTCGGCAATCGCCGGGTCTACCTCAACCGACCGTACCGGACGGAGATAACTCTCGGCAAACAGGCGCTGGCCCGCGTCCGAGAGCGCAAAGTCGATCAAGGCCTGACCAGCCTCGGGGCGGGGTGCGTCGGCTACCAGCGACATAACATAGGGGATGCTGATCGTGCCTTCGCAGGGCAGCACCACTTCGATCGGGGCATTATCGATATTACGCAGCTTGTAGCCGTTGAAGTCGGCATCGATCAAGATCGGGATCTCGCCCTGCTGCACGAGCGCTGTTGCGGTCTGGGCGGGCAAGATCAGGCCATTGGCGGCAAGTTGTTGGAAGTAGGCCGCGCCGGGGTCGAAGTTCTCAAGTGTACCGCCGAGGGCCAGGTTCGCCGCAGTGATCACCGAGTAGCCGACGGCCGCCTGGGTCGGGTCGAGAAAGCCGACCATCCCGGCATATTGCGGATCAGTCAGGTCGGACCAGCACTGCGGCACGGGGGTGCCGTCGAGCTCGTCGGTGTTGACGAGAAAAGCAATCGTGCCCTGATGAACCGTCATCCAGCGCCCTTCGGGATCTTTGAGCGAGGCCGGAATATCGGCGAAGCCCGGCGGCTGATACGGCGCGACAAGATTTTTTTCGGCGGCCTCAATCCCGAAGACAATCCCGTAGTAGGCGGTGTCGGCTTGCGGCGCAGCAGCCTCGGCCTCCATGGCAGCGAGCGTCTGGCCGGAGTTTTTCGGGTCGGACGGCGCCTGGATGCCCGTCTGCTCGGTAAAGGCGTTGAGCACAGCGCCCCAGTTGGCCCACTGCTCGGGGCTGTTGTATGACACTACCAGGTCGGCGGTAGTGGCGGCAACCGGAGCCGCAGTGGCGGCGGCCTCGGGAACGGTTGTCGGCGCGGCGGTCGGTATAGCACAGCCGATAAGGGCCAAGGGCAGCAGCATTGCCAGCGCAGTGCGCAGCGGTGGGAGTAACAACATCAGGGTTCTCCTTCTCCAGTGGCGGGCGGCGGGGCGGTCGTCTCGCGAATATGAAGCTCAGTCGGGAGGATCAGGGTCCGCTCCGGCTGCTCCCCATTGATCAGCGCGAGCAGAAGCTCGCAGGCCCGCTCGCCCATGGTAAAAGCCGGTTGAGCAACGGTCGTAAGGCGTGGGTTGGTGATCGCCGCCATGGGGCTATCGTCAAAACCGACAACCGAGATATCCTGGGGGACGCGCAAGCCGGCGTCGAGCATGGCGCGGATCGCCCCGAAGGCCAGGATATCGTTGGCACAGAAGATCGCCGTCGGGCGTTCCGCGAGACCGAGCAGCCGCCGCGCGCCGGCTACGCCGTCGTCGATGGTATAAGGCACTTCGATCAGGTAATCGGATTCGGGGCTGATTCCGTGGGCAGCGAGCGCCGAGCGGTAGCCCAGGTAGCGCGCATAGCTGCGGTCTGAACCGCTGAACGTACCGGCGAGCATGGCGATCCGGCGATGTCCCAGCCGGATCAGATGCCCGACGGCAGTGGCGGCGGCGGCGGCGTTATCGACACCGACGCAGGGCAGTTGCGAACGGAGCCGTGATGAGTAGGTGAGCACGACCGGCGTACCGGCCTGTTGCGCTTCGACCAGGGCCGGGCTTTCGGGATGCGATGAAGTAACAATCAGCCCATCGACGCGCTGCTGGCGAAAGGTCTTGACCAATTGCTCTTCGACATCGGCGCGATAGTCGGTCGATCCGATCAATAGGGCGTAGCCGCGCGCATTGGCGGCCTGCTGAATACCCCGCGTCGACTCGGCGAAGATCGGGTTGGTGACGGTGGGGACAATCAGCCCGAGGATCATCGTCCATTGGCGTGACAGGCTGCCCGCTACAGCGTTGTAGCTGTAGCCAAGCCTGGCGATTGCGGCATGGACTCGTTCGCGCGTTTCCGGCGCCACCCGCTCAGGGGTATTGATTACCCGTGAGACGGTAGCAATGGAAACGTTTGCAAGTTGTGCGACACGCTCCATCGTGCTGCTCACCGCAACCGCCTTTCTTCTTGTGTAATCGATTACATTACAAGTATACCGGCTGTTGGTTAATCGGGCATCATCGATGGGTTAAGCTCGTGTTAAGCTGCGGCACGGTGATGGAGCGTGTCGGGTGTGACGAAAGCTCTTTCGCTGCGACACTCGCGCGTCTGAGGTGTCACTTCTACGTACAGGGAGCTGCCGCGCGCTGCGGCCCGACCGGGAACGAGCAGTTGATGTTGTCGAGGATGCGCCGGAACATCAGGCCATCCTTGATATTCTGATGATTCCCGTCGACATCGGCATGCGGCTCAAACCCAAGCCACGCCGAGGTCGTTGTGACGACGAGATCGTTGAATTGCGGGCTCTGGCTCAGCGCCTCAAGAATGTACAACCGGTCGACCTCGAGCGGTATGCCGTCGGCGGTGTAAATTGTCTCGCGCCGCTCTTCAACCCGCATCGTGGCCTGGTCGCGCAGGAGCCGATACGCCAGCGAGCCGCGATTCTGCTTGAACAGCCCGGCGCGATTAAAGAATGGCGTTGCCTCACCCGCGTCGATCGGGTTGCCTCCGGCATTACGCACATTGGCGTCGGCGCCGTAGCTGTAGAAGCCACGCGGGAGCGTGCCGCGCGTGCGCCGGTTGAAGTCGGCGACGAAGCTGGTCGTCAGGTCGCCGAGTCCCGGCAGCCGGGGGCCGGGCCCGCCGGTGGCCGCCGAAAGCTGCACGAAAGGATCGCCGCGCAGGTACCCCTGAATATCGGGATCTGCGGAGCGTACCACGTTGGGGTGGCGGCGGGTGAATGCCGAATAGTTCGCCAGCACCGAGCCGCGGTGCGGCGTGCTGATCGTGTGCAGGGTAAGTACCCGTACCTGGCTTGAGTCGTAGCGCCAGGCCAGATACCCCCGGCTGTCGAGGCCGCCTTTGCTGTGCGCCACCAGGTGTATCTTGCCCGTGCCGAAGCTGCGGGCGGCCCGCAGCACGGCGTCGCGCACGTCGGCGCTGTTCC
Source organism: Chloroflexales bacterium (assembly GCA_038247995.1). GTDB lineage: Bacteria > Chloroflexota > Chloroflexia > Chloroflexales > Chloroflexaceae > JBBRUG01. The sequence goes on along the minus strand of JBBRUG010000059.1, from coordinate 16,156 downwards.
CGGCAACATTTCCGTTGGGAGCGGGCAGCGAGATCTCCCACTCGAACGGCACACCAAGCCGGGCCAGGTAGTCGCGCGCCGACTCACGAGGCACGCCGGGGGCCGGGGGCACCTGGTCTGCCAGGGTCTCCGTCGCGTTCGTCCAGGCCTCCTGGTTGGCTGAGATCCCGTGGATCAGCACGAGCGGGGCGATTGCGTTCACCTGTAACGCCACCCAGTCTACAGCCATGCACCAGCCCGCGTTCGTCACATCGATGTCGATGCGGATGGTATTGGTTATCGGCGTCGGCGTGCTGCCGGTGGCGAAAGCGCCCCGCGCTCCTGGGAAGCGCAACAGTTCGATCGGCACTTCGAAGGTATTCACCGACCACTGGCTATCCGAACCAGTCAGCTTGACGAAGCTGTTGCTGCGGGTGAGCAACTGCTGGCCGTTCACAAAGACATGATCGACCTCGCCGCTGTCGGAGTCGATGTCGAAGACCGGCATCACCAGCGTGGCGTAACGGGCCACAACATTGGCGTCGATCAGGGCCTGAACATTCGCCAGCCGGCCCTGGCCGTCGGTTGGGCCGATGTAGCGCCCGATCGGCACGTCGATCGAGAGGTTGCCCTCGCTACAGGCTGTGTCGAGACTGGGTTGGCCGGTATCCACACTGAAGTTTTCCAGCGCCCGTTTGCCGCTCTCGTCTACGTCGAGGGGCGGCGGCGGGTCGATCGGCGCCGATCCAACCCGGCCGGTGTTCTGCTGAAGCGGCGCGGCGGCGGCCGGCGGCGGCGCCAGGCTCAAGGCCAACGCGGCGCACAGCAGTACCCAGATCCAGCGCCGATGATGTTCCCGCGATCTATGGCTGCTCAGCATATGCTTCCTCCTATTACAGAATGTCGCACCGCAATCACCTCAATGCGCCACAAATCACGGCGCCGTCCACGAGAGCCGCAGTTGCTGCTGTACGTTGTTCACACCGCCGGGGAGCGGGCCGCTATCGTCCATGCAGATGATCACGGTGTTGGCGGCGCTATACTCGCCCTTGCCGAGCAGCGTATTTCCGTAGCGTTGCTTGAGGCCCTGATCGGTGGTTACATCCAGCGCCCACCAGGTAAAGCGCGCCGGATCGATTGGGCTTGGCACAGCGAAGCTGAAGGCATGCTCGTAGCCGGGGTCGGCGTCGCACGTGGTCTGGTCGCGTACATACGAAGCAACCCGCCGGACGCCGCTCATCGTGCCGGTGCCGCCGTACCACTCCAGGCTCTCATTCCAGCGCACGCCGATCAGGGCCGTCGCTGTGGCGCTTAGCCCGTCGGCATCGGTCACGCGCAGGGTCGCCGTCAGCGGCAGCGCCGTGGTGATGATGGAGGTCGCCGTCGGATCAGCCGACTCGACATCAAACACACCGTCGCTCTCGAAATCCCAGGCGTAGGTCACGATCATTCCGTCGGGATCGCTGGAGCCGCTGCCGTCGAGCGTTACGGTAGCGCCGACCTTGGCAACGTACGGGCCACCCGCCACGGCGATGGGGGCCACGGCGCCGCCCACAAACTGGGTCGCCTGGAACACCTCGGTCGTGAATGCCGTCGGAACCAGTAGCGATTGCCCGCCGCCGCTATAGATAAACAGATCGGCCACCAGGTAGGGGCCATCGAGCCCGCTCGCACCGATTGCGCTGCCGTCGAAGCGCACCGTGATCGTCCCGTCGCCCGCCGCAAGCGCGCCGCTGTCGGACGCCCGCACAAGCACTGTGCCGTTGCTGTCTTTCAGCCCGGCCTCCCAAATAAAGAAATCTGCAACTTGAACACGGATCGGCAAGCGCACTTCCAAGAAGTCGAAGCGGCCATCACCCTCGGTATCGACGCCGACAGCGCTTCCGCCACTGCCCAGGCTGAGCGGGGCACCGGTAAGTTGCTCAAGCTGATAGGCTGCCGTGCTGCCGAGATCAAAGCGCTCAGCAGCGATTTCAACGGCGTCGGCGGTGATGTACTCGATCAGCACCTGCTTCACCAAATAGGGGCCGTCGACGGCAAGAATCTCCCGCAAATCAGCGACCGGGAAGCTCACCTCTACGCCTGTAGCGCCAGTGTCGAGGGGCTGAATCACATGTGCGCTGATTGTCGTGCCGGTGCTGCTTTCCAGCGTGACGAGCACACTGTACTCGCCGGCAACCGCCACGCTGAGCGCCGGAGTGACGCCAACCCGGTCGAAGGCGCCGTCGCCGTCGTCGTCGATGCCGCGATCGCTGAACGCACCCGAGAGGGTGGCCCGCAGCGGGGCCGCGACAAAGAAGCTGCTCGCCGTGCGGAGAAATGGCCGGCCTCCGGTTGTCGTGCCGCTGATCGTCGCCTCGACATAGTACTCGCCGGGCGCCTCCGGCTGCACCAGCACACTGACGAGCCCGTCACCCGCGCCGGCATCACCGGCCGTGCCGTCATCACGCAGGTCGAGAGCAGTGGTAGGCGCTGCCGGGTCGTCGAGGCGGGTCAGTGTTGCGGCGATTGTCAGGCCGTTGTTCCGCACCGTCGTGCCCTCGGCAGTGATCAATCCAAGCACGACCGGCGCGCCGACGGGTACGGTCGCCGCGCGATTGACAAATCCGGCCCGCAGCGAGCTATCGCTGAGTACATCGACCAGCACCGTGCGGGTGACGGCGATCGCGCCGTTCTCGCGAATCTCGTACGACCAGAGGCCGGGGGCCGGTGTAATGATGTCGAAGGTGTAGTTATGCCCGCCGGCGTTCGGATCGTTCAACGCGGGAATGATCGCTGCGTCGCCGGTGGTGAAGACCTGGCCGGTCGGGCTGGTAAGCGTGATCGCCAGGCGATTGGACGCGGCGCCTACATTGAATGTCAGCCAGTTCCCGCCGTCGACGGGGAAGGTAGCATTCACAACGGGTACGGCATTGGTGAGATCATGGACGCGGAAGATTCGCGCGTCGAGCGGCTGCTCAAACGTGGTTGGGTCGGGGGGAACAGGCGGCTGGGCCAGCGTGCGGGGGGCGCGCAGGCTGAACAGGGCCAACGCCAGCACCATGAGCACCCCCGCGCCGATCAACAGCACCCGCAAATGACGAATAGGCATCGTCGTCGTCTCCTTAACCTGTTTTTGGCGGGTTGCGGCAGCAAAGCCGCCGCAACCAGGCATCATGCGCGTTCAGTAAGCGTCGCCGGCTCGCTCAAACTAGGGGATCGGATCTTCGCTGGCGGGCGCCAGCGCCTCAAGCACATAAATCAGATCCTCGAAACTGTTTGGCGTGAAGACAAGCCCGATCGAAGAGGCCATCCCGCGTAGCTCGGCATTATCCGGGCCGGCACCGATACCCACCGCGATCACGGTGATCCCGGCGGCCTTGGCCGCATTTGCGGCCGCGATTGTTGCCTCGGGACTATTGCTCTGACCGTCGGTCAGCACAATCAGCACATCCGGTGCGCCGGCGCGACCAGCACTTAGCTGCGCCTGCGCAGCCTGGATTGCCGCCGCTGTGTTCGTGCCGCCGCCGCTCTTGGGCATACCGTTCATTGCTGCGATCACTGTTGCCGGATCGCCACTGAGTGCCGCCACCGGGTTAACCCCGCTGCTGTACTCGACCACGCCGATATTCGTGGCGTCCACAGTTACCGTGAGCGCCTCAGTCAAACTCACACCGAACGAGCGCATCAGTTGGAAGCCGCTGAAGGGGATACTGCCCGAGCCGTCGAACACAAGCGAAATATCGGCGCCGTTCAGGCAGGGCTTCAATTTGGCCTCGAACGTCTGAGGGAACGCAACCGCGCGGGTGATGTTAGGATTATCGATATTCCGCGCAGTATAGGTAGCCACAAACTCGTGCGGCCCGGCAAGCAGATCCCGCGTCACCGGGCCGCCCGCCGGCAATGTCACGCTTGTGACGCCGGTGGCATTGCTCTCACCGAACAACGCGCCATCGAGGTAGACTTTGACATTCTCCAGCGTCCAACGCGTTGCTGGGTCGGTCGGGTCGCCCTGAGGGATTTCGACCGACGCGCTAAGGCTGATGTCTTTCACTTCCTGCGCGTTCGGCCCGGCGCATTCGGTGCCGGTTACAGCGGGGTTGCTGCCGTCGGCGGTGGGGAAGGTGATCTCGTTCGCCGTAAAGCGGATCTCGTCCTTGGCCATCCACGAGAGCGCGAAATCGGGTTCGACATTCTCCCACAGGTAATGGGCGCCGGTGACGGAGATCGCGCCGGAACCGACGGACCAGGTGGCTGGCTGTTTCTTGTAGTTTGGTTCGTAGTAGGGCTCATCATACGTGGGATAGATGATCTCGCCCTCGAGTGTACCGCCGCTGATGAACGTGCCGACAAACCACGCCTCGGGCTGAAGCTGGGCCGTGCTGCCGTTGGCAAACGTGAGGTTGATGCTGAACACCTCGTTGTTGCGCACGACAATGCGCTCGTCGGCCTGCACGGTGGCTTCCTGGGGTTCGTGCGGCGTCGGACGATCGCCGTTGCGCACCATCAGGTCGTCGAGAATATCGGTCATAAAGAAGTCGGCCCGCTCGTCGATCGCCTCCTGGTTCAGCTCAGGAGTGATCTCGAACGGCGTGATCGGCGGCACGCCGGTGAGGCTGTACGACGAGAGCAGCAGGCCGGTTTTGTGTACATAGTCGCTCAGCGTTGGGCCATAGTTGATCGTTACACCGCCCGCCGGCCGGCTGCCAGGCCGGGCGACCCCTTTCGGCAAAGGAATGTAGAGCTCGCTCACGCGGGTGCCGAGCGACTGGACAGGAACGTTCACCGCGTCGTAGCCGCGACCGGCGGCCACATCGATCCACTGCTGCCACATCAGGAGCGGCACCGGCCCTTCCGGCCCGAACGAGCTGATCGTGCGCATACGGCGGATGCGCCCGTCGGTGATCCCGCGCAGTGCCGTATCCTCGAACGAGGTCACCCAGACCGATCCGCAGCGATCAAGCGTCCCCGTGCTCACCAGGATATTCTGGACGGTAGCCGCCAGTTGAGCATTGCGCGCGCCAATATCCGTTCCCGCGTCGCTCCGCTCAGACTTCTTCAGCTCGATCATCCAGCCGCAGTAGCTGGGAAAAGCGGTGAGCACATCCTCCAGGCGCTGAAAGCGCTCGTCCTTGAATTTTGGCGTCCAGACGCTGCCAAGCGCTGCGCCCGGTAGGATCACCATCTCGGTGCCGATATCGCAGTTGCTCAGCATGGCCGCCACGTTCGTAGCCGTATTTTCCAGGTTCAGGCCGAAGCACGAGGCTGTCGGGCCGTAGACCTGGGTTGGCACGTCGGGAGTGCTGCTCTGCTCGTCGTTGTATGTCGAGCCGTGCGCTACAACGACCGAGTTGTTGTTGGCGAGCAAGACATCGAGTTCGATATAGCTGGCACCTTTATCGACGGAGCGACGAACCGCCTCAAACGTATTCTCCGGCGAGGTCACGCGGTCGCCGCGATGAGCGATCTCCTCGGTTTTCAACCAGGAACTCGGGCCAACCAGCACAAACGAGGTACGCGCTGCACCGCTACCGACTCGCACAAACACATCACGGGGGAAGAAGGTGTCGCTGGCGGTGGGCGGGATCGGGAAGACATGGTATGCGCCGGGAGCTAGCCCGCTGATCTGGTAGTCGCCCGCAGCGTCGGTAAAGGTGTAGTAGTCACAGCGCCAAGGAATGTTGTCGGGGCTGCCCGGCGTGGCGCAGATCTCCACATCGGCAATCCCGACGTTGGTATTGTTGCTGATCACCCGTCCGCTGATCGATCCGCTGCCGGGGTTAGCCGGCAGGCCGGGCAGGCCCACCGAGCCGCTCGCATCAGCGAAGAGATCGCCGCCGATTGCGGAGAGGTTCGCACTGGCCCCATCCGAATACCCAAACCCAACCCGGCGGGCGGGTGCGTAACGATCAACCATTGCCGCACCGGGCGCATAGCTGAAGATGACCGCTCGATCGTCGTTACTGCCCAGCGTCGCCACGCTCGTAGCCGACTCGGCCGGACGTGCCCAACCGAGATCGGAGGGCGTCGTTACGACGGGAACCGTGCCGCTCTGACCACCAGCGAGGGGATCGCCGGGCGCCGTGATTGTTAGTTGCGTCTGGCCGGTTGCCGTACCACTGTCGCTGCCGCCGGAAGGGCCGGCCATGCCCATCTCAGCGTAGAGGTCGGGGTTCATCACCACTGCCGGCACCGGCAGATCACGGAACTTCGCACCGACATCGGCAGTGGTCGCCGAGTCGGCAATCACGAGCAGGTGCGCTTCGGCGGCCTGCTCGGAGGTAGCGACGAGATCTTCAGCCGTCGTAACGAGATAACCCGCGGCGGAAAGCTGATTTGCAAGCGCGGTGTCGCCCGCTGTCGGGGTTGCCCCGCCGATCACGAGCAGCGCCGTGCGCCCAACAGTGGCGACCGGCGGGGGCGGCGCCGACCACGAGAGCCGCAACTGATTACGCACATGCTCCGGGCCGCCGGGAAGCGGGCCGGTATCTTCCATGCACAGGCGGAAGGTACTGATGTCGCTGTAGACATCGTAGGCGATCCGCCCCGGCAAAACCTCGCCGTAGCGTTGCTTGAGCTGCTGATCAGTCGTGACATCGAGCGCCCACCAGTTGAAGCGGAGGGGATCGACATTCGTAGGGATGCTGAAGACAAACGCATACTCAAAGCCGGCATCCGCGTCACAGGTGGTCTGGTCGCGCACATACGAAGCGACCCGCCGCACACCGCTCATCGTGCCCACACCGCCGTACCACTCGGTCGGCTCATCGACTTCGACCAGTCCTTGCAGATCGGGCGGCGAGACCTGGGCGCGCACCGGGGCGACAGGCGCATAGCTTACGCAGCAGAAAACGACGACGAGAAGCGCCAACAGCCTACGCAAAGACGGCATACGTACCGGAACCATACGAGGTGCTCCTTGGCTAAGGGATCGACACTATGTAACCGCTTACATCAGCCGCACAATTCTTTGACGCGAGCTATTGCCGCAGCGACATGGATGCGTATGTTCAAAAGAAAGCGCAGAGAGATAACAGAACGGAAGCCGTTTACGCTGCGGTGACGCTCATTGAAGCATGCGAGCGCATCCGGGTGCAGCGCGAAACCAATCCGATCCGGTGCAGCAAGCCACCTGGCGTCATCGTTGCGGTGGCCCTTCGGTATTGAGGGAATGTAAGCCTTTACACAGGCAGATTACCACGCTCGTGTTAATGGTTCAGGGTATTTAAGTTAAGAGAAGGTAAACAAGACAAGCTGCGTACAGGCGTTGCGATGCACACATCCAGGAGCTGCAGCAGCAAGGCGCCGCACTCCTGCGTCAACTTGAGCAAAGCCAGGATGAACTCCGTCAGGCGCGCGCAGCGCTTGTTGCGCAGGCCCGGCGCGAAGGCGAGCTCACCGCAGTCCGTCAGCAACTCGCCGAACAGCGCGTCCTGATCGACCGCCTCACAAGACCAGACTAGCCGTAAGGAGCAGCACGGGGTAATATGCGGAAACATGCTTTTCCGTACCGCCCTGCCGGAGGCTCCGCCCATCGCGCACCAACTTGTGCGCGGGGGCTCAGAAAAGCTGAGAGCGGAAAGCAGAAAGATGAAACTGGGCCAGCGGTAGCGATTTCAGCTTTCAGCTTTTAGTTTTCTGCTCTCCCTCGGGCGGGCAGAATATCGGCGCGCGAAGCGCCTCCGCGCTCAGCCGGGCGCCGGTACACCGAAAGGCGGGGCGCCCAGTGGGGGCGCCCCGCCGCTTGATGCTCGCTACGCGGCCTTCTTGCGCCGGCGCGGCTTGGGAGTCGGCGCCTCGGCCGGGGTCTCAGCCGCTTCGACGACCTCCTCGACCGTCTCGGTCGCCTGCGCAGGCTGATTCCGGCGAGGGAGCGGTGCCGGTTCGGAGCGGAGCACCACTACCTCGACGCTGGTGCGCTTCTGGCCCTCGCGGTCGAGGTACTCGCTGCTCTGCAGACGACCCGTTACCGTGATGCGCTCGACCTTGCGGAAGTGGCTGAGCCGCTCGGCGCTCTCACCCGTGGGCGTGCGCGACCAGGCGAGAAACGTGCCGACACTCTGGGCCTGGGGGGATCATGTGCCGAATGATAATTGTCCACTGCTCCTCACGGCCGCGATCATCAGTGCGCGTTACGGTTTGGGCGACGCCGCGCAGCCGTTTCAGCGCCTGCTTCGTCTCCTCGGCCACACCGAGCTTTTCGCCGCGAGTGTCGAGCACAATCTCCTCATTCGGGATGGCGAAGCCGAGTGCAATGTCGTAGCTCCCCGGCGGATAGCCAGCCTTCACCAATCCCTCAACCAGGCAGGCGAAAATAAACTCGCGCTGGCGCACGTCGGCTAGGCGCTGGGGCGTCGGCCCGATGGGCAGCGCCTCCCCATCGTGCGCGATCGCAGCATCGCCGATCCAGAACGGCGCGCCCTGGGCGACTTGGTAGGTTGTGATGCCGGCGCCACCCCGGATCGTCTGAGCACTGACATAGGCGGTCGGTCCGCGTAGCGACGCCAGCCGGCCCTAGTCGGTCAAGAGCGCCAGCTTCGTCGCGTCGTTACCGTTGTCATAGCCGACGGCGATACACGCCTGCTCATGAATCAGCACCCGGCTCGATAACGGGCCGGCCGGGGTCACAAAGCGCTGCCCGGCTGCCAGAAGTTCGAGGATGGTCGCCTGCGCAACGTGCGTGGTCATTGCGGCGTCCTTCCAACGCACGTTCCGAGCACTCCACGACACACGCGGAGCACCCAACGTCGGCATAAGGATGAGCGCCAGCGCACGCAAGCGGGTCGTTCCCAGAGGGGCGGCGGAAGGGACAGGGGCGCGGCGTGCGGCGAACGCCGTTGCTGTCGATTGCGCCACACTAAAAGAAAGCGTTCGCGTGCACTGAAATCAGAGGAACACCAGACGAAATCGCTTACACTTCCCCTGAGCCATGCCCCTGCGTCCCTGACGGAGAACCCAACGCAGGGGCTGACATTCGCCATGCGCCTGGCACGAACGACCTGGTACAACTTCAATGTGGAAGCGTGGGAGCGCGACCTGAACGCCTGCTGGCAGGGCCGCCTTCAGCGGCTCAAAGTCTTCGCTGAGCAGAACAACGACGCTGCGGCGGAAGCGTGATCAGCCTTGTTCTCACGACGCATTTATGCATCGGCGAGCACCGCCTCGATCACTCGGCGCGCATCGGCGGCTTTTGCAGCATCGCTCGTGCGATACGCAGCAAGCGTGATCAGCGCTTTCCAGAGCGCCCAACAGCGCCCACGCCGCCAGGTCGCGTCGTCGAGCGGCAACCCCGCACGGAAGGCGGCCCGGCTCGCTCCGCTGAAGAGCGTCCAGGCGATCACCAGGTCGCAGGCGGGATCGCCCACCCCATAGCAGCCGAAATCGATCACCGCGCTCAGCCGGCCATCCAGCACCAGCAGATTGCCGACGGCCACATCGCCGTGAATCCAGACCGGCGGGCTATTCCAGGTGGTTGCCAGACCGGCTTCCCAGACCGCCAGCGCAGCCTCGGTATCGATGGTGTCGCTCAGCGTGGCGATGGCGCGGCGCGTTTCAGCGTCGTAGGTGGCGAGCGGTCCGCCGCGATAAGAGTTATGCGGCCCGGCCGGCGGTCCGTCGGTCGCGTCGATCTGCTGCAACGTGCGCAGGAAGTCCGCCAGTATGGCTGCAAACGCCTCCAGGTCGGCGATTTGTTCCAGGCTTGCGGTTGCGCCGAGCTGCCAGTGATAGATCGACCAGGGCCAGGGGAAATCGGCGTTCGGCACGCCTTGCGCCACTGGCACGGGGATCGGCAGCGGCAACTGCGGGGCGAGGACGGGCAGCCAGCGCTGCTCTTTCGCCACCTGGGCCGTGTAGCCGGCGGCGCTCGGCAGGCGCACACTGAGCGTCTCGCCCAATCGAAAGGTGCGATTGTCCCAGCCCTGTGGGGTAGCCGGCGTCAGCGGCAGATCGGTCCACTGGGAGAACTGTGCGCGCAGCAGGCGGCGCACCAGGGCGACATCGATCGGGAGGGCATCAGGATTCGTCATGCAAGGTCGGCCATGTTCGTGATCAACTGGCGGATACGCTGATCGTATCTATAAGCCGACCCAGGCGCTTCAGCCTTATGACGGAAACCGGCGTCAGTACACCGCATACCTTCTCTTACACATACGGCAGGGTAGGAATAGCGCTCGCTCCAAACCCACGCCGATCCGGACGCACCATCAACCGGCATGGTGCAGCGTTGCACTGAGTTCGGCGAACATTGTTCCAGCACGGCCAGACCGTCGATCAGGACGATTAGCATCGTTGCTACAGGCGAGCCGGTGGAAGCGGCGGCAAATGGAGGTTGCATAGTGTTGCCCTTTAGCGGCGGTTAGAACAATTGAACCTACGACGTATCAAGCGTCAAGCATCGTGCTGAAACGCCGCTGCAACCCACGATACGCCTGGAACACGCCGCGCAGGAGCCGTACCCAGTCTGACCAGGGCGGCGCTGCGGGCGGCGCGCCAAAGGCCAACGCCGCTCGGTCAAGTGCGTCTTCGATCAGCGCATTGTGCAATGGGCGGAAGATCAGCGGCCAGGTGAGGCGCGCCGGGCCGAACGGTTGCATCACCAGGACGTGCCGCAACCGGGTGTGCTCGGCGTCCAGCGGCTCGACCAGGAAAGCGTGGTAGCCATTGAAGCCCGGCGGGGCGTGGAAGCAAAACGCGATGTACCAGCCAGGCTCGTAGACCTCTACGGTGTAGCGGATCGGGCCGTGACCGCCGCACGCGCCCACCTGCAATGGGCGATCAAAGCGCATCGCCGGCCAGCCCGGCGATCAGTGCTCCGACGCGTTCTCGCGATGTAGCGAACGTCCGTGCGTGGACATTGCAGATGGACATTTTGATCCTCCTACGACGCAGCGAAGAAGCAGCATGCAAGCGCCGCACCAGAAAAAATAGTATCGGCATATGCTAAAATACAGAGAGCCGATACTATTTTAGGGAGCCGATGAACACTCGACCGCGAATGGATCCCCGCCTTGCCCGGCGTATTGCTGAGAAACGCGCCACACTGGATGCACGCCGCCCGCTGCCGCCGGCGACGCTGCGCAAGCTCCAAGAGGATCTCCTGATCCGGCTGACGTTTCATTCCAATGCGATCGAGGGCAACACGCTGAGCCTACGGGAAACGCAGCTGGTGATCGAGCACGGCGTCACGATCGGCGGCCACTCGCTCAAGGAGCATCTGGAAGCGACCAACCACGCTGTAGCCTATACCAGAATGACCTCTCTGGCCGACGCCACAACCCCGCTCACTATTCCGAGCATCCTTGAACTGCACCGCCTGGTCACTGATCGCATCATCGACGAGCCTGGGCAGTTCCGCCGCGGCGCTGTCAGCATCCGTGAATGAGCGTCAGGTCGCCAAACAGCGGCCGGGTCTCGCCGTTCCAGTAGGTGATTGACGGATCGGGACGCATCACATGAGCGCGGTCGTCGGCATGGAGATAAATGGTCGCGCCAAACGTTTGCGCCCACTCGACCATCGTTGCGTAATAGTGGGGGTGAGAAATCATGCCGACCACATCGACAGCACAGGCAGGACGAAACCGCCCATTTCCGTCATACACACTACGGAGGCGCGGGTTGCTCTGACAGCACTGCTGTCTCAGAAGCCTCTACACATCGCCAGGCCGGGCGCCACTGCCAGCGGCGCCGTCTGCCTGTTACACGCCTATGCGGGCGATTTATGCCGGTGGAAGGGAGCGGCGAGCCATGGATCACGCGGGTAAGAGAATCATGATTATGTGCCTGATCCATCCCTCCCGCCGCGCTGATCGGCGTAACTGCCCTGCGCGGTGGCGTATAGGGAACAGTCCGCCCCCGGCGCTTCAGCACCGCACGGGCATAGCTGCGTTTGCCTCCACTGGGGAGTACTTTCCGGCGGCGTTGGACGAAGCTGCGCAGGTGTAGGCGTTCGGTAATGGCATTCCAATGGCTGCGTACCGTCACGACACTGACGCCGGCGTGCTGGGCGAGATCCTCAACGCTGACCAGGCGCTGGCCGCTGTCGAGCAGTTGTTGGGTTGCTGCGAGGAGGGCAGCCCGCGCCGCTGCATTGCGACCGGCGTTGCTCGTCGGTGCGTACGTCGCCTCGCTGATAATCGTTGGGGTCAGGCCCGGCAGTGGAATGCCGAACAGCAGCGTAATCTGGGTGTCCGGGTGGTCGAGCGGGCGACCGCGCAAGACGGCCTGCACCATCTCGTTCTCGCGCCGCGCTTCGAGCAGCGCTGCGAGCCTGCTGTCGGCGAAGGTTGGCACTTGTACCGCCCAACTCGCACCGGTCGCATCGGTCAGGCGGCGCTCGACGGTGCTGACCCGCTCATCGAGCGGTGTGTCGTCGTCAGCGAAGAGCGCCCGGCCCTCGCGGATGATCTGCTCCAGGTTCGGATGGTAGACCTGGGCGAGGATCACGTCGTAGCCCTGATAGGCGTTGGAGCCGCGCAAGGCGCCATAATGGGCGAGCTGCACGTGTGCGTGGCCACGGTCGCCAAGGGCTTTCTGGAGGTCGGCCTTGCAGTCGAGGGTACAGACGACCAGCGTTTTACGGTCGGGACGGATCTGCGCCGCGACGTCGTTGTACCACTGTTCACGGCGCTTGCCGCGTAAGGTGCTCTTCGCCCAATCGCGGCTGATCACCTGGACGACGCGCATTGCGCCGGCGATGCGGGGTTGTTCGACACGTACCGGCGTGTCGGGGAAGATCGCCCGGATCAGTCCCGCGTTGGCTGTCGCGTCGAGGATGATCTTCGGTTGGTCAGGCATAGCCAACTGCGTGATCAGGTGGTCGATGCGCAGATAGAGTTGCAGCGTCCCATTGCGCGCCTCGATGCGACTGGTGTAGCGCTTGCCGCTCAGCCGCTTGCGCCCCTCGCGCCCGATCTGCTCCAGCATTGTTGGCAGATAGCCCGGTGGCAGCGTCTCATAGTCGATCAACGAGGCCTTTGACGGGAAGCCCGGTAAGAGCGCTTGCTCTTCGGGCGGGGGCAGGTTGTCGATCGCGATCTGCACCGTATCCCAGAAGTCCAGCCCTTCTTCGCCGGCTTCGCGCATCAATTCTGTGTAGAGCAATGAACCGTTGAGTGTGCGATCCAGTGTGGTTGCGAGCACAACAGCGAACCAACGGAGGACGGCCTGCGCATGGGGGCAGTCGGTGCCTCGGCTCATTGCGGCGAGTTCGGTCAGCGACAGGCTGACGGTACGGGTGAGGCGCGCCGGGTCGAACTCGTCGAGCACGACGACGCCGGCGTCGGCCCACCAGCGGGTGGCCTGCAGCAGGGGCAGCGGGGCGAAGAAGTCGGCGTCCTGGCCGAACTGGTTCAGATAGTTGCAATACGAAAGGTGTGGGCAGCGTCGTTCACAGAGCGCCTGGCGAACATTGTAGCCTTTGTTACTCAGCGTTTGCGCTTCGGCGAACTTGGAGCAGTTGCCGGGATTGCGCCCGTGCAGTGGAATGAGCTGTAGACCCTGCTGATCCTTGAGCTGGTCTTTACGGATCGCCGTCCAAACGATCCGCCCTGGCTCTGCGGCGTGCTGCAGATACGCTTTGAGGCCCAGGGTCGTGTTATGACCCTTGCCGGCGCCTGGCGGATGCGCGAGGACGAGGATACCCTGCCCTGCCGTTGCGTGGTCGCGTACCTGATCGGCGATCTGCTCGCGAGCTTCAGCGATGGTCAAGGGGGGTACAGTCGGGTGCTGGGCCGACGACGGCTCGATCACAGAGCCCGCACCGGTCGCCATGTTGATCCGCACGCGGCATCCGGTAGGCAGCACCTCGCCGGGTTGCAGCGGGCGCTCACGGGGAGCCTGGCGCTCGGCCACAACGCGGCGCGGCCGGCTACGGCGGGTGGGATAGGTGCTCGGGATGGGTAGGTTGGCCCGTTCCAGCAGCGGCCTGGGCAGGCTCAGGTGATAGTCGTAGAGCAGCGGGGCATCGTCGATCAGCGCCTGGAGCGGTCGTACACCGTAATGCAGTTGGAAATCGTCCAGGTCGGCTTTGGTTTCGCCAGGGGCGAGCGGCAGGCGCAACACGCGTACTTCAAGTCCGGCGGCGCTGAGTAGGTGGCCATGGCGAATCGCGTTCGCCTCTTCCGGAGCGAGCTTCAGGATGCCGTCGTGGGCGCGGCGGGGCTGGCTGTCGTAGGCGAGTACGACAGTGCGCACACCACGTTCGACCAGCTTTGCGCCCCACTCCGGCCGGAAGTTACTCAGGCCCGGGTGGCCAAGCGTTGGGACGGTCAGGGCACCGGCAGCGTACGCAGCCTGCGGAATCAGCGCTTTGAACTCGCCGCTCTCGGTGAGCAGCACGGTAGCGGCGCTGTCGAGGTTATCCCAGCCCATCGGGAAGATCGCGCCGCGCGCCTCGGGGCTGCCGGGGAGCGATTTGGTCTTGTGGCCTGGGCCGGGCCGGCGCATCCGAATATCGACGACGTCGCCATTGGCGATGTAGGGGAAGACTAGCGCGCCGCAGAGGTTCCAGTGCGTGCGCAGTATGCCGCTGTGATCGCGCACGAGTACGCCGGCCTCCTCCGCATAGGGGAACAGCTCAGGCGCTTCGTTCTGGAGATAGGCGACAAGGGCTTGCGGGTCGTGCAGGCCATAGCCGAGCAGATACCGTTGGGCGTCAGCGACAGTCAGTCCGCGCTGGGTGATGTAGGCTAGGGGATCAGGGTTGGCCTCGTCGAGCAGCCAGCTATGCGCCCAGAGCGCGACCAGGGCGTATAATTGGCGGTACTGCGGAATATGCTCCGGGCGCGGTTCGTTAGGGTGCCGATCAGCGGCTTGGCGTTCCTGGGCGCGCTGGACGGCGCGGGCGATCCGCTCGCGTTCCGCGTCATCACGTTCATTCCCAAAACGAATGTCGAGCAGACCGGACTCATCGCAACTGCGACACCAGAAGCGGCGCGCAGGGCGTCCATTCGCTGCCGCCAGCCAGACGTGAAAGCGATCGCTGTCGGCAGCGCCGCCGCAGAAGGGGCAGGCGCCGACATATTCCTCGGTGCGGCGATTGACGAGCCGCAGCGGTGGTAGATCAGGGTAAATGTGCTCAGCAGGTCGCACGGGATGCTCCCAACCACCCGCCGAAACAGAGCATAGCAATGCCATGACCCTCGCCCTGGAAGGCGCTTGACGAGGAGATCAGCGGATGGTATAGTGAAGCAGGCCGGTTATGCGGCAACAAAAAACCTTGTCGCAGCTGAACAGCTGTGATCGAGAGTGGTAGGGCCTTCGACCTGAGCTTGCCGGCTGAGGGGTCGAGGGCCTTTCTCGTTCTCGCGCTTCGTATCGACGCGCGCCGTCTGCTTCGACGGATAATAGAAACGACACAAGCATTACATCATAGGATGTTCCTTGTTGGGTTTCATAATCAGTGTCGTGCCGCGAAACTGCTCACACTTCCGCCTGAATCAAGCATTATTGCTTGATGATCAAGCATTATTGCTCAGAGTAGAGCATACCAGAAACTTCTGAGCGTGTAAAGCACAAGCGGGGCGGCGTTGTGTACTGCCGCTGAGCGAAGGTGTCGGCATGAGTGTAAACGATATTTCGCTGTCAGTAGTACGAAGTCGGGCCTTTTACTCCACTGTGATGACGAGTCTAGCAGAATCTTGCGACATGTTCAATAGAAACTGGCGACAGTCTTTCCCCATGCTTGCGACAGCTTACGACACTTGCGCGACCTTACGACACTTACGACAAACTGACGACAGACTTGCGACATGACAACTTGCGACAGGCTTGCGACAGCTTACGACATGCCATGACGCAAGTTGGCGCAAGTCTGTCGTTCGTACTACCAAAGCAAAAGGGGCGACCACATACGAGTGGTAGCCCCTTTGAACATTTTTCGGTTGGGTTTAGATCGCGCAGGTACAGCCAGTGCGTAAGGTAAACGTTGTTGGAGACTGGTGAACGGTTGTGCCGGATGCGGTGTGGTGCTGAACGTGTCCGGTGCGCGGGTCGAAGATGAGGACGTCAAGAATCCCCTGGTCGAGGTAGAAGGGCGCGCCGGTCGGTCCAACATCCTTCTGCTACTTTCTACGTACCCGAAAGTACGCGCTAGAAATTCCTGCTTCATCCCAGCGTGCCATCCGAGGATGGTCTTACCGTCAGTCCACAGGCCGGTTTTACGTCTCGACGTAGCCACAACCGAGACGGCTGGTTCAGG
>JBBRUG010000058.1:0-21589 GCA_038247995.1 Chloroflexales bacterium | reverse complement strand
GATGCGGGGAATAGCGCATTGGGACGCGATCCTGTAAAAACCCTCCACCTGCAAGGGCGGGCGACCTCCTGCGTCAGGCGGGCGATCTCGTCCTGCTGCGGATCGCGGGGCTGCGACGGACGACCCGTCAGCGGCGTCGTCTGGCTGGTCAACGTGCCCCGGTTGCGCTGGTCACGCCATTTGGACATGTGTGAGGTATACAGGCCGTGGCGACGAAGCAGTTCGCCACGACGGGGATCGCCTTTGGGAAAGGAATCGTACTCGACGAGCAGGGCCACCCGCTGCGCTGCGGTCCAGGTGCTGGCTGGCCGAGATTGGACCTCCGGAGAGTCCGGTGCGGTGGGGCTTTACGCGGTGGCGGGGCGTTTCGTGGGCATCGGTTCATCCTTGTATTACCGCCCTTCATGCAACGAGTTTCCGCGAGCGATCTGTCCAAGAGTAGTCTAGCACACAGGGCACATTGGCCGGCGCTGCTGCGGGTCGAGGCGCAGTTCGTGAGCGACGTACAGGCCGCTGAGTTTGCTGCGCCGGCTGATCTCGATGATGCGGACAATTGTCTCGGTGGTGCTGGCATCGTGGGGGATGAGCCGTTGCTGGCGAACCTGGGCCGGCTTCGCCGGGTTCTGGTCGATGGTTTTGACGTCCGTATGACCGGCAGGCGTCAGCGACCAGCGGGCGAGCTGCGGAACGGTGACCCCGCGCTGCTCGTCGCGGATGCTCCAGGCCCGTTTTGCCAGCAACTCATCCTTGTGGAGCCGGGCGAGGGTTTTCTCGACGGTGGAGACGCTCTTGTCGACGAACCAGAGCCGCTGGATTTGCCGGCGGTCCAGCTCGCCCAGCCAGGCCAGGCCGAGTAATAGATTAGTCAGGTCAAGGCCGGGGGAGTGGGACATCGCCGGGGTTCCTTGGCGCGGCCGGCGGAGTGTCGCCGCCGAGGCAGAGACCGTCAACCTGAGCGGGAAGGCGGCGCACGGAGCCGGTCGCGCTCTATGTAGTTGGGTGTGGCGCCAGGGCTTGTTCTCGTCGTATTGATGCGCTCCAGGTGTGCAAAACACGCGGAGTGTGCGTCGCAGCCTGCGCCGACCTCTGCGCCGCAAGGTGCGCCACAAGATGCGTCGCAGCCGGCGGGGGAAGCGCACCTGAGGGCCGTGCTATACTGCAATAGGGAGATCGCTGATCGCGCAGGAGGAAGCGAACGATGCATCGCACAATTGACGTTATCGTCCACGCCGATGGCACGATCGAGCCACTTGAGCCGGTCGTTGTTTCTCGTTCGCGACGGGCGCTGCTCACCATCCTTGAGGAAGCACCTGCGGATGCAAGCAGGGTGATCGATGATGACGCAGCGATCGACGCGCTCCTTGTGGCGGCGGGGCTCCAGGAAGTGCCGGAAGATATCCCTGCCGATCTTGAACCGCTTTCTGAAGAAGCCCTCGATGCATTGTGGGCGCGCATCCCCGCCGGAACACCACTCGCACAGATTGTGATTGAGGATCGCGGGGAAAACTTCTGATGGCGGTGTTCTATGCGGACAGCAGCGTCCTCGTGAAACGCCACTTGCCGGAGCAAGGCTCGGCGTGGTTTCGCGCCTTGACGGCTCCTCGTTCGGGCAACCGGATCGAAACGGCACGGTTGAGCCTGGTCGAGATTGTCAGCGCGTTCAACCGGCGCGTCCGTGAAGGTACGCTGCAACCTGCTGATTATTTGGCTGTACGGGATGACTTTCTGGCGCGTTGTCGTCGTAGTTACCGGCTCGTTCCGATGACGAACGCGCTGCTCGGCCGCACGCGGGTCCTGTTGGAGCGTCACCCATTGTGTACCTACGATGCGCTGCACTTGGCCTCGGCCTTGGCGGGAATGCTCAACTGGTCAGTGCAGGGCGACCCAGCCTCACCTTCCTCGCCGCTGATGCCCGGCTGCTGGCGGCTGCGACGGCCGAAGGGCTGCGGGTTGATAACCCAAATAATCACCCCTGAGACCGGCCTGGGCTGGTATGGAATGACGTTCATCATGAGCCTCCTCGCCGCTTCCACTCCTCGCTTCCTCCACCGATCGGTGTTTCGTGTACGTAGCTAAACAAGGTGTTCTGAACAACGCTGAAGGCGGGTGAGGCCAGGACAGGCGGATGCCCTGTGTCCGCTGACGCTTCCGTTGCACACCGTGCTGTCCGCCGTGCATACTCAGCCGATACGGCGACCTGCTCGGCTTTGAGTGCTTGCACCTGGTAGCTGAGCCGCTCGACTTCGCGTCGCGCCCAACGTCGTTGCGCTCTGCTTGTCGCAACCCTGGCTTTGTGCCGGCAGAACTGGGCCTTGCTCGTCAGTTCGCTAATCCTCCGGCGGTGATCCGGGTCGATCTGCGCGCGTGAGACAAACACGACAAGAGGGGCAACCGGCTGTGCAACTAAGTCCGGAACGCGGCTCGCGTCAGTACGCGTACGCTGTACCCAGTGTGCGTCGAGGTCGAACGGCTCAACACAGCTAGCGTTGGGGTCGAAACTCGCGCCACCGGGAAATGCGACCGTCTCGTCTTCCTCAGGCGGCAGTTCTCGCGACGCCGGCGGCGGCATCTCACGCCACGTCGCACGGTACGCCAGGATCCGCGCCTCATCGGCCGCAATTGCGGATTCTTCCTCTGCTGCGGCTTGCTGGACTTCGGGCCGACCGGCTGGGGAGATATCGCAAAGGCCATCCTGAACATCCCAGGCGGCGCGTGCTGCCGGATCGAGCAGTGGCGGTGCAGCATCGCGATTAGCCAACAGCGCCGCCCATTCGTCGACCTCGTAGGCTGCGCTCGGCGCAACCAGTGCCGCCGCCGGGCTGCCGGTGTGGGACGACGCCCCGGCCTCACTCGCCTTACTGTATATATCTTGTTCTTGAATACCTACTGACTCGGGGATCATCAGCGAGGCAGCATGATCCACGTAGGAACATCCGCTCACGTCGTCCGTCGATGATCCACGTAGAAACTGCGGTGCGTCAGGTGGCGGCGATGATCCACGTAGAAACGTTCGGATCGCCGTGTCCGTACTGCGGCCACCGTCGCCCTGGCTGCTGAAGTAGTCGCGTGCCTCCAGCCGCATCAACGCTCGCTTTACACTGCCGAGGGCGTAGCTGCTCATCGCGCAGAGGCGCGCTTTCGAGGGCCGGCACCAGTCCCGCTCGCCGGCGACATCCAGCAGTGCTAGAAGCACCGCCCGCTCACAGGGTGTGAGCGTTCCGTCTTTGGCGGCTCGATCACGTACCGCCTGAAGTGTTGTAGCAGCCTCATGCCGTCGAGTCTCGCGTTTTTGCAGCGCATCGCGCCGCCGTGCCTCGGCCTGAGCCGCATCGGTTTCGCGCCGATCACGATCAACCGGCGCACTGGGGAAATTGTTTGGCCTAGTAGAACCGGCAGTTCGCAGCGCACGTAATGCTGCTGCCTTGTCGCCGCCGTGTTCCACAATCGTGAAGAGATCGAAGCTGTCGGCGATCGGACGTCCGTTGCGGTCGGTGCGGGCGGGCGCCCAGGCGCAACGGGGCGAGAAAAAGACCAGCCGACCGCCGCTCAGCACCCCGATCTGGGTTTCGTGGCTGTGGTTCACTCCACAGGTACAGGCCCAGCCAGCGCGAGTGCGGGTTGCGCCATAGGCGGCAAGCAGCTGCTCAGCCGGGTGCTCGTGGTTGAACGCAGCGATGAGTTCTTTCACACTGCCGGAGTTATTGGCCGGCGCGAGTGAGCCGACCTGGGCAGGCATGATCGGCGGTGGAGGTAGTGGAGGCAGCCTGGCGCGAACGTGGCGCTCCAGTGCGTCCAGATCATAGTGCGCATCGAGATCAAGGCGCAGCAAGATGACGGGGCGGGGCGGGTGATACTTGCTGTTTAGCGTGCCGGGAACCCGCAGCATGCGCACCAGGTCGCGGGATGCCCGGTCGCCGCCGACCACCTCGACCCAGCGGGCTTGAAGTTCACGCGCCCGTTGGCGCTCATCTTCGTTGTGAATGAGCCAGGGTTCGCTGAGCAACCAGTAACAGTGATAGCCGCCGCCGGAGTCGACAACTGCCGAAGGCGGCGGCG
Organism: Chloroflexales bacterium; assembly: GCA_038247995.1. Taxonomy (GTDB): domain Bacteria; phylum Chloroflexota; class Chloroflexia; order Chloroflexales; family Chloroflexaceae; genus JBBRUG01. The sequence continues at coordinate 17,533 of JBBRUG010000058.1, read as the reverse complement.
CGAGCGCTTCCACATGACTTAGCGACTCAGCCTTCCCTCCCGTGAAGTCCTTGGCGTCGAACTCGGCGTAGAGGCAGGCCAGGGCAGCGACCGTAGCGGTAGTGCTGCGTTGGCCTGGCCTGCCCATCGCCGTCGCCGGGTGAACGCCGAAGTAGACATCCTCATAAGCGGGTGGCGCGGGCGGCGCTCCTGCTCCAAACCATGTCGAGCCGGCACCTTTTGGTCGCCAGTAGTAACCTGCCGCACCGCCCCGATGGAGCACGGCGAGCAGCGCCGCCGCCGACAGATCTAAGGTTATCGGCGCGGGAGCCACGCCGGGAGCCACGCCGTTGCGCTCGTGGTCGTCGGAGGGGAGATCAACCGGATCAGGAACCGCATCAGAAAGCCAAGAGTCATTCAGACACCACCGCTGAGAAAGCTCTACGGGAAATTCGTAAACAGCAGGTCGAGAGTTCGAGCCTCTCCATTGGCTCCACACGTTTGGGCAGTACAATGCAGAGGGCCGGGGCAGCGCATGTCGCTTCCTCGGCCCTCGGGCTATCTTTAGCGCCATAATCCAGGCCCATGGCCTTTTTTATTCGACCAACGGTGCGGATTGGCTGCAATATAGTTACGAATTCGACCGAGCGCAACCGCATCACGGATGGCCACATCTCTAGCCCTGCATTTGGTTGCGCCGGACTATTGCCCCAACGCTCAGCCCTCAGCAACCAGCCCCAGCGCCGCGCCGAGATCGTTGAGGATCTGCGTTTCAGCGGCATTGACCTGCTCGCCGCCCATGCCTAAAAAGCCGCCTTCGGTCGCGGCATGGGCGACAACATGGGCAAGTTCGTTCATCCAGGCGCGCAACTCGTCGCCCGCAGCGCCGGCGCCTTTGGCCGCAAGTAGCCCCGGCACCAGGGCGACCATCGCCACTGCCGCCTGCGGATCTTTGCCCATGGCCATGATGTCGATCCCGGCCACTGCCTCGTCGGGAGAGCCTTTCCCCAGGTACGATTCGAAATGCCCCTTGAGAGTGACGAGTAGCGCGGCGATCAGCGAATTATCCTGGCGCGTACGCGCCGCCGCCTCAAAAAACTTCACCGCCGCACCGACTTCCTGCATAATCGCCACCGGCCCGCCGGGGCTGGCTCCGATCACCGCCGCAATCACTGCGGCGGGCGCGGCGATCAGTTGGCTCCACTCGTCGTCGGTATATGCTGTGCGATCGGTCATGGGTTCCTCCCCGAAGTTGAAGATTGATCCTCATTAGCCATGTTGCGAGCGCACTGGCGGAGGCGACCATGCTGCCGCTTCCCGCCAGGGTTGCGCGCAGCAATCTGCGTCATCTGCGCCATCTGCAGATCGCCCTCCCGCCTACGTTCAGCGCAACGCCTCGGCATTGGCCTGCATCCACCTGCTCAGCCAGCGCCCCTGCTCCAGTACCTCCGCATGATACTCCGGCTCAGCATCGCTCGTGACAAGTACACGACGCAAATTGCCCTGTAACCAGATTGTCTCGACAAGGATCGGCAACGCGGTGCGCTCGGCTGCGCTGAGTGACGCTTTGGCCATGTAACCGCCGAGCATTTGCTGCGCGCGTTCCGGATCGAGCGGGCCGGAGTAGACGCCCCAGGGTGACCAGCCTTCAGGCGGCGCGCCGCAGGCCAACCCAACCAGCGCATCGGCCAGATCGACCAGCCGCGCGTCAATCGTCACCTGGTCGAAATCGAGCAGCGCGGCAACAACATCGCCCCGAAAGAGGATATTGTCGCGATGAATGTCACCGTGGATCAGCACATGCGGGAGTGCGGAGTAGGCTGAATCAGCGAGGGTGTGGTGTAACTCCGCGGCGCGGATGTCGTACCAACTGAGTAACCCTGTCAGATCACCCATTATGTCACGCTGCATCAACCGCTCGGTCAGGCCATGCAAACCGCCGGGCACATAACGCGGCTCTTGCGCCGGCGGCGGATCGGGGAAGGCGGCGATAACCTCATGATAACGCGCCAGAATCGCCCCGGTTGCACTCAGGTGCGCAGCACGATCAGGGTTAAAGTCATCGCCTTCAATAAAGGTGAACACTTCAAAGAACCGTCCGCCGACGGCTACCGCCGTTGCGCCATCACGGGCGGCCAGGAGGCGCGGCGCCGGAAAGCCGCGCGTGCGCAGAAAGCTCAGCACGCGTTGGCGCAGATCAAGTGACGCCTGCCCAAGCCGACGTTGATTGCGCCGCACCACAAACCGCCCCAGGTTCGTCTCAATAAACGCGGTTTCGTTTACCAGGCCATGCGTGGCCGGCCGCATGCTGTGCAATGCGCCAAGCTCATAATGAGCCAGGGCTTGTTGAATAGTGTTCTGGGTAAGCATTAGGGTTCGTTCGAGCGCATCAGTAGACGAAACGTCGCCGCGATTGTACCACGTTGTCCAGCCTGGCATCCAGCATAGCGCACCGAGTTACGCCGTTCAGACCACACCAAAGGATGAGCGCCGATCACCCCTCGGAACGGTGACGCCGACACGCAAGTTGTGGTATCCTCTCCATGGAACGAACACCTGTGTTTGTAGGCTAGGTGTTGGAATTCAGGCGTCAGCGGCATACGCACTATGTCGATCCTGATGCATTCCCGCTTCAATTTGGATAAATACATTATGTCAATTTCTGCAACGCGCCTCATCCGGATCTTCACCCTGATTGGAATCGTGGCCCTGCTCGGCACACTGATTCCCGCCGCAGTCGCCCGTGCGCAGTCCGGTACCGTTTTCCCGCCCACCGGCAGCGCCGGCGACCGGCTGACTTTCACCGCTGATGGCTTTGAACCCGGCGAGCGCGTTGATATCTGGGCTACGGCGCCAACAGGCGTTTCGTATCCGCGCTACCCGTCGGTTCCTGCCGATGCCGCCGGCGGCGCGCTCTGGACGTGGGATATCGACGGCGATCAGCCGACCGGCGACTGGACGATGGCGGCCCGCGGCATTCGCTCGAATGCGCGAATCGGGATCGGCTTTACGGTGTTGCCCGGCCCCGGCCGTGCTGCGCCGGCCACAACTGTTAGCCCTGAACGTGGCGAGCCGGGCATCACATTCAGCTTCAGTGCCAGCGGCTTCCGTCCTGGCGAACGGATCGGCGCGTGGTTCAGCAGCCCCACCGGGGATAATGTTGATCTCGTGCCGGGTGAGGGCACAACGATTATCGCCGATGATACGGGCCTTGCACTCTGGCAGTGGAACAGCCCCAACGATGCGCGGGGCGGTACGTGGATCGCCCGCGCCCGCGGTGTGCTCAGCAGCTACGAAGTTGCCATCCCCTTCACGGTCGCCGCCGAACTGCCGCCCGAGCCAATCGCCGGCGTCAGCCCCACCAGCGGCGCGCCCGGTACTACTTTCAGCTTTACGATTGGCGGCTTCCCGCCCGCCGAAGAACTCGGCAGCTTCGTTATTCAGCCCGATGGTACGCAGGTTGATGGCGTGCCTTATTTCCGCGCCGACGACAATGGCACAGCCAACTGGACCTGGATAGCGCCCGCCGATGCGCCCGCCGGCGCTTGGCGCGCCGTCACCCGTGAGTTGGCGCGCGGCCGTGTTGAGGTTCGCGAGGTTGTCGTCGACTTTACTGTTGGTGGCGAGAACTCGCCGCCGCCGCCCGCCGTCGGGCCGACTGGCAGTGTCGATCCGCAGTCGGCGCCGCAGGGCAGCAGTTTCAATTTCAGTTTTAGCAACATGCCGGCTGGTGAAGAGTTGCGCTTTGGCTTGACTGATCCGGATAATCTACCGGTTGCACTTGCCGATAGCGTGGAGGTGGATGCTGAAGGTAACGCCGCCTGGAGTTGGACTTCGCCCGCTGATGCGCAACCCGGTACCTGGACACTCGCCGCCCGTACACAGCGCACCCGTGCCGAAGTACAGATTGCTTTCACGATTACAAGCGATGATCCGGCGCCGGCGGGAGTCAGCCCTGAGCGCGGCCCGCCCGGCACTGTCTTTACTTTTTATGGCACCGGCTTCCGCAACAACGAACTTGTCGGGTACTGGCTGAACGCCCCCGACGGCACAATTATCACCTTCGACGAACCGCTCGTCGCCAATGAAGATGGCCAGGTGTTTGTGCAACTTGAAGCCACCGCCGAAACGCCGCGCGGCCTCTGGACGCTGGTACTGCAAAGCTCCGACAATGCGAATAATCGCCGCCGCAACAGCGAGCTAAGCTACGTGATTCGGTTTACTGTGGAGTAGGGTTTCGTCCATCAAAAGTAGTACTGTCAGGCGCAAGTCGCTGTCCGGGAGCGACCAAGGACGACGGACGACGGACGACGGACGACGGACGACGGACGACGGACGACGGACGACGGACGGGCATGGTACGGCGTTGCTCGTTCGTCGTTCGCCCTTTGGCCCAAACCGCCCAGCGGCTTCGACCGAGCCGTACTTTATGCGCTACGGCGCGCCCATGCAAGACGCGGTTAACTGACCCGTTCCTATGGCTAATACTTCACGCACGACTCGCCTCAGCCCGCCGGGCCATCCGGCGTGCGGCGCCCGCCCCGGCGATTTGCTGGGCGGGCGTTTCTTGCTGCAGAGCATTCTTGGTTCCGGCGGGCAGGCCGTGGTCTTTCAGGCCGCCGACTTGCAGCGCGCCCGCACCACAGTTGCGGTGAAGGTGGCCCGCACCGATCTGAGCGCCGCCGAACGTGCCGATGCGCAGGAGGTGCTACGCTGGGAGGCCGGCCTGCTGCGTCGGCTGCGCCACCCAGCCCTGCCGCGGCTCTACAAACTCCAGAGCGACTCCGGCGGCACATGGATCGCGCGTGATCTCGCCCCCGGCGTGCCGCTGCTCAGCCACACCCGCCACGGAGCGGTTGACCCACGTCAGGTGCGGCTCTGGGCAATTTTACTTTGTGACCTGTTAACCTATCTGCACAGCCAGGCCGTGCCGGTCGTGGTGGGCGACCTCAAGCCCGCCAACCTCGTCGTGCGACCCGACGGCACACTGACCCTGATCGACCTTGGCGCCGCCAGCACCATCACCCGCCGCCCGCCGCGCAAGCCCCGCCCACGCCACGGCACACCCGGATATGCCGCACCGGAACAACTCGGCGGCCAGGGCTACGACGAACGCGCCGATATCTTCAGCCTTGGCGTTTGCGCCTACGAACTGCTCACGGGTATCGACCCGAGCCACGCGCCGCTCCAGTTTGAACTGGATCAGCTCGATCGCGCCGCGCCGCAGTTGGCCCCAATGCTGCGCTGGGCGCTCGAATTCAACCTTGCGCAACGCTGCCCTAGCGCTGCCGTACTCCGCTCGCGCCTCGGCGCACCCGTAGCGGCCCCGGCGCTGCACCTGAATATGGGCGTCAGCCTACGCGACCAGCGCGACCTGAGCCACGTGCTCCAGCGCCATCCGCAACTGCTCGCCCCCGCGCTTGAAAAGGGCGTCTTCGCCCAGTGGCTGGCCCGTCAACCCGACCAGAGTATGAGCGAACTGCTCTATCGCCTGCGGAATGCCCAGCGGGTTGCCGCCTCACGCCGCTCGGCTCTCGATACGCTGCTCAGCGCTATGGCCCCCGACGGCGGCAGCCCGCTACTCAGTTTCAGCCCGGCCCGGCTCGATCTGGGCAGCGTGCCGCTCAAACGCTGGCGGATCTGGAGCCGGCCCCAAACGCTCAAAATCACCAACCCAGCTTTCACGCCGCTAAGTTATGTTCTCGAATGCCCGAGCACGCCCAACGCCGAACTACGCCTGCTGAACAATGGCCGGGCGGTGCGCCGCAACGTAGGCGTTCTCGCCCCCGGCGCGCAGGCGACGATCGAGGTTATCGCACAGGGCGCCGCCGGGCCGCTCCAGGGCGAACTGGTGCTGCATTGCGGCCGGCATAGCCAACGCATCCCCTGGCAAGCGATCGGCCAGGCTGGGATCAGCGTTGGCGGGCAGCACGCGCTCCGCCTGGAAGATCTTGACCTGAATCGGGCCGATCTGATCCCGGCACTCGAAGCGCTGCTTGTGCGCGGCGATCTGGCCCGCTGGCTGCGTCAGAGCGGACGGCGCAGTGAGGCAAACGTCATCGAGCAGGCCATGCGCGCGAAATTGGGTGAATTCGATCGCCGCCTGCTGATCAGCCGTGTCTTGCATCCGATCGACCCAAACCGCTTCCCGCTGATTCGGTTGCGGGGCCTTGATGTAGCGACAGCGGCGCCGATTCTGGCCGGACAAACAACCTATATCATGCTCGAAGTTGAGAATCTGGGCGCGGCATCGTGTCTGCTGGTTTGGCGTTCACGCAGCCCGTGGGCGTCAATAACTGCACCCAGCACAATTGTGCCGCCATTTGAGGTAGCTCAGGTTCCGCTGCAACTCAACCCGCCGCGCAACACCAGCGGAATCCAACCAATCGGGTTAGAGCTTGAGGCCGGCGTCGTGCCCTTGCCGGTTGTCCTTCACATGCCGGTCAGTGCCGAACGCTGGTGGGATCGCTTGCGGCGCCTGTTGGGTGGGACGTGAGCATGCGGAATGCAACTTCAGCCTAACCAAACCATTCGCTCAACTACGAAAGTAGGAACATGGAAACCGATCAGTTTAAGCCTGTTCAGCATCCCAATGAGCGCCGCCTGGCGTGGCTGCGCATTGGTGCAATCGGCCTGGCATTGGCGGCGTTGAATATTGCGCTGTATTTCCTGCTGCCGTCCGATCTGCTGGAACGCCTCGGCGGGTTCGGCTACATGGGGGCTTTTGTGTCGGCAGCCCTGGCGAACGCCTCGGTGATCATCCCGGTGCCCTACTACCCCTTATTGATCCGCCTGGGGCAAATCTTCGATCCGGCGGGGATCATGTTTGCGGCGGCGCTAGGCTCAGCCATCGGCGAACTGGTCGCCTACTTTGTCGGCCGCTCGGGGCGGGCGGTTGTGGTGGAGACGCGCTTCTACCGTTGGGTTCAGCGCCAACTGACGCACCGCTGGCGGGCACCGCTGGTGCTCTTTGCGCTTTCGGCGCCGCCCAACCCCTTCTTTGACGTGGCCGGGTTGCTCGCCGGCGCGCTCGGTATTCCGCTCTGGATCTTCTTCAGTGCAACCCTGGCCGGGCGAGTTGTGCGGATGGCGATTGTGGTTGGCTTTGGGCTCTGGATTATGTGAACGCCGCTGCAATTGCGCCTTCCTCGTCGAGGGTTGAAGTGCCGGTCTGGAACCAGGCCAGAAATTCAACATTGCCTGCTGGGCCGATCAGCGGCGAGCGGGCCAACCCGCGTAAGCGCAACCCGTGGGTTGCGGCTGCCGCAATCACCTCGCGCAGCACTGCCCGATGCACCTTCACCTCGCGCACGACCCCGCCCTTACCCACCTGCGCCGGCCCGGCCTCGAACTGCGGTTTGATCAACGCTATAATCCACGCGGCGGGGTGCACCAGCCGTTGCACTGCCGGCAGCACCAGTTTGAGCGAGATAAAGCTCACGTCGATCACAGCGCAGTCGGGCGCGCCGCCTGAAGCCGTTGCGTGCTCAGGCTGGGGTGGGAGCGCTTCCAGATGCCGAATATTCGTGCGCTCCAATACAATAACGCGCGGGTCGGCGCGCAGCCGGTAATCGAGGATGCCGTAGCCTACATCCACAGCATATATCAGCGCTGCGCCGCGCTGGAGCAATACATCGGTGAAGCCGCCGGTTGAGGCGCCGACATCAAGCGCGACCAACCCGGTCGGATCGAGCCCGAAAGCATCGAGGGCGTGGGCCATTTTGTAACCGCCCCGGCTGGCGTAGGGCAACGCTGCCGTAACCTCAAGCGCAACCGCCGCATCAACCAGGGTGCCCGGCTTCCCGGCCGGTTGCCCATTTACCCGCACACTGCCCGCCAGGAGCAATGCCTGCGCCTTGTTGCGCGTCTCGGCCAAGCCCCGCTCAACAAGCAGTGTATCAAGGCGTACCTTCGCCATTAAGGGCCTCCTCCAGACGGGCGATCTCGCGCTCTAGTTCCGCCGCCATATGGGTTAGCCAATCCGGCGGTGGGTTATGGCGGTCGTTCAGCGCTGGGCGCAATCGCCGCAACTCAGCGCGCCGGCGCCGCAAATCGTCACGCAGCGCAACCTGTGGATCAGTTGGGTCAACCGGCGCCGGCAGCTCTTCGGCAGCGAGATACGCTCCAACCAGGTCACTCAACAACGCATCCAGGTCACGCGCCTGCAAGCGCAACAGCGCCTCCAACTTTGTGCGCTGCTCGGCAGCGAGGTAGATCCGCGTGTGAATGGTGAATGTGCCGTCGTCCATAAGCTGCTCGCAATCGGCAACCGGCGTAGTACGGGATCGTAACCGGTATTATAGTCGAACAACATCGCGCTGCGACTTGGGCAGGGCTGATGCAACGTCCTGAAGCGTGCGCATCCTGAGCCTGTCAAAGGGGGAATCACGCACCCTTCGCTCCGCACCCTGAGGAGCGCGGAGCGAAGGGCGCTCCTCAGGGTGCGGCATCGGTCGACGTTGCATCCAGCCCTGACGACTTGGGCTTCATTCGTAGCTGATAACCCGGTTCGCGCTCGCATGCAACGGCGTGCCGTCGAGCCGCCGGTAGCCCGCTGCGCTTACCTCTAGCACACAGCGCTGTTCATAGCCCTTGTATGCGCCGCCCACGGCTTCCAGGTCGCGCAGCGCCGCAGCTTCCGTCGTCGCAAACGCTTGGATGGTAACGCTCACCAGATCCGCCGCGTGGTTCCGCACCCGCGCGACGACATACCAGCGCCGGTCGGGGAGCGTTGGCAGCGGCGAATGTACCAGATGCTCGATCTGCTGATCGTCCAGATCGACGCGCACGCGCACTGGTATGCTCGCTCCACAGGCGGGACAATGCGCCGTTGCGTCGGTTTCGGCCCAGGTGTAATCGCCGCCGGTGGGCGGTAAACTCACGCTCACGCCGTTGAAACGCCATGCGTCGATCACGCCGCAGGTTGGGCAGAGGCCATGAATAGAAGCCATCGTGTCCTCGCCAGGGCCGTCCTACGCCGACAACCATGGTACCATGTAGATTACGTAGGTTCGCCAGGTTTTTGGCACATTGCGCCTACAATGAACGAGGTACACGTATGCATGTACAAATCAACAGTAATAGCAGTGTCGAAGTAACTGCTGAACTTCAGGCCGAAGTTGATGCGATCGTCACCAATGCTATCGAGCGGTTTGAGAGTCAGATTACGCGCATCGATGCACATCTCAGCGACCAGAACGGCCCGCGCGGCGGCAGCACCGACATCCGCTGTGTGCTCGACGCACGCCTGGAAGGACTACCCGCCATTGCCGTTACCGAGGACGCAGCGACGGTCGAGCAGAGCGTGCGGGGCGCGGCGGGGAAGCTTCGCCGCGCCATCGAGACTGCCGTCGGGAAGCGTGGACGCACCTGAGCGCTACCGTACCTTCGCCCGCACATACGCCTGCAATTCGGCAATCGGCACCCGCTCCTGCTCCATCGTATCGCGGTCGCGCACGGTGACGGTGCCCGCCATGGCGCCGTCTTTGCCCTCGCCAATCGTGTCAAAGTCCACCGTAATACACAGCGGCGTGCCGATTTCGTCCTGGCGGCGGTAGAGTTTACCGATCGCGCCAGTGTCGTCGTAGATCGTACGCATATCGCCCTCGGCCTGAAGCTGGCGGCGAATCTGTTTTGCCGTGCTCACAATGCCTTCGTGGTTGCGCTTAAGCGGGAAGACAGCAGCCTTGATCGGGGCGATCCGCGGCGCGAGGTGCAGCACCGTGCGGTAGGCTTCGTCGAGCGCCGGCTCGACCTGGCCGCGCAGCTTCTTACCAAGTTCAATCTGGTCGGCGCCGGGCATGTCGAGTAGGCCCAGCAGTTGCGGCAGGCCCACGGTCAGATCCTGGCCCAGTTCGTCGGCGCGGGCGGCGAGCGCATCGCGCTGCTCGGGCGCGATCTTCTCGTTGCGCCCGACACTCTTCTGGAAGGCGGCCAGCGCATCGGCCACCGCCTGGCGCCGGGCGTCGCTGAGCGGCTTGATCTGCTCTTCGTCGTAAGCCTCGCAGAGTACAGCCAGGACGCAACGGCCCACGCCCGCCGACGGCTCGATCACATAGGGCACCAGATGCCGCCCGCTGGCCTGATCGAAGTAGGTCAACCGCGCCGTGCTGTCGGGATTTGGGTTCACCCGCGCCGTCAGTCCGAGGCTCGCCTGGTCTTTGCTGTGCGCGCCAAGGTCGTAGTCGGTGCGATTGGCGATACCCTCGATCTCCTGCACGCCGATCGTGGGATAATCGTACATCAGGTCGTAGGTACGCTTCGAGTAGTGGGCCAGTTCATCGGCGGGCACATCGTAGATCGAGATCCGCTGGCGTGACACGCCGATGCGCTCCCACCAGGCGAGGCGCGCTTCCAGCCAGTGCTGGTGCCATTCTTCATCGCTGCCGGGCATCACAAAAAACTCGATCTCCATCTGGTCGAACTCGCGCACCCGGAAGAGGAAATTGCGCGGGTTGATCTCATTCCGAAACGCCTTACCCACTTGCGCGATCCCGAAGGGCAACTTGCGACTGGTGGTAGTGAGTACATTGCTGAAGTTGGCAAAGATGCCCTGGGCCGTTTCCGGGCGCAGGTAGGCGAACGAGCCGCTGTCGGCTACCGGGCCGACCTGGGTCTTGAACATCATATTAAAGGGCCGCGGCTCGGTCAGATCGCGCGAACCGCAGTTCGGGCAGACGCCCTGAATATGGTCGGCGCGCCAGCGACTTTTGCAGTTGCGACAATCGACGAGCGGATCGTTAAATGTCTCTTCGTGACCGGAGTATTTCCAGACCAGCCGGTTCATCAGGATGGCCGCATCGATGCCTTCCAGATCGTCGCGCTCATAGACATTGGTGCGCCACCAATCGTTGATGATATTGTTCTTCAGCTCAACACCGAGCGGGCCGTAATCGTAGGTACCTTGCAGGCCGCCGTAGATTTCACTGCCGGGAAAGATAAACCCGCGCCGTTTTGAAAGCGCCACCACCTGATCCATCGAGCGTGCAGGCATAACCATAGCTCCTTTCGACAGCCTGGAGCAACAAAAAACCCAGGCGAACGATTGTCGCCTGGGGACGCATGCAGGAGATGCGCGGTTCCACCCCAGTTAGCGGCGCATGCCGCTCACTTTACTTTGCGCGCCAAGTGCGCTCGCTATGGCTCCCCGACGCCCTTCCCACGCTGCCGACCACCGGGCTTGCACCATTCCCGATTCGCTGTTGGCGGCTCCGGCGTGGTACTCTTCCGGATCATTGCCGTTCAATTGCTGCGATCATACTACAGGCATACCGCATGCGTCAAGCGACCAAGAAGCTGTCGGGGCTGAAAGGAACCCACTACGCAGCGCCGGGGTCGGTCTCGATCAGCAGATCGCGCGCGCCGCTTTTATGCGTGCCGTTAACCATGCCGTTGATCCGCTCGTCGCTTGCCGCAGGGTTATCCTTGCCCAGCGCCTCATCGGACAAGTGGGTATAGATCTGGGTGGTTGAGAGCGAGGCGTGGCCGAGCCGTTCTTGCACTTCGCGCAACTCGGCGCCATTGCCGATCATATGTGCCGCGAACGAATGGCGCAGCATATGCGGCGTCAGATCGTGCAGGCCAACATCCTCGGCATAACCCTTGAGAATCAGCCAGAAGCCCTGGCGGGTGAGCCGCTTACCGCGATGGTTCAGGAAGAGTGCGTCGGTGGCCGCCTCGCTGTTGCGTGCGAGTTGCGTGCGCGCCGCTTCAAGATACTCCTCCAACGCGGTGATCGCCGGCGGACTGACGGGCAGGACGCGCTCCCGACCACCTTTGCCCACACAGCGCACCGTCGCCAGTTCAAGGCCGACATCGACGACATCAAGCGCTACAAGTTCGCTCACGCGCAGGCCGGTTGCATAGAGCAATTCAAGCATTGCCTTGTCGCGCGTGCCTTCAGGCGAACGCGAGCGCAGCGGCAGTTCAAGTAATTCATCGATCTGATGCGGCGAGATCGCCTTAGGCGGAACCCGATCAACGCGTGGCGAGTCCAACTGTTCCGTCGGATCGCTCTCGATTAAGCCCTGGCTCCGCAGATAGCCAAAAAACGACTTGACGGCCGCCGTACGCCGGGCTAATGTCGCCGTTGCGTAGCGTCGTTCGCGTAGGAAGAGCATAAAAGCGAGCATGTGATCCGGCGTAACCGCCACCCAATGAGTCAGCCCCTGCGTCTGCAAGAAGCTACTCAACTGGTCAAGATCCGTGCGGTAGGCAGCCGTTGTATTGACCGACATACCACGCTCACTGGTCATGAAAGCTAGAAATTGCTCAACCTGATCGTGCATGATACCCCCGCCCGGTTGACCTTGTCGCGGCGTAGCGCGTATGGTACTTTAAAGCCTCGGCAGTGTCAACAACTATTGCTGGCGCCTATTGTACCACTGCTGGAGCGGTTTGGCGTTGGGCCAGGACGCATAGAGTCAGACCCGACAGGTCTACTAGGGGCTTGGCACGCTGAGGCTGAGAGATAGGACTGCGCCCTGGCGGGGGCGGACCACTAGACTTGTCAGGTCTACGGCACATACCCGGAAACGCCGTGGTATACTGCGCATATTTCGCCTTGAGAATTGCTATACCCTATGCGCACGATGCTGGTCTATAATCCGACGGCCGGCCAGGCCGAGGCATTGGAGAGCGAGATTGCGGCCGCCATTGCCGTCTGGCGTGCGCACGGCTGGCAGGTCGATCGCCAACCCACAACATGCTCCGGCGATGGTCGCCGCCTGGCGCGTCTGGCCGCCGAAAGCGGCTATGACCTGGTGATCGCCGCCGGCGGCGACGGCACGATCAACGAGGTAGTTAACGGCCTGGTGGGCACAGCTACCGCCCTCGCGCCACTGCCGCTGGGCACGATGAATGTCTGGGCGCGTGAGTTGGGCCTGCCGCTCCAGCCCCGCGCTGCCGCCGCCGCACTACTTGATTGGAACCCGCGCCGCATCGATCTAGGCAAGGCCGGCGACCGGTATTTCTTGCTGATGGCCGGAATTGGCTTTGACGCGGCGATCACCGCTGCCGTCGGCGCGGCCGAAAAACGTCGCCTTGGCGCGCTGGCTTACGTGCTGCGCGGCTTCGAGATCGCGCTGCGCATCCGCGGGGCGCGCACCCGGCTCGTGCTCGACGGCCGAACCGTCAAGGGGCGGGTGCTGATGGTGCTCGTCGGCAATTCGCAACTCTACGGCGGCCTGGTGAAGATCACCCATCGCGCCAGTATCGACGACGGCCTACTCGATGTCTGCGTGATTTACGGCGACAATGTGCTCAGTGCGCTGCGGCATACCCTGGCGATTCTGCGCCGGCGCTATAGCCACGACCCCCAGATCGCCTACTATCGCGCCCGAACCATTCAGATTTCCGCCCGCCCCCGGCTGCCGGTACAGGTCGATGGCGACCCGATCGGCCAGACGCCGATGACTTTTGAGGTTGTTCCGGGCGCACTCAGCGCCCTGCTGCCGCCCTCCCCGCCGGAAGATTTGCTGCAGCAGCTAACGAATGTGAACGGCGCTATTCCGCGCCGCCCAACGAGCCTGCTGCGCCGCCTATTTGGATAAATACTCGGGGCTGTTCGCGGAGCATAACCACTCGAACAGCCGATTACCAGAGTGAAAGTGAACAGCATGCCGCAGCCTTCGCCCTATCAGCCGATCGAAAATTATGGCGTTATCGGTGACATGCATACGGTGGCCCTCGTGGGCATGGATGGTTCGCTCGATTGGCTCTGCTTTCCGCATTTCGATTCACCGGCCGTTTTTGCCGCGATTCTCGACGCCGAAAAAGGCGGGCGTTTTCAGATCACGCCGGTGAACAGCGATGTGAACCGTAAACAGCTCTACTGGCCCGATACGAATGTGCTGTTGACCCGCTTTTATTCCGACGAAGGCGTCGTTGAGGTGATCGATTTTATGCCCGTCGGGGCCAAAATCAGCGCGCATTTCCACAAAATCATTCGGCGCGTGCGCTGCGTTCACGGCAGTATGACCATGCGCATGGAGTGCCGGCCCGCCTTCAATTTTGCGCGCACGCCGCATCGCACGCTGCTCAGCCCTGAGGGCGCCAGTTTTATCACCGCCGACCTGACCCTGGAGTTGGCAACCCGCGTGCCGATCAGCCAGGACGGCGATGGTGCAGTGGCCGAGTTCACGTTGCACCACGGCGAAACGGTTACCTTTGTACTTCAGGCATCGACCGACGGTGAAGCAGAGATCGTTACCTGTCCCAGCGAAGATCGGATCGAAGAACTATTCACGCTCACGGTAGATTACTGGCACCGCTGGCTGGCCAAGTGTACTTACACCGGGCGCTGGCGCGAGGTCGTCTACCGCTCCGCGCTGGTATTGAAGCTACTCACCTATGCGCCCACCGGCGCGATTGTCGCTGCACCGACCTCTTCGCTGCCCGAGGGCGTCGGCGGCGAGCGCAATTGGGATTATCGCTACACATGGATCCGCGATGCGGCTTTTACAATCTACGCGCTAATGCGGATCGGATTCACTGAAGAGGCCGGCGCATTTATGGAATGGATCGAGGCGCGCAGCCACGAACCCAACCCCGATGGCTCACTCCAGATTATGTACGGCATCGACGGGCGCCACGATCTGCCTGAGGAGACGCTCGATCATCTCGACGGCTACAAAGGTTCCAAACCCGTGCGCGTCGGGAATGACGCCGCCAAACAGCTCCAACTCGATATTTATGGCGAACTGCTCGACTCAGTCTATCTCTACAACAAATATGGCGCGCCGATCTCGTACGATTTCTGGATTCACTTGCGTCGGTTGGTCAATTGGGTTTGCGACCACTGGCAGAAAACCGACGAGGGGATTTGGGAGGTACGCGGCGGCCAACGCCATTTCGTCTATTCGAAGCTGATGTGCTGGGTTGCCTTGGATCGCGGGTTGCGCCTGGCCGATAAGCGCTCGTTCCCGGCTGAGCGTGAGCGCTGGTTGCGCGTACGCGATCAGATCTACGAAGAGATTATGGAACGCGGCTGGAACGCGGAAATTCGTGCCTTCACCCAGTCGTATGAGAGCGATACGCTCGACGCCGCCAACCTGATGCTGCCGCTGGTGCTGTTTGTCGCGCCGAACGATCCGCGCATGCTCGCCACGCTCGACGCAATCGACCGCCCGCCGTCCGAAGGCGGCCTCACCGAGAACTCACTGGTCTACCGCTATAATGTCGAGCGCTCGCCCGACGGCCTCGACGGCGAAGAAGGTACGTTTAATATCTGCACTTTCTGGCTGGTCGAATGTTTGACCCGCGCCGGCAGGAGCCACCCCGAGCGCCTGGAGGAAGCCCGCCTGGTATTCGAGCGCATGCTCAGTTATGCTAACCATTTGGGCCTCTACGCCGAGCAAACCGGCCCGCGCGGCGAAGCACTCGGCAACTTCCCGCAGGCGTTCACGCACCTCGCACTGATTAGCGCGGCCTATAACCTTGATCGGACGTTGGGTGGAGGGTGAGCAGTTCGATGCAGGCGGCAGGACGCCGCTCGCTGTTCGCCCGCCCGCCGCGGCCTGAAGGACGCCGCTCTTGCCGCGCCGCTCTACCGCTTTACCGTTGCATCGTAATGGTGTGCGCCGGTAAGCAGCGTTGCCCAGGCCCGCTCCATCACCAGGGGCGTGTTGAGCAGGAAGCGCTGGTATTGCTCCTGCGCCGGCGCATCGGGGCGGTCGGTGACGCCGCGAATGAGCAGTGCTGCGGTGTTGTTGGCCGCACAGACTTTAGCCACCGCCGCCGTCTCCCAATCGGCAACCGTGGCCTGGTAGCGCGCCCGCAGCGCATCGATGTTCTGCGCCGTCACATCGGCATCGCCGGTGGCCGCCGTACCGCGCCGCAGCGGGTAAGGGAATGCACACTCAGCCCAGTGATCGGTGAGATCGGTGGTATGCTCGCGGGCCAGAGTAGCCGCAACCGGCGCAAGGCCAACCTGCATATCGTGTACCAGGGCGCGCGTAATCAACACCAGATCGAGCTCGGCAAGATCGAGATCAACCGCGCCGGCGGTGCCGATCAGGCCGTAGAGATCGGGTTGCCAGCGCATCAGCGCATACTGGCTCGCGGCAGCAGCGTGGATCTTGCCCACCCCAGCGCGCAGCAAGACAAACTCCAGGTCACTCCCTGCGGGCGTGTACGTGGTGAATTCGCCGCCAGGGCAAGCGCGCACTGGTGGCAGCCCCGGCAACAGAATGAGCAACGCCTGCCATTCGATCCGGGCGGCAATATGGGCAATTACACGCATAACAATGGCCTTGTGGTGAAGCGTTAGACGGTAAAGCGGTAGAGCGGTGAAGCGGTAGAGCGGTAGAGCGGTGAAGCGGTAGTGTATAAACAAGCGACCGCTTTGGGCAGGGGGCGCATATGTACCGCATTGGTACATGGGGTGGAACGCACTCTGTTGCGTAGTATACCATTATCCAATCGCTGGTTGAACTCTTTGGGATGGTGTTCTGCCTCTGGTGGGCGCCGCACTGGGAATGAGAGACACTCCGCATGTCCAACGAGTAGTAGCGCTCTGTACCTGCGCAGGAAAAATTGCTGTCCGAAGCCCCGCTCCCTGAACGCGATGGGTAAAGGTATGGCGAAAGCGCAACGGGCGATCGCATAGTGCGATCGCCCGTTGTAGCGTGTGTGCAAGCGTTGCCGAGGAAGATTATTCGGCAAACTCGTCGCTGATATCCTCGATTTCGAGGGTTTCATCAACAATACCGTCACCGCCATAATCCAGATCGAGCGGCATAACTTCGCCATTACCCGGCCAGAGCAGGTAATCGACATACAAAACATCGTCGGGTTCGAGTTGGATCGCCTCGGCGCCAAAGATCTGTTCGCCGTTGTCGTCGTAGCGCGCCACCAGCAAACTGTAACTGCCCGCCTCGACATTATCGATCGTGTCGAGGCTCAGCCAGCCTTCTTCAGTATTCAAAACCAGGTTCAGCGCCTCGTCGGGAGCCATCTCTTCGCCATAGACCCCGAACAGATAATCGGACACATCAGTTTCGATTGCCATCAGCAGGAATGGTGTCGCACCGCTTTCGGTACGATAACTGAGCAGTTCACCATTCGGCGAAATGTCGAGGAAATCGACCTGCCCCGGCTCCAGAAAGATCTCGCTCACTTCCAACGCATAGCCAGGGCCGATCAGAGTCACAGTCGTTTCACTGGTCTCGGTCAGGCGGCTGCCGTCAATATCGATATACACATCAACATAGGCCGGGATCGTGTACACCGGTGGGGCATCGATGTTCCAGACATTCACGCCGTATTTATTGGTGTTGGAGATTGCGCCGGGGATCTCATTCACAAACACGCCA
The DNA here is from genome assembly GCA_038247995.1 of Chloroflexales bacterium. Classification (GTDB taxonomy): domain Bacteria; phylum Chloroflexota; class Chloroflexia; order Chloroflexales; family Chloroflexaceae; genus JBBRUG01. Next base: position 242 of record JBBRUG010000058.1, on the reverse strand, counting down.
GCGCGGAACCCAACACTGCGGCCCGTTTCGTCGGTGATCAGCAGCTCAGCGTCACCCTCCGACCAGATCTGATAGAAACCGGGGGCTTCGCTTTGGGCCAGTCCACCGCCGGCGCGCGCCGACCCCGAGTGATCGCAGAAGGGGCAATCTTGCTGGCCCAGCCGCGGCGCAATCGGCGCAAGTTCCAGGGTGTACGTGTCGGCGTCGCCCTCGTACTCGCCTTCAGCCTCGGCCGGGTTGGT
>JBBRUG010000057.1:0-22007 GCA_038247995.1 Chloroflexales bacterium | reverse complement strand
TATCGAGGATATTATTAACCAGCAGGGCGTGACGGTAAATTTCGTTGAACGGAATGCTCAAGGGCGCGTTGAAGAGAGCTATTTTAATTATCGCACTGCGCAAGGCACCCGTACGGTCTGGTTCATGACGGAAACCGGCCTGGAATCAAAGATTCGCACTGTTCAAGACGGCGACCTGGCGGGGATTGCGATCTGGCAACTCGGCTACGAGAAGCCGGAATACTGGACGGCCGTGCGCGAAAATATGGTTCAGGACCCGACATTGATCCAGCGTGCGTTGAATCCGCTGCTTCCCGATCACTAGCCATGTACGGCCAAAGCATCAGCGTCGTCATCATCATAGGCAAGCGAATAGCGTAAGGCCGAGTCATCAGCTATGCTGATGACTCGGCCCAACAATCATAATGACAGAAAGCGCAATTAAGGCGAATAGTAGCGAGGCGCAGCACCTCTACTTGCGTGGGGTGGCGGCGGCGCGTGGTGGCCAGCGTCGGGTTGCTGCCGGCTTGCTCACCCGTTCAGTGCAACTCGATCCACAGAGTGAGCGGGCCTGGCTCTGGCTGAGCGGTGTACTCGACGATCCGCAGCAGGTGGCGTTCTGTTTGAACGCCGTACTGAAGCTGAACCCGCAGAATCAGCATGCCCATAAAGGTCTGGAGCGTCTGGCAGCACGCGGTCATGCGGCCGGCGCACTGCACCCGGCGCCGGGTTTGCAGATGCCCACAGTTACAACTTCAAACCTGGAAACGGCTTCAGCAGAGGGGAAAGCCCAGGCCAAACGGGCTGAAGGCGAGTCCTGGTGGGTGAATTGGCGGAGCAATCGGCGCGAAACCAGCCGGGTGCGCCTGCTGCTCTGGGCAATGCCGCTGGTGCTGGTCTGCCTGTCGCTCGTGCTTTATGAGAGCTTTTCGCTCGTGGTGGATCAGGCGCAAACCACGACAATGACGGCGCAGTTCGTTGAAGATCCTGAATCAGCGACTAGCGAACCTGCGAGCGTCCCCTTCTTCGCTGTAGCCGACCCGATTCTAGAGGCTGAACCACTGGCAGTTGTCGAGGGCTTGACGGTCGCCTATCTGGGCGCCGTGGAGCCGTTGCGGGCGGAGTTGCGCACCGCGACGGAAACCTATCGGCAGGCTACGAGTCAGCCCGGCGGCGCATCGGTAAGCTATGTGGCCGCCACACAGCGTCTGCACGCTACGGTTGAGCAAGCCCTGGCGACGCTGGAGGAGTTGCGCCCGCCGGGTACGTTGCAACAAGCCCACGACGATTATCGTCGCGGGCTTGAGTTGGAACTAGAAGGGCTTGATGCGGTGCTGAGTTTTTACGGCGGCTACGATGTGGCGAATGCGAACCGGGCTGCCCGGCACTTTCAGCAGGCCCGTGCGTATATCGAACGGGGTAGCAGTGCCTTTGCGGCGCAGCGCCAGCAACTCGCCGACCTGAGTGCAATGAGTGCGCAGACCGCACGTTAACGTCGGAATGCAAGCGGCGTCCGGTGCGGTTTAACGCGCCGGGCGCCGTCTTTTATTATCCGTACAATTCCCCATACTTCGCCCGTAAATATGCCATATACGGCCCGATCTGCAACGGTCCACCGGTGGCGCGCTCGACGAGTTCACTCGTGGTGTATTTGCTGCCGTGCCGATAGACGTTCTTGCGCAGCCAACTGTGGAGGGTGTTGAACTCGCCGCGTCCGAGCTCCGCGTCGATCTGCGGCTGTGCCGTACGGGCGGCATTAAAGAACTGGGCGCTGAGGATGTTCCCAATCGTATAGCCCTGGAACGCTCCGCCGATCAGCCCCGAGAACCAGTGTACATCTTGCAGCACGCCATCCTTCGGCTCAGGGGCGACCACACCGAGGTCTTCCCGGTAGCGAGCATCCCAGGCTTCAGGTAGGTCGCGTACAGCCAATGTGCCTTCCAGGAGCTGTAACTCCAGGTCGAAGCGCAGCATCACATGCAAATTGTAGGTCAACTCGTCGGCGTCGGTACGGATAAGTGAGGGCTGCACTTTGTTGATCGCTCGGTAGAATGTGTCGAGCGACACTGAACCAAGCTGGCCGGGGAAGGCCGCCTGAAGCTGCGGATAGTAGTGTTCCCAGCAGCGGTGTGAGCGCCCGACAAGATTTTCCCACAGGCGCGATTGGCTTTCGTGGACGCCCGCCGAGGTGCCGCCGGCCAGCGGCGTGGCTTCGTAGTCCATCGTGATGCCCTGCTCATACATCGCATGGCCCGCTTCGTGGAGCGTACTGAACAGCGCTTCGCTCAGGTCGTTCTCTTTCACTCGCGTTGTAATCCGAATATCGCCGAGCGAGAACTTGGTCATAAACGGATGATAAGTTTCGTCCTGGCGGCCGCGCGTGAAGTCGTAGCCGAAGGCGCGGATCACTTGTTCGCCGAAGGCGAGTTGCGCAGCAGCAGGGTAGCTCTGGCGCAGGCAGCTATCGTCGGCGGGGGGATGGGCCGTAACTGCGCGCACTAACGGCACAAGTTCGGTGCGTAGTTCGGCGAAGAGGCTGCGTACCGTGGCCGCTTGCATGCCGTAATCGGCCATGTCGATCAGCGGGTCGGCAACGTGTGCGGCGCCGGGAAAACAGGCCGAAACCTGCCGGCTCAATTCGAGCGTGCGCTCCAGGTAAGGCTGCATCCGCGCAATATCGTTCGCCGGGCGCGCCTCCGTCCAGGCCTGGTAGCTCGCAGCGCTGTGGGCATACAACTCGGCGATCAGGCTCGCCGGCACGCGAGTGGCGCGATCATAAGCGCGCTGAGTAACGCGCAGCAATGCGGCATCGTCGTTGTCGTAGGGCAGAACGGCGACGTGCGGTTGCAGCATTTCCAACAACTCGCCAATCTCTTCATCAGTGAACTTCTGATGGGCTAGGCTGCCGAGGGTCGCCATCTGGCGTCCGCGCGCCGCTGCACCGCCGGGCGGCATGTAGGTACTCTGATCCCAGTTCAGCACGGCCACGGCCATATTCAGATCGTCCACCTCGGCAAGGTGGGCTTTGAGTTTTTGCAGGTTCTCTTCCACAGCGGGTTCTCTTTCGTTGTTCGGCACCCGTCGGGGCGGATCGCGATCCGCCCTTACGCTGGTTCCAGGCGACTGTTGTGATCCCCTTTAGCGGCGCAGTACGGTCAGCCGTTCGGCGGCAGCTTGCAGGGTGCTCAGGTTCTTTGCGAAGCAGAAGCGTGCAAGTAGGGGCAGGTTGGTGGCATCGGCGTAGAATGCCGAGGGCGGGATCGCGGCCACGCCTACATCACGGGTAAGCCAACGGCAGAAGTCGGCATCGTTGGCGAAGCCCGTGCCGCTGATATCGGCCATGATGAAGTAACTACCCTCAACCGGCAGCGTGGGTAGGCCGGCGCCCTCCAACACGCTGCGCAGCAGCGCCAGGCGCTCGGCATATTCGGCGCGGAAGGTTACATAGTAGCCATTTTCGATCGCGCCTTCGAGTGCGACGGCGGCGGCGGCTTGTAATGGCGTCGCGGTGGCGAAGGTTACCCACTGATGGGCGGCGCGCAGCGCGGCGTTAAGGTACGCTGGGCCAACCGCATACCCAACTTTCCAGCCGGTCAGGCTGAAGGTTTTGCCGACGCTATTGATCGTCAGAGTGCGTTCCCACATGCCGGGCAAGGTGGCGATAGGTATATGGCCGGTAGCGGTAAATGTAAGCTGATCATACACCTCATCGGCGACGACGATGGCGTTGTGGGCGATCGCTAATTCCGCAATCTGCTCCAGTTCGGCACGGGTGAAGACCTTGCCGGTCGGATTGTGGGGTGTATTGAGTAGCACGAGCCGCGTGCGTGGTGAGAAGGCGGCTTTGAGATCGGCGGGGTCGAACCACCAGGACAAGGCTGAGGGCTGAGGGCTGAGGGTTGAAACTGCCTGCTCGGGTGGGTGCAACCGCACATACCGTGGTACGCCACCGGCCATGGTGACATCGGGCACGTAGGCGTCGTAGAACGGCTCGAAGAGCACAACTTCATCACCGGGGTTGAGCAGGGCTTGCATTGCGCCGAAGAGCGCCTCGGTTGCGCCACTGGTGATGGTTACTTCGCTGGCCGGATCGACGGTATTCCAGCCCGCAGCCTGCCAGGTAGCGGCAATCGCTTCGCGCAGCCGTGGGAGGCCGAGGTAGGGCGCATACTGGTTATGATCGGCGTTGATCGCGCTGATTGCGGCCTGCTTGACCCATTCCGGTCCGGCGAAATCGGGGAAACCCTGGCCGAGATTAACGGCGCCGGTCTGAACGGCAAGTGCGCTGATCTCGGCAAAAATCGAAGTGCCGAAGTTGCGAACACGCTCGGCGGCCTGAGCGTTGTCCATAGACGCTCCTATGCGTAGGGAGGGCGATTGCTGCCTGTATAGTACCACAGGAGTGCCTACCCAAACCCTATCGGAGCAATAAAGCGGGAGAGCGGCGCACGTCCCATGTCCTAGGCCTCAGGCACGCCCTTCACGCCCCACGCCTGCTGGCTTTAGCCGGGCTGTAAGCGCACGAGTACGCGACCTTCAAGCATCTGAGTAAGTGTGGCGTCAGATGGGATCTGTCCATCGGTCAAGGGCAGGCCGATCCGAAAGCCCTGCTTGGCGCCGTTTGCCGTCAGGAAGGCCCGCGCCTCGGTCAGGACGACCGCTGGATCTTCCTCGGGTTGCGCTGTGGCTGCCACCCGGCGACCTGCCACGAGCAACTCCACCGCAGTCCCGCCCCGCAAGTTACGCCACCAGGGCGAGGCAACGAAGAACTTGTAGCCGTTTTCGTCATCAATCCGCGACACAGGCGTTGTAATTTGTTTGCCGCTTTTGCGCCCGGTGAAGCTGATCAGCATCAAGCTATTGCTCACGAGACGATGGAATGGCGAACGCAAGATGAACGTCATGATCTTGTTCAACCAGGCCGGCGGGCGGCGCCGGCTTGCAATTGATGCTTCAGACATTGGAATAATCCTTTCAGCGCGTACGCGGCAGCAAGCCGATTGCGAGCAGGGCCGGCGGAATGTGCATAATGGCGAGCGCCAGGGCACCGGCAGTCGTCATGCCGGGCAGCGGCGCGTTACTGGGATTGAGGGCGAGCAACAGGTTGGGAATCAGCGAGAGGACTAACACAACCCAGGCCACGCTTGTGAAGGTGCGCGCGGGGTTTTTAGTGAAGCGCTGGAGCAACGCATAGACACCCACAGCGCCGCCGACGCCAAGCACAGTGAAGAAAGTCACCGGGAGCCATGTAGTCAGCACAATGAATTCAGCCGGTGGGTTAGTAAGCGCCAGCGCAACAAAACGAATAAGATGATTCGCGACGAGTGAACCGACAAGGATGATCAGGGCGTTGCGCAGCAGGCTGTTGTTGCTCAGGGCCGGGGCGTTGGTTGCACGGGTAGACATACAAATTCTCCTGGTATATAAGCTCGTGACCTAAAAATTAGGCTCCTAGAGATATGGCCAAAAAAAGAGCATTGTTCAGGCGCTTTAGCACGGCGGCTCACCCTGGCATGTACCGAGGTTCTGTACCATTCGGCTGAGCCAATCGCGCATGAGCGCCTGCTCAGTTGCCGAGAAACCTTGCACCAGGCGATCTTCGACGCCGCGCATAATGGTGGCGAGCTCGGCGCCTACAGCTTCCCCCTGCGGCGTCAGGAAGAGCTGTTTAACCCGCGCATCTTCCGGGCTGAGCCGCCGCTCGGCCAGTTCACGATCAACCAATCCGTCGATGATTCCGGTTAGCGTCGCCGAGGTGATGCCCAGCCGTTCCTGAAGCACACGTTGCTCTAGCCCTGCGCACTGCCAGATTTGGCGCAAGATCTCGACCTGGGGGCCGGTAACGCCATAGGCCACGAAGGCTTCGTCAAAGGCGCGCCGTGTACTCAGGTGCAGCCGCTTGAGCAATAGTAACAGGTTTTCGGAAGGTGTTTCAAGCATAATTACTAGGAGCCTAACTACTTACGGCCTAATAATACGCTCCCCATGGCGATTTGTCAAGGGTGTTGGAACTTCCACAGCACATCCCCGGCATTTCCATCGCTTCTCCACAATCGAACGCTATAGTGAGCATGTAGCCCGCAACGTTCACATCGTCTGGACGTTCAAACCAGGAGCATTCCAATGAAACGCGTACTTACCTTTGGCGCCGCCGGCATTGTCGGCGCTTTCGTCGCCCTGCTGGTTCTGAGTCTCACGCCGAGCGTCTTTGCCCGGGGGCCGAACGCACAGCCGGATCAGCGGATGTCCAACGCCGCCCAAAACGGCCGGATGCGGCAGGACCACATGGGCGGCACCGCAGATTCGCTGGTGGGTATGGCTGCCGCACAGTTGAACCTCACCCAGGCTGAACTGGTGGCGCAACTGGGGACGGATGGCACGATTCTCGCTGCGTTAACCGAGGCGGGAATTGCGCCGGAAGCATTTCTCGACACATTTGTCGCTTCACGTGCTGAACGGCTCGATGCCGCCGTGGCCGCCGGGTGGATGACGCAAGAAGAAGCCGCTGCGCAACTCGCGCTCGCCCGCTCGATGGCGGCAACCCGGATTGCCCAACCCCTAAGCGCGAACGGCCGGCAAAGCCAGGCGCCGGGAAGCGGCAATGGCCCAGCTTATACCGACGCCGATGGCGACGGCGTGTGCGATCATCAGCCCGCCGGCGGTCAAGGTCGGATGGGGGGCGGACGTGGGCCGCGTCCGTAGCTGAACATTCACGACGGCGGGTGAGGTGTTTACCCTCATCCGCCGTCATTGTGTGTACAATACCATGCATACCGTTGATCGAAGGAGCGTCATCGATGGCGCAAACTATTCTCGTTGTTGACGACGACCACGGCATTGTCCGCCTGGTACAGGCGTATCTGGAGCAGGCCGGCTTTCACGTTGTGTGCGCCTATGATGGTGCAACCGCGCTCCAGACCTTGCGCGCTCAGCCGCCTGCCCTGATCGTGCTTGACCTCATGTTGCCCGACTGCGACGGTCTTGAGCTTGCCCGTGGGTTACGCAGCAATCCAACCACAACGATGATCCCGATCATTATGCTCACTGCGCGTATCGATGACACCGATCGGATCGTTGGCCTGGAGCTTGGCGCCGACGATTACATCACCAAGCCATTCAACCCACGTGAGGTTGTCGCCCGTGTGCGTGCGGTGCTTCGGCGTACCGCAGGCGCCGCAACCCCGCCGCTGCGCCTTAGCCACGGCGCGATCCTGCTTGACCTCGACGCTCATCAGGCAACTGTCGCCGACGTCCCGATCGAGTTAACGCGCACCGAATTTGATCTGTTGGCCTTGTTGTTGCGCAATCCCGGCCATGCCTTCACGCGTTCGGAGTTAATCGAGCAGGGCCTGGGCTATGCCTATGCCGGCATGGAACGCACAGTAGATAGCCATATCAAGAATTTGCGCCGAAAAATCGAACTGCCCACCGTTGTTACGCCACTGATTGAAACCGTCTATGGCGTCGGTTACCGGTTGCGTTCGCTATGAAACGCCTCTGGCTCCAACTAACGCTCGGCTTCGCGCTGGTGATCCTGATCGCTACGCTGACGGTGGGTCTGGTAGCGAATGCATGGGCCGAGACGATCTTTCGCAGCTATCTGGCCCAAAGCCAGGCGGTGGAGAGTGGTATTGTTCAGCAACTGGCCGACTATTACGCCCTGCACGGTGCGTGGGCCGGCGTGGAACCATTGCTCGAATTGGCGCATCCTGCGGGGATGGGCATGGGTCGCGGGCCGGGTGGCATGACGCGCAGCAGCCTGGCGCTCGCCGACGCCGCCGGGCAAGTGATCGCCGACCCGAACGGCCTGATTGAGGCCGCAGCATTGAGCCCTCGGGAGCGCGCCGAAGCGCTGCCGATTATGCTTGACGGCGCGCCGGTTGGGTACCTGTTAGCGCGCTCTACGCGCGGCGCTACGCTTCCAGCCGCTGCACAGCGCTTTCTCGACGCTCTGAACAATACGCTCTGGGTGGCCGGCGGCCTTGCCGCAATCGTCGGGTTGGCACTCGGGCTGATCATCGCGCGCGGGTTGGCGGCGCCGTTACAACGATTGGCGGCGGGAGCGCGCCGGATAGCCGCCGGCCAGCTTGCCGCCCGCGTATCTGTGCGCGGGCCGGTTGAAGTGCAGACGGTTGCGACAGCCTTCAATGAAATGGCCGCCGCTCTCGAAGCCGGTGAAGCGCAACGGCGCACCATGGTGGCCGATATTGCCCACGAGTTACGCACACCGCTCACCGTTGTGCAGGGCAACCTGCAAGCCATTCTCGACGATGTCTATCCGCTGAATAAAGCCGAAATCGCTACGATCTATACTGCAACTCAGGGCCTCCACCGCCTGATTGATGATCTGCGCGAACTCTCGCTGGCCGAAGCAGGCCGGCTGGATCTTCGCTTGCAGACGGCCTGCTTCGGCCCTTTACTGGCGCGCGAAACGGCGCTGTTTGCCGATCTTGCCGCTGCTCGCAACATCACATTGCGGATCGAGGCCGATCCCGCATTGCCTGCGGTTCAGATCGACTCCGAGCGTATTGCCCAGGTGTTGCATAACCTGGTCGGCAATGCGCTGCGTTACACTCCTGCCGGTGGCAGCATTACCTTGCGGGCGCTGGTGCAAACCGATACTCCAGCGGCGGCGCCGCCGCATATGCGCTGTGAAGTGGTTGATACCGGTATGGGCATTGCCGCCGAAGAACTGCCCCATCTATTCGAACGGTTTTATCGGGTTGATCGCGGTCGGGCGCGTGATAGCGGCGGAAGCGGACTTGGCCTGGCCATCGCGCGCCAGATCGTGTTGCTGCACGGCGGATCAATTGGGGTGACGAGTGCGCCCGATGCAGGCGCCCGCTTCTGGTTCACGCTTCCGCTTGCTGCGCGCAGCCTTCCGGCGCACGAAGCCTGAGCCTCCCCCCGGATTGGCATAACTGGCCTTCGGGATAGGGTGGTGCGCAACCTCCTGGGTTATACTGCCTATCGGCTTCTCCCGCAGAGGACTATAGCTTGTGACCAACACAACGGATGCAACCGCCGGGCGTTCGTCCGGTGGCGTTGCCGTCCCTGAATTGGTGCATATGGAGGTTGGACAATGCTACCGTTTTACAAGCATATCGCGCGCCGTATGTTCCCGATGTTAATTGTGCTGGCGCTCTTCGCGCCCGGTGTCGCGCCGGCACAGGCCCAAACCGACGAGCGCTGTTTTGAAGAAACCGGCTTTTGTATGAGCGGCACGATCCGCGAATATTGGGAGCAGAACGGCGGACTGGCGGTGTTCGGTTTGCCGCTTGGGCCGCAGCAGGCCACCGTCGGCGCAGATGGCGTAACCCGCCAGGCCCAGTGGTTCGAGCGCCACCGGCTCGAAATTCACCCCGAAAATGATCCGCCCTATAATGTGCTCCTCGGTCGTATCGGCGTCGATCGCTTAGAACAGCAGGGCCGTGATTGGCAGGCCTTCCCGCCCTTTGACGAGAATCAGGCCGACGCTGAGCGCTGCCGTTTCTTCCAGGAGACGAATCGTCAGGTCTGCGATGAGTTTCTCACCGCCTTCCGCGCCTATGGCCTGAATTTTCTCAACACACCCGACATCACGTTCGAAGAAAGCCTGGCCCTCTTTGGCTATCCTATTTCCGACCCGCTGACCGAAACGCTTGAAGGGAGGGAATATACTGTGCAGTGGTTTGAACGGGCCCGTTTTGAGCTTCACCCGGAGAACGACCCGCCCTTCAATGTGCTGTTTGGGCGTCTGGGCGCGGAACTTGGCGGTGGAACGGCGGCGCCTGCCCCTGGCGATGAAGGTGCTAGCGGCACTGCGGCGCTGCGGGCGAACCCCTGGACGCTGGTTTCCTACGGGCCGGCTGACGCGCCTGTGGACGCTGTGAGTAGTGATCGCGGCCCGGCGACGCTAGCCTTTGAGACCGATCGGGTGGCGGGCTTTAGCGGTTGCAATGGATTTGGCGGCGACTATCAGGCTACCGCGAGCGCCATCACCTTCGGCAACTTGATCAGCACGCTGATCGCCTGTGAAGACCCGATCAACAGCCAGGAGCGGGCGATCTTTGCTGCGTTGCAGGGCGAGCGGCCCTACACGATCATCGGTAACGAGTTGCGGATCAGCTACGACGAAGGTCGCTCGGCGCTGGTCTATCGCGCACGGGGCATTGTAAGCGGCACCGTGACGTATTTGCAGCGCATTGCATTGCCGCCGCAGGCGATGATCCAGGTGCAACTGGTCGATGTTTCGCGCGCCGATGCAGCCGCGATCGTCATTGACACGCAGACGATCGAGGCTGGTGGGCAGCAGGTGCCGTTCGCCTTCCAGCTCAGCTACGACCCCGCGCAGATCGACGAGCGCTTCACCTATGCCGTCCAGGCGCGGATCACGGTTGATGGCGAACTGCGCTTCATCTCGACGAGCAGCTATCAGGTGATCACCCGCGGCAATCCGACGACGGTTGAGATTATTGTTGATCCGGTGCGCTAGATTTGTTGTTGTGATGCGGCGCAGCTGCGCCGCATCACAACATTGGGAAGGAAGTATGCGTTTGGCAACAAATAAGTTCCCGCCGATCGGGGTGTTATTGGGGCAGTTCGGCGGGGCGATTCTGGGTGGAGTCCTCTTTGTGCCGCTGGCCTATATCATCACCAGCTACCTGTTTATGGGCGCCGGCTTGGGGATGGGCTTGCTCACCGTCCAACTGTTTGGGATCATCGTTGGTTTTGGCCTGGGTGCCGGCCTGGGCGCCAGCCTAGTGGGCAGGCTGCGCAATCAACCCGGAAACATCTAGATTGCGATGGCTATCGGGGCGATTACCGGCTTGATCGTCGGCCCTGGCGCTGTGCTCTTGCTGCGCCAGATCGGTGGCGTTAATGTCCTGGGCGGTATCCTCTGGCTCGGCATTCCTATTACCCTGATCGCCGCTGTAGCAGGCTATAACCTGCGCCGCAATCCGTAGATCTCAGGACGCAGGCGGCACGTGGCAGGGTGCAGGCCGCCCTTACGCCACAAGCTGCGTGCGCCGCGTTAGCAGTACGATTCTATCGCTGTACCGCTCTACTGCTTCCCCCGCCGTGCTGCCCAGAACCCGACTGCCGCCAGCGCCCCCGCGCCAACCGCCACCGGCGCCCAGCGGCGCATCCCCGTGTCGGCCTGCACCACGCGCGCCGCATTCATCCCGCTTGCGCCGAAGACACCGCCACCCGGATGCGTACTCGCTCCGGTGAGGTACAGCCCGCGCACCGGCGTGCGATAGCCGGCCATGCCCGGCATCGGGCGGAAGAAAAACATCTGGTCGAAGCTCATCTCCAGGTGCATTACATTGCCGCGCAGCAGGCCGATCCGCCGCTCCAGATCCAGCGGCGTCTGAATAAACCGGTCGATGATCTTGCCGCGCATATTTGGCGCATAACGGTAGAGCACCTCCAGCACATTGTCCGCCGTCGCCTCGCGGATATCATCCCACTGCCGGCCGCCGCTCAGTTCATAGGGGAAATACTGCGCCCAGAGGAACACCGAGTGCTTGCCGGGCGGTGCCACGTCGGGATCGATTGCCGAGAAGGTCATCGCGATGACCGCTGGATCATGGCTGGGGTCGCCACGGGTGTAGTCCTCATACGCCCGGCGCACATAATCCATGCTCGGGCTGAGCAGTTGCAGGCCATGGTGGCTCTCGTGCGGTCGTCCGCCGGAAGGCGCGGCGATATAATCCGGCAACTCTTCAGCGGCGCAGCGCACCGTCATGCCGAAGCCATTACCGATGCGCAGGTTATTCAGCCGGCGCACCATGTCCGAGCTCAGATGCTCGGGGCCAACCAGGCGCAGCATCGTGGTTAGTACGTGCGCGTTGGAAACCACTACCGGCGCCGAGTAGCGCTGGCCGTCTTCGGTTTCCACGCCGCGTACGCGCCCGCCCTCCACCACAATTCGCCGCACCGGCGCATCGAGCACCACGGTACCGCCCATGTTCTCGATCGAGCGCGCCATCGCCTGGGTGAGCATACCACTGCCGCCACGCGGATGCTTCGCGCCACTGGTGTGCATCATCGAATGCCAGCCGAAGAAGTCGCCCGCGCCGATCTCGTCCGGCGGCGGCCCACTTTGCGCGGCCAGCCAGGTCATCGCGGCGCGCATGGGCTCGCTCTCGAACGTCTCGCTGATCATCTGCGCATAGCTCGTGAAAAGCCGGCGGGTGATCTCCAGCGGGTTTTGCTCGCCGCGCGGCAAACGCGGCACACTGCTTGCCACGCTGCCGAAGAGCCGGGTCACCGACGGCGGGTTAAGAAAGACATCGAAGACGGCTTCGTTCAGCGGCGTCCAAAACGCCAGAAACTTGCGGTATGCCTCGGCGTCACGCGGGCTGACCGTGGCGATGCTCGCGCAGGTCTTATCTACATCGCGGTAGAAACTGATGCTGCCGCTGCCATCGGGGAGCGGATAGAACGCATACGGATCCATGTCGATATATTCAAGCCCAAAGCGCTCCAGTTCCAGGTCGCGCACAATCGGGGTCAGGTGAATCATAATGTGGGCCGACGAGCCCACATCGATCTTGTACCCTGGAATCACTTCCTCGGTACAAACTGCCCCGCCGACAATTGGACGGCGTTCCAGCACCAGCACGCGCTTCCCGGCCTTGGCCAGGTAACCTGCGCAGGTGAGGCCATTATGCCCGCCCCCAACGACGATCACGTCGTAATCAGACTGATGAGCCATAAAGATGCTTTCTAGATATGCGGTTGCCTCTGTAGTATACGTCAGAATATGTTTGCGCTGGTTGAGGTATTATTGAGGGAAGCACCGAAGCACCGAAGCACCGAAGCACCGAAGCACCGAAGCACCGAAGCACCAACCACATCCTCGGTTCCGTGGTTCCGTGGTTCCGTGGTTCCGTGGTTTCGTGGTTCCGTGGTTCCGTGGTTTCGTGGTTCCTTTGTTCCCTTGTTCATCCATAGCGAGGTACTGTGCCCACTACCGAAAGCTACAACGAAGCCGAACTGATCGCCTGGCGTGGGTCTGTTGAGGCTGAACTACGTGCTCCGACCGGTTGGTTGAGTGTGGCGGGCCTGTTCTGGCTGCGCCCCGGCGTCAATCGCATGGGGAGCGATCCCGCCGCCGACATCATTCTGCCCGCTGGTGGTGCCCCATCGTTCGCCGCTGAGTTCATTCTTGAGGGCGATCAGGTACGAGTTGGCGCTGTGTCGGCGCCCTTGCACGTCAATGATGAGCCGCCGCCCGAGCGCCCGCTGCGCCCGAGCACCAATCCGCATCCCGATCGGCTTAGCCTGGGGCGTTTGACGCTCCAACTCCATGCTAGTGCCGGGCGGTTGGGCATCCGCGTGCGCGATCCCGAAAACCCAGCGCGGCGCGACTTCGCCGGGCGGCGCTGGTATGCGCCCCAACCCGAAGCCTGTGTGTCGGCGCGCTTCACGCCCTACGACCCGCCGCGCCCAGTTACCATCGCCACCCATGACGGCGATCAAACGACGATGAACCTCGTTGGCACAGCGCACTTCGCGCTAAACGGTCAGGATCTCAGCCTCGCTGCGTTTGGGCGCGCCGACAGCGGACTCTTTTTCGTCTTTCGTGACGCAACGAGCGGTGTAAGTACCTATGGCGCAGCACGGTTTCTCTACGCTGACCCACCGCAAGCTGGCATGATCACGCTCGATTTCAACCGCGCGATCAGCCCGCCCTGCGCCTTTACCAATTTCGCCACCTGCCCGCTGCCGCCGCCCCAGAATCGCCTTGCTGTAGCGATTGAAGCGGGCGAACTGGAAAGCGGGCAAGCGGGAAAGCGATAGAGCGGGAGAGCGGGAAAGCGATAGAGCAGCCCTTAGTGCTACCTCAGCCCTCAGTAGCCCTCAGTGCTCTTCGGTTCCGTGGTTCCGTGGTTCCGTGGTTCCGTGGTTCCGTGGTTCCGTGGTTCCGTGGTTCCGTGGTTCCGTGGGTTCCGTTGGCTTAACTATCGATTAATCACTCCCTGGATCGCGGTTCAGTGCTACAGTAATAGGTATGAAACTGCAACTTGCTCCTGAACGCATTGCCGCGCTCGCCGGCGTCGGCGGCGTAAGTCTATTTGCCGGCGCTACCCTTGGCCTCAGTATCGTGCAATACGAATTTATGCGCGAGTTGGGTTGGCGACCGCTTGCCGATCCCACCTTCGACTGGCCGAGTGGCTTGGCCCTTGGCCCCTACGGCGCATTGATGACGGCGGCCTTTATCGGTGGTGGTGCGCTGATGGTGGTGTTTGCCGCAGGCCTGCGGCGCGCACTTGATCCGCTACCCGGCACCGGCCCACGCTTCCTCTTCGCTGCCGGTATTGCGTTGATCCTGCTTGCCAGCCCGACCGACCCTACTCTCCGCACGACACCGGCAACCCTGGCCGGTCGGCTCCACGATACGGCCTTTGTGCTGCTGGGGCTAAGCTTTTTGCCCGCGCTGATCGCGCTTGCGGCCCGCTTCCGCGCCATACCGGCCTGGCGTGATCTGGCCTTGCCGACATTGCTTGTTGCGCTTACGGCTGCGCCGGCATTTCTCTTCAAAGGGGCCGCCTTCTACGTTTTCCTGATCGCAATCCACCTTTGGTTGCTTATTGTTGCGGTGCGGCTGTGGCAATTGGCCAAAGTAGCAACATAAAAACACCTCGCCGGAAAGTTATTCCGGCGAGGTGCTGTAAAATACAACAAGTGCAGCAATAAGCTAACCGATCAAGCCATTCCCCATCTGCGCACTCTGCGCACTCTGCGGATCATTCTCAATCTTCGCTACGCTCCTGAATGACATAGAGCAGTTCGAGCAGAATGTTCTTCACACTCTCGCGGTCGTTCGCCACACATGGAATCACCTTCACCTGTGGCGGTTGGCGTAGCGCGAGGCGCAATTCATCAGGGCTCCACGCGTTCGGGCGATCCTGCTTGTTGGCCGCGATCACATAAGGCGTATCGCGGTACGAGACGAAAAAGTCGATGATTCGGTTCGTCTCACGGAACGTCTCTGGGCGTGTGCTGTCCACGAGGATCACCAGTCCGAGCATACCCTCCGACAGAATCTCCCACATAAAGTCGAAGCGTTTCTGCCCAGGGGTGCCGAACAAGTGCAACACCAGATCGTCAGCGATCGCAATGCGACCGAAGTCCATTGCAACCGTCGTTTCCTTCTTGATCATTTTGGTGTCATCGGTGGCGCGCCGCTCTGTCGAGACAACCTCGATCTCCGAGATCGTCTTGATGAACTCGGTCTTGCCTGCGTTAACCGCCCCGCTGATCACCATTTTTACTGTCTGCACACCAGCCCTCCGCTACGGTGCTGTACCATAAGTGAGGCACACATCGGCTACATGGTACGGATACGGTTAATGATGCGTGTCACCAGGCTCTTCTTGACCCTGGGCAATTCCGTCGCGCTGCTCTTCGCACCGAACGGCACCGGCTTGGGCTTCTTGAGCACATCGACAAGCCCCGCCGTGAGGAAGCCATAGACGATCCGGCAGACGTCGAAATCACCTAAGTTGGTCTTCTGGGCGATTTCGGCGAGCGTGTCTTTGCCGTTAATCCGCGCAAACACGCGCCATTCCTCGGGCGCAAGCTTCACGCCTTTCGCCTTTTCACCTGGCTGATCGACAAACCGGACGATCATATCCGTTGACGCGATGCGATCTTTGATTCGTCCCCATTCATCGATCCGCCGGACGCCCTCCATAATCAGGTTTTCCACTGATATAGGCACCGGCATCACAGGAGCATCGGGCTCAGGGCGCTGGTTCTGCTCGAAGCGGAACTCGCCTTCGGGCCAACCAAAGAGCCCATACACCGACTCTTCGGTATGGGTCAGGAGCGTTGTTTGGAGTTTGTCGCCGGCAACCAGGCTCTCACTCACGATCACCTGGGTCAGGGTGGTGCTTCCATTACTCGTGGTGAGCAGACTGCGTGCTTGTGCGAGTTGCGTATCGTCGATCAGTCCGAGGCGTACCAGCAGTTCAGCTTGCTGATCCTCAGGCTTGCGGGAGGCCAGAAGCAGCTTACCCTTTTCAAAAAAGAGCAGCGCCGTCTCCTGTTGGTAAGTCAGATGCAGGCCGCCCGTTTTGTACCCGCGATCAACCAGATACAAAAAGTCGGAGAGGCCAAAATCGCGGATGTTCCCCACAAGCGCCATTACATTCCTCCAAGCAGACCAGTCGCGCGAGCGCTTCACGCCGAAAGGGCCAGCCGCTCCTCGGGTTCTTTCGCCATCGTTTCGTTCTGTGGGACGACCCCATCTGCGGCGAGCACCGGCGTTAAGGCCGCGATCGCCGTAGCGATCATATCATCATCAGGTTCGCGAGTCGTTAAATATTGGGTTGCCAGCACTGGGTTCAGCATTTGCTGCACCCACGGGCGGTGGTAGTGCGCCGCTGCTAGGCGTAAGAACTCGTACGTGACAGCTGCAACCACCGGGATCAACACGATCCGCGCCCCGATGCGCGGCCAGAGCGGCAACCCGCTCACCGATAAGAAAATTACAAAACCGATCAGAGATGCGATCACCAGAAAGCTGGTTCCACAGCGCGGGTGGATCCGGGTGAAACCGCGTACGCTCGCGACAGTGAGCGGCGCGCCGGCTTCGTAGGCGTTGATCGCTTTGTGCTCGGCGCCGTGATACCCAAAGACGCGTTGAATGTCGGATAACTGACTGATTGCGTAGATGTAGGCTACAACCATCACCAGGTTGATCAGGCCTTCGACAAGCTCGCGTACCAGTACCGGTGCGCCCATCCGGCTCACTGTGTTAGCAATCAGCGACGGCAGTACGACAAAAATGCCAATCCCAATTGCTAGTGCAACAACGAAGATCAACCCCTGCACAATTGGCGAGACGTTCTCTTCTTCGTCGGCGGCCAGCACTTCGGCCGAAAAGTCGAGCGCCTGTCGGCCGATTGTGAACGCTTCAATCAGGCCCATAATGCCGCGAACGATCGGAATTTTCGCCCAGCGCGCATCGCGGGTGCTGTTGATCGGCAGATGTTTGTAGGCGATCTCCCCGTTGGGGCGCCGCACCGCGACGGTTGCCTGGCGCCGCCCGCGCATCATCACCCCTTCAAGTACTGCCTGCCCGCCGTACGGGAACCGCTGGTCGTCCATGGGCCTTGTTTCTACATCACTCGGCGCTGCGTGTGGCGGCGAATGAGGATTCACGCCACTGCTTCGTATAATACCACGCTCATCACGGCTACGACAATAACTAAGATTCACGCTGCCGCGACGATTCCGAGCGGTTACGTTCAGCGTAGCGCATTGATCGATCCACACTGCAACCGGATTTATGAATCAAGTTGATTGGACGCGTTGCGGCGGGCGAGGGTGGTTGCTGCGGCGCGTACGCCAGTTACCAGGCTGGAAATCCGAATGATCGGCGAGACAACCCGCTCGGCGACAAATGTGGTGCTTGAGGTTGCGGTAGTGGCCGCATCACTGACGTTGTTGGCCAGGCCACGCGTCGTTTCGAGGACGTCATTGATCTTCAGCATTGCGTCGTCGATCTTCGGGATGATATTCTTGCTCGCGAGTTTGTTCAGTTGGTTGATTACATAGATCAGTGCGACCAGTAATGCGATTAACACTACCGAACTGACCAACTGAAACACAGCGATGATCATAATGAAGATGTCGCGCGAGCCTTCGCGAAAACCTTCCGGCGCCAAGGCCATGCCAACCACGAAGGCGATCAGCAGGACGACAAGGATGCTAAGAACGATGCCCACCCATTTAAACACAATCTGCTCCCCTCTGCTGCAACTGGGCGCCTTGGCCCTGGGGCGTCAGTACGGCTTTACCATGCGGAAATTCGGCCTGCGAATGCGGGCGATTATATCATACTCGCAGTCGTGAGACAACGATTAGCAAGACCCATGCCGTTAGCACCGCCTCAAGGACGGGAACGTCCGCAGGAGCGGGGACGTTGAGCGGCAAGCGCCAGCCCAGGCCATATGCCAGCAGGCAGCCGACAAAGGCGGCCAACCAGAAAATCGGTAACTGGCGCCAACGTCGCCCAAAGAGCACATGTGCCAGGGCCGCGCATGCCGTCGCCAGAAGCAGCAGTACTAAGACAGCGGGGGTCATCGGTGGGCCACCAGGCCGCCGCCAAGCACTTGCGCGCCGGCATAGAATACAGCCGCCTGACCGGGCGCAATCGCGCGGATCGGTGTGTGCAGGCGGACCGCTACCTGGCCCTCAGTCAGCGGCGTCACATCGGCAGGCACGGCTTCGGCGTGGGCGCGCAACTGCACCAGGCAACTGAATGGCGTGTTCGGCCACGCGCCATCCACAAACTGCGCTCGCTCGACGGTAAGCTCGGCGCATTGCAACGCCTCTTGCGGCCCGACAATCAATGCATTACGTGCCGGCTCCATCCCGACCACAAATTGCAGCGTGCCGCCGCCCAGGCCCAGCCTGCGGCGCTGGCCGATTGTGTAGAGCGGCAAGCCGTTATGCCGGCCCACTTCGCGCCCTGCCATATCGACGATCGGGCCGGGCACCAGGCTCGCCGGCGCCTCCTCGCGCAGCAGGTTGCGGTAATCGCCGCCGGGCACAAAGCAGATGTCCTGACTCTCCTCGCGATCAGCGCTGGCCAGATCGCGCTCCTGCGCCATTGCGCGCACCTCGGCTTTGCTGTAGCCGCCAATCGGGAACTGAACCCGCGCTAGATCAGACTGCTGCAACATATAGAGCATATAGCTCTGGTCTTTGCTGAGATCAACGGCACGATGCAGTTCATGATGTTTGCCGTTAGCGACGATCCGGGCGTAATGGCCCGTCGCCACCTGCTCGTAGCCCAGTTGGGCAGCGCGCTTAAGCAGGGCGCGGAACTTGATCTCGCGGTTGCACTCCAGACACGGGTTGGGCGTATACCCTCCGGCGTAGGCGCGTACAAAATAGTCGATCACATGGCGGCGAAACTCAGCCTGATAGTTAAAGACGTAGTAGCCGATCCCGAGTTGCGCACAGACGCGTCGGGCGCTTTCGGTCATCTCCTGCGAGCAGCACAAACTCTCGGCGAGCCGCTCGTCGTCGCCCTCCCAGAGGTGCATCGTCACGCCGATCACATCGTGCCCCTGTTCTGACAGCAGGGCCGCAGCCAGCGAACTATCGACGCCGCCACTCATTGCAACAATAATTTTTGCCATAATTGGAACTTTACCTGCAGTGACGTGCGGCATTGCCGCACGTCCCTGCAGACATACTTATAATAGTTACGCTTTTTATTATACCGTATGCTTTTGGAGAGTTTCTGATGGATTACACGATTCGGCGGATCAGCTTGCGCTCGGCGCTCCGAGTTGGGCTTGTACTGGGGTGGGTAGTGGCGCTGATCCCGGCTCTGCCGTTGGCCTGGCTGGCTGCGCTGGCGGTAGAAGCGCTGGCGGGTTTATTTGCGCCGGTGCAACCCTATGAACTGAGTTTCCTGGGTCAGGCGGTGGCAACGCTCGATTTGCTGGGCGCAGTGGGTTTGCGCCCGCTCGCCGAGTGGTTGGCCGGGTTGGCCGATCTGGGTGGAACGCTGTTCTGGCTGTTGCTAGGACTGATTACCGTCGGTGGGGCCGTACTGGTGATGGCCGGGATTGTGCTGGCTTGCCTGCTCTACAATCTGCTCGCCGCCGTAGCGGGCGGCTTGCGGGTGCAGTTGGAACACATTGGGTAGGGCCAATGCGCGTAGGGGCATGTCGCGACACGCTCTTACGCGCATCGGCCCTACGCACCCAACACCCGCGTTGCGCCGGCGGCGTGGAGCGCCTCGGCCACAGCGTCGCGCGTTTCCGGCGTCACCAGGGCCAGTATGACGCCGCCCCAGCCACCACCCGAGAGTTTAGCCCCTGAGGCTCCTGCTGCGCGTGCCGCTGCCACCAGCCGATCCAGTTCCGGTGAGGAGACGCCAAGTTCGACCAGGAGTTCTTGATTGGTGTTCAATAGTGCGCCGAGTTCGCGCAGGTCGCCGGCGGCAAGGGCTATGCGCGCTTGCGCAACACACGCGCCGATCGCATCAAAGAGCCCTTCGTAGCGGGTTGGGTCGGCCTGCCATGCCGTGCGTACCATGCCCACCGGCAGGCGGGTTGCGCTGCGTACGCCGGTGTCGCCGACAAGCAACGTCAGCGGTGCGCCAATGGCGATCGGCGTGATCAGCGGCGGGCCGGCGGGTTGGCGTTGAAACCAGATCGCCTGCTCGTGGGCG
This sequence comes from Chloroflexales bacterium, assembly GCA_038247995.1. Lineage (GTDB taxonomy): Bacteria > Chloroflexota > Chloroflexia > Chloroflexales > Chloroflexaceae > JBBRUG01. The sequence goes on along the minus strand of JBBRUG010000057.1, from coordinate 1,837 downwards.
ATGACGGTGTTGTCGATCCCGCTGGGCGTACCGTGGAAGCCGCGTTCACTCTCGTAGACCAGAGCCGCTACCGCCTCGGCGCTCAGTTCGCGCCCAACGTAGGCTGCCAGCACGCGCACCAGAGCTGTGCCGATCGCGGCCCCGCTGCCCATGCCGCTGGCAATCGGAATTGTCGATTGCAGCGCGATTTGTGCGTCGGCAGCAGAACATTCCAAGTGGCTCAAGGTGAGCGTCACGAGGCGCGAGAGCGGATTGTCCGGTTCGACGACGACATTCCAATCGGCGCCAAGATCAGGGGCGCTGATCTGGATGCCGTTGCCGGACGTTGCGGGCGTGAGCGTCGCTGTAGCGCGTAGGTCGCTCAGCGGCAGCGCGATTGCCGGACGGGCATAAACTACGGCGTGCTCACCGCAGAGGATAAGTTTAGCTGGAGCGGATGCGATCATGTTCGGTCTGCGGGTACGGTTGGGCGAAGCTCAACCGTACCCGCACTGATTTACTCCCACTCGATCGTGGCGGGGGGTTTGGAGGAGATGTCGTAGACGACGCGATTGACGCCGGGGATCTCGTTGACGATCCGGCTGCTGACCTTCGCCAGGAGATCGTAGGGCAGGCGCGCCCAATCGGCGGTCATGTAATCTTCGGTGGTGATGGCCCGGATGGCGAGCGTGTCGGCGTAGGTGCGCCCGTCGCCCATGACGCCGACGCTCTGCACTGGCAGCAGCACGGCGAAGGCTTGCTGAGTGGCGCGGTAGAGCCCGGCGGCGCGTAATTCGTGGAGGAAAATTGCATCGGCGCGGCGCAGCGTCTCGAGGCGCTCCCAAGTGATCGGCCCGATCAGGCGTACGGCGAGGCCGGGGCCGGGGAAGGGATGCCGCCAGACCCACGCTTCGGGTAGGCCGAGTTCGAGGCCGGCGGCGCGCACTTCGTCTTTGAACATGTAGCGCAGCGGCTCGACCAGCGTCATCTGCATATCGGGGGGCAGGCCGCCGACATTGTGATGGGTCTTGATCGTCACGCCCTTCTTGCGATCGGGCGCGCTAGACTCGATCACATCGGGGTAAAGCGTGCCCTGGGCGAGGAAGTGAGCATCGCCGATCTTCCGCGCCTCGCGCTCGAAGATGCGCACAAACTTCTCGCCGATGATCTTGCGCTTACGCTCAGGGTCGGCGACGCCTTCCAGGGCGCTGATGAACTCTTCGCGGGCATCGACGGCGACAAGGGGGATGTGGAAATGCTCACGGAAGGTGGCGATCACCTGTTCGGCCTCACCGAGGCGCAAAAGTCCGTTATCGACAAACACGCAGGTAAGTCGATCGCCGATGGCCTGGTGAATAATTAATGCGGCGACGGCTGAATCGACGCCGCCCGAGAGCGCGCAGATCACATGCCCGGCAGGGCCGACGCGCTCGCGCACCTGTTCGACGGCATCGGCGACGAAGCTGGCCGGCTGCCAATCGGCAGTCGCCTGGCAGATCGCAAAAACAAAGTTACGCAGGATCACCCGGCCGTGGGTGGTGTGGACGACTTCGGGGTGGAACTGGACGCCGTACCAGCGGCGCGCGTCATCAGCCACAGCGGCGAAGGGCGTGGAAGGATTGGCGGCGATAGTCGTGAAGCCGGGCGGCAGCGTCTCGATGCGGTCGCCGTGGCTCATCCACACCGGTTGCTCGGTGGGCGTGTCGGCGAGCAACGGATGCGGCTGGAGGCGCTGGATCGTCGCCGGGCCAAACTCGCGATCCTCGGGGCTGAGCACAATGCCGTTTAGGGCCTGGCTCATCAGTTGCATGCCATAACAGATGCCGAAGACCGGCAACTCGGTGTGCAACACCCACTC
>JBBRUG010000056.1:0-22235 GCA_038247995.1 Chloroflexales bacterium | reverse complement strand
GTACCTCAGGTGGCGTCGCCTGCCAGGCTTCCTCGCTCAGTTCGGCTGGGCGCTGGAGCTTGTCCATACCGGTAGTATGCCTGATACCGCCATTTCTGGCAACCCATACCCGCTGTCATTCACACGCCCTGAACGGATACCCAGCGCCCAACCCAGGCTTGGAGTAGGCATAAGAGCGTCCCAGCTATAACAAACACGATCAAGCGCATCGCTAGTCCCGCGTCACCCAGCCATGCCCGCAGTACCCAAACCGTCAGCGCAATACACACTCCAACAATCACCGCCTCAGCATAGGTTCGGCCAACTGTGCCCATGTTCACTCATCCCGCGTCGAATTTATCCCTCACCCGCTCACCCGCTACTCTTCCCGCGTAGACTTCACCTCGCTCAGCCCCACCTCACGACCCTGCCCGAGTGAATAGTCGCCGGCATCGCTCACCGGCGGTTCGATAGCCTTCTGCGCAATCACGCCAAGCTGGATTAGCACGAAGAAAATCCCAAATGCGATCGAGATCAGGAACAGGATCGCGGCGATCACAAGTAATGTAAACAGTAGACTCGTCATAACGCCTCCTTTATCGGCCTCTGGCGGCACGCGCCGCTGCGGCAGGCCAATGGATCACAGCCGTGTGCTGTGGTTGATTATACGGTGCTAGCTCACCAGTTGGTGTTGGTTGCAAAAGATCGGCAATCGCCGCACGAATCTGTGCATCGCGTTCAGGTTCAGGGGTGAGCCGCAAGCGATGACGGATCTCCTCAAGGGCGTCGACTGCATTGGTAAACCGAAAACTCGGATCAGTCGGTGCAAGCTCCATCGTTGCCGGCAAGCCCAACTGATGCAGGCAACAGAGCGCTTCAAGCGCCGCCGGCAGCGGCAAGCGCGCCGCGCCATGCACGCGCTGCCAGAATGGCGCCAGCGCCGATCCGGGATGGCGTAACCCTAAACCTAACACGCACAGGCGCGCTGCCGCACGATCCATCCCCTGCACAAAAGGCACAATCTCACGTACACCATACACAACATGAGCCGCAAGTACAACATGGGCGTCAGGCGGTTCTTCCAAGGGCCAGAAACCGGCGCGCACTTCGACATTGTCCAGACCTTCCGCAGCAATCAGTGCGTCGAGTTTAGCCCGCATCGCCGCCGATGGCTCGACCGCCACCACATGCGCCACTGTCCGAGCCAAAATCGGTACGTAGCGCCCGGTGCCGGCGCCAATATCGATTACTGTATCGTCGGGGTGCAAAAGGGACAATACGTGCTGCATAAAGCCGTCGGGTTGCGGCGTGCGCTGTGTTGCGGCAGCAAATCGCGTCGCCCGACCCGCCCACGCATCGGCGGAGCGCGGGAAATCCGGATCGGTCAGCGCTTCGCCCTGCGCTCGCTCGGCGTCATACATAGTGCGCCAGATCGCCGGCCAGTCCTGCTGTCCGGCACCATGCTCGTTTGCGCTCATCACAGCGCCGCTCCTCTCACCATGAATACCAGGATACCGTATGGTATAATACGGTATAGAAACAGTTACGACAATATGCCGCAGGTATACTCGTTACAGCATAGCAGTCCGCCAACGCTTCATCGCACTGTTTCCAGTTCGGTGTGCAAAGGGATTTGATCGTTATGAGTGAACTTGGTGACCGGCTGCGCCAGGTCCGTGAGGGCCAGGGCCTCTCGCTAGCTCAGGCTGCCGCCGACACCCGTATTTTGCAACAGTCGCTGATCGCACTTGAGGAAGGCGCATACCAGCGCCTACCCAGCGATGTCGTAACCCGTGGTTTTATTCGCAACTACGCCGGTTATCTGGGCCTGCCCGCCGATGAACTAGTTGAAATTTATCGGCGTGAGCGTGGAGTAAGCGATAAGATTCGGATTGTGCCGGCCTCAACGTCGCCCACGCGGCGAGCGTATGTCTTCCCGAGCTTTTTCGGCATCTTCTTTGTGACAATCGCCCTTGTGGGCCTGGCTTACGTGGCACTAAACGCGATCGGGCGTATCGGCGACGCAAATATTGCCGTTGCTCCCATGCCGACAGCGACCATCCCACCGCCATCGCCGCTGCCCACAGCCCCTTTGGCCGCAACCACCCTGATGCCCACGCAGGCGATCGCCGGGGGCGCAGCCACACCGCTGCCTGAAACCTTCCCTGCCACCTCTGCAACCAATTCCGCCCCGACGCCAACACCTGCTGCGCCGATTGTACTTGAAGTAAGCATCCCATCAGTCCGCGGCAACGAAGAGTCGTGGCTACGCGTGCAGGCCGATGGCAATACCGTCTTCGAGGGAATTATGCGCACCGGGCAGACGCAAATCTTTCAAGCCCAACGCCGGGTGGCGATCCGGGCCGGCAATCCTCCCGATGTGCAGGTGGTCGTGAATGGGCTGCAACAGGGCGTCCTTGGGCAGAACGCCGGTCAGCCTGTGAACTGGTCCTGGCCCCCTGAATAGACGCCTGGAGTAACAAATGCCAGCTGAAAGCAGCTTTGATGTTGTCTCTGAATTTGATCATCAGGAATTGGTCAATGCCGTCGATCAGGCGCAGCGTGATATCCAAACCCGCTATGATCTCAAGGATAGCGGCACGACACTCGATCTAAGTAAGACTGAATTGGTGATCACGACCGATAATGAACTGACATTGACGAGTGTGCGCGATATTCTGGAAACAAAGGCGCTGCGCCGGAAACTCTCGCTCAAGATCTTCGATTATGGGCCGGCTCAGGATGTGAGTGGCGCCCGCTTACGCCAGGTTATTACCTTACGTAAAGGTATCGACAGCGAATTAGCCAAGAAGATCGCCAAAATGATCCGTGATCGCTTCCCAAAAGTGCAACCGCGCATTCAGGGTGAAACGCTGCGCGTCGCCAGCAAGAGCCGTGACGATCTTCAGGCCGTGATCCAGTACCTGCGCGATAACGAGGGTGCGATCGATGTGCCGTTGCAATACACAAACTATCGCTAACGATGAAATATCATATTGTCACGCTGGGTTGCCCCAAGAATGCTGTTGATAGCGAGGGGATGGAGGGCCTGCTCACTGGCGAAGGCCATACCGCCGTCGCTACTGCCGACGCCGCCGATGTTATTATTGTCAATACGTGCAGTTTTATTGCTGCCGCCCGCAACGAAACCCTTGGCGTGCTCCAGGGCCTCGGAGCGCAGAAGCGCGCCGACCAGCGCCTGATCGCCGCCGGTTGTATGGCGCAGAGCCACGGCGACCTTGTGGGCGGCGTTACGGGCGTCGATAGCGTGATCGGCACCCAGCAGTGGGCGCGCATCGGCGAACTCGTCGCTACGCTCGACAGCGCCCCCGCCGGCGCGAACGCCCCCAAACGCCCAATGATCCCGCTGACGCTGAGCAACTCCGCACCAGTGGCGTCCAACCCACTCCAACAGTCACTGACGCTGAGCGCCGCGCCGGTAGCATCTGGCCCAGATCAGCCGCCATCGTATGCCGATTGGCGCACCACCCAGATCCGCCGCACGCGCAACACGCCCTCGGCCTACCTCAAGATCTCCGACGGCTGCAACCTGCGTTGCGCCTTCTGCACGATTCCCAGCTTCAAGGGCGATATGGCCTCCAAGTCTGTCGGCGCGATCCTCGCCGAAGCGCAGGAACTTGCGGCCCGCGGCGTGCGCGAGATCGTCCTGGTTGCCCAGCATCTCACCGATTATGGCCGCGACCTCGGCCTCAAGGGCGATGGCCTAGCCATTCTGCTCGATGAATTGAGCCAGGTGCTGCCCAAGCAGACCTGGGTGCGCCTGATGTACGCCTACCCCCATGGAATCACTGAACGGTTGATCCAGGTGATGGCTGAGCGCCCCCAGATCCTGCCTTACCTCGATATGCCGCTTCAGCACGCGCATCCGGCTATGTTGCGCCGCATGCGCCGCCCGCCCGATGCCGACCGCACCCGCGCAATGATCGCCGCACTGCGTGAGGCTATGCCCGATATTGCGCTGCGCTCAACTTTTATTGTAGGTTTTCCGGGCGAAACACCTGAAGAATTTCGTGCGCTGCTGGCCTTCCTTGAAGAGGCCCAACTCGACCGGGTTGGTGCGTTCCGTTACTCGCAAGAGCCGGGGACTCACGCCGCAACCCTGCCCAACCCGGTGCGCCCGCAGGTGATCGAAAAGCGCTGGCACGAGTTGATGCAACTTCAGCAAGGCATCTCGCGCATGCGGAGCAACCGCTGGCAAGGCCGTACGGTCGATGTACTGATTGAAGGCACAGGCGCCAGCGCCGACGGTCGCCCGCTGGCGATCGGCCGCAGCTTCCGTGACGCGCCTGAAGTTGATGGCCAGGTGTTTGTCTGGGGGCAACCGGAAGTGGGGAGCGTGGTCAGCGTGCGGGTCACGCAGGCGACTGACTACGATTTATGGGGTGAAATGCAGGTGGGATGACGCACGGAGGGACGCAGCATGGCTGCGTCCCTCCGTGTGGTTCATGGAACCGACAAAGGCGTGTACGAGGGTCACGCCTCGTCTGTGTCGCCTCAGGCGCTTGTACGCGCCTGGATGGCCTTCTGAAGCCGCGTGAGTTCAGCCGGGTTGTTGCGCGCCAGGTAATCGACCATATACTCAATCGCCGTGTCGCTGTAGTCGTCGAGTAGGCCATCGAGCACTTGCCGTACAACCAGGTTTACAAAATCGTCCTCGGAGATAGCCGGGGAGTAAACATAGGCCAGGCCTTCACGATGCCGATTAAGCACACCTTTTTCGGACAGGCGGCTCATTGTGGTCATCACAGTGGTGTAAGCAATTTCACGCTGCGCAGACAAGCGGCGGTGAACTTTCTTGACCGTGCTACGGTCGTCCTGCCAGAGGATCTGCATGATCTCGGTCTCTAGCGGGCCAAGCACCTTTACCAAGCCGTCCTTCGCAGGGCTGAAGCGGAAACGCAAGTTGAGCGGCATGCGGGCACTCCTTTCGGGGATGTGGGCGTGTACGTTGAGCAGCAACGCGTCGGACGATGTTGCTCGGTCTCCTACGGCACTCCATAGTGCGCAGTGTACTTGCGACGCCCTAGCCCCGACAATGGTTTTTGATTACGGCACTATTACAGCAGATGGTTTTAGAACACGCTTTTTTCTGCATCCGAATGCAGTTACTACGATACGATGTCGTACTACATACAACGCCTGGTGTAAATGGTTTAGCTGATAACAAGCTGAGATAATCCATGACTCAACCTGACATGCCTGGGCTGATTCAGGCCGAAATGCGTGCCGCGTTTCCTGCCTACGAAGCCCGTGTTGCCGACTTCTACGCCATGCAGGAGTATCATCTGGGCTGGCGCGACGAGCACCTGCAACCTGATCGCAGTGATCCGGGCAAACTCCTGCGTCCCCAACTCGTGATGCTGGCCTGCCGCGCCGCTGGCGGTGACCCACGTCAGGCGCTTCCCGTTGCAGCCGGCGTGCAATTGCTCCACGACTTCACGCTCATCCACGACGACATCGAAGACAATAGCGACACCCGGCGCGGACGCCGTACCCTTTGGACAATCTGGGGCCTGGCCCAGGGCATCAACGCCGGCGATGGAATGTTTGTGATTGCCCACCTGGCGATGTACCGCATGCGCGACCTCGACGTGTCTGCCGAGCGCCTGCTCGCCGTACTCCAGCGCTTCGACGAGACGATTATTCGTGTCTGCGAAGGGCAATACCTCGATCTCAGCTTTGAGGGTCGGCTCACGATCACCACCGATGATTACCTCGGGATGATTGGACGGAAAACGGCGGCCCTGGTCGCCGGCGCCGCCGCCTTTGGCGCGCTCGTAGCCGGCGCGCCGCCTGCTGTAGTTGAAGACCTCGCCGAATTTGGGCGGAGTCTCGGCCTCGCCTTCCAGATTGAAGACGATATTCTGGGTATTTGGGGCGATCCCGAACTAACTGGGAAACCCCGCGCCGCCGATCTTTACCGACGGAAGGTCAGCTTGCCGATCGTGCGTGCCCTGGAACACGCCGGTAATAGCGCTGAATTGGCGGCGATCTATACCGCCGGCGACCCAAACGATGCGGCTGTGGAGCGTTGCCTCGCTATTCTCGATAGTGCGGATTCCCGCGCCTACTGCGCCGGCGTGGCCGCTGAACATCACAATACCGCCCTTGCCGCATTGGAACGCATTCCAGCCAGTTCAGACGCCTCAGCTACGGCGCTGGCTGCATTGCGCCAGATGGCCGAAAACCTGCTTGGACGCCAGGCCTAATGGACGGCATCGTTGCGTTCGGCGCCGGCAGCCAGATCGGGGAGCTCTCGATCGGCGCCGTCGTTGGGCGCGACATGATCACCAACAACACGATCATCAGCCCGGCAGCGGCGCCCACAATCGAGCGCGCCCCGCTGCGCCCCCCGCCGCGCCCAATGCGCGGCTTTCGTGATCGTGACGCTGAGCGCGCCCAACTCGCCACCGAGATCCAACCGCGTGGCGGCGCATGGATCTCGAGCAGCGGAGGCGCCGGCGCTTCGGCGCTGCTGCGCCAATTGGCTGGGGTCAACCACCCAAATCTCCCCGATGGGGTTGCCCTGCTTAAACATACCGACCTCCTCAATTCTGTTGCCGAGACCGCTAGCACTGCCATTGCCCTCGACGATGTCGCGCAACTACTGTTCGATCAGTTCTACCGCAGTAGCGACCCAACCCGCCGCATTCGCATCGATATGGCCCGAGCCGGAACGTACCTCGGCCCGCTTCAGGCATTGATTGTGCTCGACCGCTTACCGCTGGCCCGCACTCAAATTGAACGCGTGGCCGATACCCTCGCCAGTAGTGCGCTGCTCGTCGCAGCGCCGGGATCGCCTTCCAACCTCTTGCTCAACCTTCCCTTACGCGGTCTGCCCCGCGCCGATGCACGAATGCTGCTGGCCAGCGCAAGCAGGAGCGACCCTGGCGACCCGGAAGCTGAACCGCACCTGGCTGCCCTGTGCGCTGCCCTCGACAATGTACCCCTGCCAATCCACCTTGCGGGTGCGCTTATACGCACAGGGGCAGTAACGCTGCCCACCCTGGCTGCGGTGGCCGCCAGCCTGCGCGATACACCCAGTGCGCTCAACCGTGCATGTCGCCTGGCGCTGGAAACGCTCGATCCGGCGGAGCGGCGGCTCCTCACTGCACTTGTTGTGGGTGAACCGGATCTTGACCCGACGGCCCTCGCTGCGATCAGCGAACTGCCAGAAACCGCATTGGTTACACCCCTCGAACGGCTGGCAACCCTGCAACTGATCACAATCGGCGCTCAACGTGCGGCGATCAGCTCTCCCAGCCTGCGTCAGGAGTTGGCGCACCTGCTGCAACCGACCGCCGAGCGCAAACGTGCCGCCGCATTCTTCGCCGCTGCCGCCGCTGCTAAGGCGGTCGCACCCGAGTGGATCGCTAGTGAAGCGCAAAATCTGCTGGCTGCCGCCCAGGCAGCCGATGCCATCGGGACGCCCGGCCAGGTTGGCCCCTTGGCTCAGGCGTTGCATCCCCACGCCGTGCTGGCCGGCCAATGGGGTGCATGGCAGTCCCTCGCCGATCTGGCCCTGGCCGCCGCCCAGCGCGAGAACGATCCGGAGTTGCGCGCCTGGGCACTCCACGAGCAAGGCACCCTAGCCCTGTTCAGCGGCCAACCCCAGGTCGGAATCAGCACGCTGCAAGCCGCCCTGGCCATCCGCGAAGCATGCGGCGATCCCGCTGCTGCCCTGACCGAACAGAATCTCACGTTTGCCACCGGCGTTCCAAGTGGTTCGGCAGAGCCAAAACGGCGCTGGATCGCTCTTGCCGCACTGGCCTTGTTGCTGTTCGTAGCGTTGGGCCTGCTTGTAACCAATTTGACAGCCTCGAATTCCGGGGCTGTCGTTGCTGCCCTACCGACGCTCACGTCGCCGCCGCTCGCCGCAACTGCACCGCCAGTGCTGCCGAACCTGGCCCCCAGCGCGACGCTTGCGGCATTGCCGGTCAGCGGAGGAGCCACAGCTCCAGCGTTCAGTCAGCCAACGGCAACAACATTGGTTGAACCGACTGTCACGCCGACCCCTACCAGCACTCGCGCCGGGTTCTGCCAGGTAATCGCACCGGGACTGAACCTACGTCAGGGGCCAGGGGCGACCTACCCGGTGCTAGGTGTGCTGCCCAACGGCGCGCTGGTTGAGCCGCTGGCGCAGGCGTTTAACAGCGCCTGGCTCGAAGTACGCATTGGCCCGCAACGCGGCTGGATCGCCCGCATCGGGCCGCAACCACTTGTCGAATGTTTTACGGAGGTCAGCGCGCTGCCGCCCGGTGTCATCCCAGCGCTGCCCACGCCAACGCTCACCGTAACCAGCACGGCAACGGCAACACTCACCGTAACCAGCACGGCAACGCCGACGCCGACGCCAGATGAACTACCGATTACCCTGCCGACGGCTGAACCCGCCCCACCGACGGCAACAGTAACAGTGACACCAACTCGCCGCCCAGGCGTGCCCGAACCAGAACCCGCGCCAACCGCAACGCCAAGCCCGTTACCTGCACCAACCGTCACCCCGTCACCGATAACGCCGGGATAGAGCAGGAGGCAGGAGGCAGGTAGTCAAGCAATAGTTCTTTTCCCCCGGCATGTACACTTCCGTCTCCTGAATCCTGAATGCGCCCATGAACATCACCTTTCTCACCGGCGAATACCCGCCGCAACCCGGCGGTATTGGCGATTACACGCGACAGCTTGCCAATGCACTGGCTCAGCGTGGGCATAACCTCGACGTCCTGACAATCCAGGATGAGCGACTGCTGCGCTACCAGGTGCATACCGACAACGGTACAGCCACCCCGTTTACCCGGCGTCTCGACTGGTCGCCGCGCTGTTGGCCCGCCGTGATTGCTGCGCTGGACGAACGGCGACCCACCTGGTTGCACATCCAGTATCAGACCGGCGCCTACGCAATGCAGCCCGGCATCAACCTGCTGCCCTGGCGTCTGCGCAGCCTGCCCAACCGGCCGCAGATCGCCGTCACCTTCCACGACCTGCTGGAGCCGTACTTGTTGCCCAAGGCCAGCCCGCTGCGCCGTTGGATCACCTTGCGCCTCGCTCGCGACGCCGACACAGTGATCGTCACTAACGGCGCCGACGCAGCCAACCTTGCCGCCGCCGGCATCCGTGCCACAGTTATCCCGATCGGTTCAAATATCCCCGTAGCGCCGCCACCGGGGTACGAGCGTGAAGCCTGGCGCGCCCAACTTGGGGTTAAGGCCGGCGAACTATTGGTGGCTTACTTCGGACTATTGTCGCCAGGCAAGGGCGCCGATCTGCTGCTTGATGCGCTGCGCAGCTTGCCCGAAGAACTAGCCTGGCGACTGTTGATCATCGGCGGAAACGCCACGGCACCCCAGGATCGAACCTATGCCGAACAACTCCAAACTCAGATTAGCCAGCACGGCCTCGCCGCGCGTGTGATCCGCACCGGCCACGTTACACCCAGCGAGGTGTCGGCGTATCTGCTGGCCGCCGATTGCACTGCGCTGCCTTTCCGCGATGGCGCCTCCTTCCGCCGGGGCAGCCTGCTTGCTGCGCTGGCCCACGGCTCTCCGCTGATCACCACTACCCCCAGCGATGTCGATACACTTGCCAGATTGCCCGGCGACCAGGCGGCGATCCTCGTCCCACCCAACGACAGCACCGCACTTACCGCGAGTATCGTCCGGCTGGCTTACGACCAAGCGCTCCAAAATCGCCTGACCAGTCAGGGCCGCACCCTTGCTGCATACTTTGGATGGGATAGCATTGCCGCCCAGCACGAAGCGTGCTACGGCTGACGGCGAGCCTGCATTGGCTTGCGACGGCATACAGGGGCGGCTATAATACCAAATTATCGTCGAGTGTGTGCAGATTGGTACATAGCACAAACCCCTTGCCGAACCGCGTTTATTCCAAGAGTGTAGTAACCTTACCAGGATGACGGAGCGTGCGACTACCTAGTAGCGACATCCGGCGGATAACTGCTTATGCTCTGGCGGCGGGCCTGGGTATGGGTCTGTTGATCTACGGCATTATCCGTACCGCCGAAGCGCGCTTCCCTACTACTACGCCAAGCACGATCATGCTGGCCTTACTGATCGGCGGCCTGATTGGTCTGGCGCTGCTGATCAGCGCGATCCTGACGCTGCGTCAGGTCGCTTATGATCTACGCGTCTACGCCGGCGAACTGCTCGATGCCGATCTGCCGGAAGCTCCAGGTGAGCGCTCCAATGATGCCATCGCCGCAATGCGCCATACGCTGCAGCAGTCGATCGCCGCTGTACCGCGTGCGGAAGCGCTCACCCGACTTGCCAGCGAACTAGCGGCAACATCCGATCTGAACCAGGCCCTGGCGATAACCGTCCAATTCCTCAGCCCACACCTGCCGATTCAAGGCGCATTGCTCATGCTTCTCGACGCCGAACGTGACGTACTCACACCGGCGGCAGCGTGGGGCCGTACCGATCTCAATCGCGCTGCGGCAATTGAAATCGGTGAAACAGCCATTGGCCGCGCACTCTATGAGAATCGGATCACCATCTACGCCGGCACGCAGATCCGCGACTTGTTAGCCCTGCGGCCAGGCCCCGAAACCCCGGCCCTGTTGAGCCTGCCGATGCAAGTTCACGGCCAACCCTTCGGATTGTTAGGCATGTTTATTCCCGCCGATCACCGCCTGAATGATGAACAGCGCGCCTACGGCCGCAGCGTTGCTGGGCTGCTTACCCTCGCCGCGCAGGGCGGCATGCACCGCCGGCTCTTCGAACGCGAAAGCGATCGGCTCGCTGCCTTCGAACAACTCGGCACGCTGCTCACGCATAGCGAAGGCCTGGAGCACGCCCTGGAGCAAGTGCTGCGCGCCGCCGCCCGCGTAACCGACTCGGAGCACGGTTCGCTGTTGCTCCTTGAGCCGGATGAGACTAACGTGCGCTTCCGCGTCACCCTCCGCGCCGGCACAATGTTGCCGCTGAGCGTTGTAGCCGGGCCGATCCTCAAGCACGGACTGGCCGGTTGGGCGCTGCGCGAGCGTCGCGCCGACATTGTGGAAGATACCGAGCGTGATACGCGCTGGTTGCCCACACCCGGCCTCGATTCGATGCGCTCGGTGCTGGTTGTGCCGTTGCTGTACGGCGAACGCGCGCTTGGCGTACTTACCCTGGCCGATCCGGCGCCACGTCACTATAGCCGCCGCAGCCTGGCCCTCGTCTCGGCGCTTGCCGCCTATGCCGTTACAATCCTGGCCCGCATGCAATTTGAAGCGATGGTTGAGCCGAGCAACGCAGCACTCGTACGGCGCCTCTTCGACGGTCGGATCGCCTCTGCCGATCTAACCCGCTTGTTGGTTGATCAACGCCGTCTCGATCAACTGCTCACGCCCCAAACAAGCTCAGTTGTGGTAGTCTATGCAGGAGTACGTGGCCTAGAACGTTTCGGCGCCGAACTAACCCCTAACCAACTGCTGACTGAAGTGGTCACGCCCTATATTGATGAGATCGTCGCGGTGGTACAGAAACATCATGGCTACCTTGCCCAACACGATGATACCGGCACCCTGATCATCTTCGGCTATCCTATCGGCAGTTCCGATGATGCCACCCACGCCCTGCGCGCTGCCGCTGCAATGCGCCAGGCCGCCCGACGCCTACGCGGCCGCTGGCAAGCTAGCCTGGGCTGTAACCTCAGCGTCAGTTTTGGCGTAGCCTGCGGTGCAATTACGGTTGGCGCCGTCGGTAGCGACCCGGCGCCAAAGTTTACTGTGATCGGCGCCGCAGTGCGTGAAGCGCGCCGTCTGCAACAACTTGCCCGCGCCGATGAGGTGCTCGTTGCTGCTGAATTGGCCGCCAGCATGACGCCCGACAGTCCCTTTGAATGGGAAGTGCTTGCACCGATTGTCCCGAGTGACGGGACGGCGCCGCGCACGATCTATCGACTGAACGCAGCCCGAGCCTGAGGCTGGGCGCCAGGCTGTGAGAGCGAAAGGCAGACTCGATGAGTAAAGTTCCGGTAGCCGAGCAATCGCTGGTGGATCTGCGTACCAGTGCCCTGCTGCGCATCGCATCCGCCATCGAAACCGCGGCAACACTTGATGAACTGTTGATGCTCGCGCTGAACGAGTTTGCCCATCTGCTCGACATCCCACTTGGCGGTGTGCTGCTTGTGAATGAGGCGGGAACCACAGCGCGCATGGTGAGTAGTTACCCGCCGCGCGTTAGCCTGCCCCCGCCAATTGAGCTTGCCCAGACGACGTTTCTGCGCCAGGTTGCTCAGAATCGGCAGCCGATCCAGATCAGCGATGTGACGACCGAACTGCCGGGGCGCGACCCGCAAGACAACCCACAGAGTCAAGTAATTGCCACAATTCTCGACGAAGATGCCGTCCGCAGCGTACTGCTGGTGCCACTCGTCGCCCAGGACAAACTGATCGGCTTTTTACTTGTCGCCAGTAGTGGCGAGCCGCGCCCCTTCCCCGAGAATGAAGTGGCGCTCGCCCGGTTGATGGCGGGCCAACTCGCGGCGGCAATTACCTCATTCCGCATCACCGAACAAGCCCAGCGGCGCAGCGCCGAACTTGCGACCCTCAACGACATCGCCGCCGCCGTCACCTCCTCGCTGAACACCCGCGAGGTTTACCACCTGGTGATGGAAAAGCTGAATGAGTACTTCCAGGTTGATGCAGGATCACTGCTGATGGTTGACCCGGAAACCGATGAATTAGTCTTTGTGATGACGCTTGAGGCCGGCGAGGAGAAGCTCTTTGGTGTGCGGGTGCCGCGTGGCAAGGGCATTGTGGGCCACGTGGCTGAAATCCAACAGTATGCGATCGTCGATGACGCGCAGAACGATCCGCGCTTCTTTGCCAATGTAAGCGACTCGGTTGGTTATGAAGTAGCCACCATCCTCTGCGTCCCGATTGTGATCAAGGGTCGCACGATCGGCGTGATCGAACTGCTCAATAAGCGCGACGGGCATTTCACCCAGGAAGAAGCAAACCGCCTTACGCGCATGGCGGCCACAATCGGCGTCGCAATCGAAAACGCCCGCCTCTTTCAGCAGGTAACCACCGTGCGCGATCGGGTCGAGGCGATTGTGCATTCCACTGCCGACGGCATCCTCATGGCCGACATGCATGGAACGGTAGTTACGGCAAACCCGATGGCGGCACAATTGTTTGGGCTGCGCACAGAGGCAATGTTCGGCCAACGCCTCGACAGCCTGCTCGCCGAACTACGCGAGCGTGCATCGAATGTGAACGTGCCCTCGTGGCTCAACGACGACAATGCGCACGAAATCGTTGAACTTGAGCTTGGTGGCTCACAACGCCGCTTCATCCGTCACTTCATTCTGCCTGTGCGCGAGACGAACGGCGCCGAGATCGGGCAGTTGGCCATGTTTCAGGATTTTTCGAAAGAGCGTGAACTGGCTCAATTGCGCGAAGATTACACGGGCATGCTCGTACACGACCTGCGCGCCCCACTCACGGCAATCATGAATGGGATCATGATGGTCAAGCGCGGCCTTGGCGGCCCGATCTCCGATCAGCAACACGAACTGCTTGGGATTGCTCATCAGGGTAGCCAGACGATGCTCGAAATGGTCAATACACTGCTCGACATCGCCAAAATGGAGCAGGGACGCATGAGCCTCGACCTAGAGCCGCTCTCGCCCTACGCGCTGATTGACGAAACATTGGATCGGCTACGCGGCAATGCACAGAGTCAGCGGGTCGATCTTACGCAACAACTCAGTGTCGGTTTGCCCCTGATCGAAGCCGACCGCGAAAAACTCGTCCGCGTGCTGCAAAACCTGATCGATAACGCAATCAAGTTCTCGCCGACCGGCGCAACCGTTACCTTAGGCGCAACAGCGCTGCGGATCGATGCCGCCCCACCCACTACTCCGCAGCAGGTTGGCATCCTACGCATCCCTGCACTAGGTGGCGGTAATTGGCTCATCTTCTGGGTTCGTGATCTTGGCCCAGGTATTCCACCCCAGTACCACGAACGCATTTTCGAAAAATTCGGCCAGGTTCGTGAACGCAAGGTGCGCGGAACTGGCCTTGGATTAACATTTTGTAAACTGGCAGTGGAGTCCCATGGCGGGCAAATTTGGCTTCAAAGCGCGGAAGGTGCAGGCAGCACCTTTGCACTCGCACTTCCCCTAACTCAAGACCAACGCAACGTTGATGCATTATAATGCCTTAAATTGTGCCATGCTTACCCATTTGGCTGCGCTATACCCCAAAAAGTCTTTACACTTAATCTGTCATCAAACTGTCAGACCTTGGGTTTGTTGCCCAGTGCTAAAATAACCTATAATTGAACGTGCAAACTGTTTACCTCTCTAAAGTGTAAGCGTACTACATCTAAATTCCGGCCCAACGTACACGGATTGGCCGATGCGACAACTCTTTCAAAACATACGGTCGCAAATTAAATATACCGTCATTCTGCCCTACCTGATGCTGATGATTATCGTCATGCTGGTAGGGTCGGGGGTGGCGATTATGCTTGTGGCCGGAAGTTGGCAAGAGCGTTTCAACAACCAACTGGGCCAGGTGGCGCGTAACTTCGCCGAAGCTTTCGCCCAACGCGAACTGAGCAATATTCAGTACCTCGGTCAGATTGTCTTTACAGCGCCTAACGCGCAGACCGGCGCACCGGCTATCAGCGCCGCCATCCGCGATCGCGATACGGAAGGATTGGATCTGGCGCTGAAAGGGTTATGGCAGATCGGCCTGAGCAACGAGAATATTAGCCAAGATCGGCTGGTCGTTTTTGATCGGAACGGACTCTCACTGGCTGATTGGGAACGTACGCCGCTTAGCCCGGTTGAACCCACCAAGTATGTCGGCACCGACTTAGGTGATCTTCCGCTGGTGCAATCTGTGTTGCGTGGAGAACTGGAGCCGTTGCCCGACGGCGAAACTCTGGGCGACAAATATAGTGGCCTGATCCGGTTCCAGTCCCTGGAAGGCGTCGAGACGATCCACTTCTTTACCGTGGTGCCTGTTTATACGCCTACCGGAGCTAACAACCCCGATCAGCGCAGTGTAGTAGGCGGGATTATGGTTGCGCAACGCCTCGACAACCTCCTGCAAGCGCTCCAGAGCTCCAGCCAGTCGGCGATTAGTACCATCTACGATATTAATGGGCTCGTCCAGGGCACAACCGCTCCGGGAGTTACGCCGGAAGATTTGGCGATGAGCCCCGAATTGATGGCCCAGGTTGCGGCGTTGAATACATTCAACATTCCAAACCCTGATCAAGCCGCACCCCAGCGCGGCCGTGCAAGCGATGCGCCCTCCGATGACATCTGCCTCGATATCGGTAACCTCAGCGGACGCCTGGTTACTCCGCTTGACCGGACTACGCTACCGGCCTGTTCAGTCAATACTACGCAGACCCTTTCCGACCGTGAATATCAGTTCGTCTACGCGCCGCTGTTGATCCGCGGCGTGCAGTCGGGGTATTTCTCAGTAAGCCTCTCACGCGATTTTGTGCTTTCGGCCTGGGCAAGTTCGCGGAATGTGGTGATTGGGATCACGGCAGCTCTGGCTCTTTCCTCGGTTGTAGTCGGCTACGGTGTCGCCCGACGGATCACCCGCCCGCTGGACGACCTGGTGGCGACAGCTGAGGCGGTGACAGCGGGTGATCTGGCACGCCGCAGCAATGTGGCCGAACGCGAGACGAATGAGCTTGGGCAACTCTCGCTGGCCTTCAACCAGATGACAGCACATCTGCTGCAACTGTACACAGCCAGCCGTGAACTCAACACCACGATCGAAAGCCCATCTATTCTTGATGTAGCTACAAACACAGCCGCAGCATTCGTGGCCGACACGGTGGCGCTTGCCCTACTGGAAGACCTTGAAGGTTTTCGCTTCAACGTACCTGCCAATCAAACGTTCGACGGATCAGAGATCGCCAATCGACGCCTGCCCGCCGACACGCCATTGCTTCTAGCCCTGGCAACTCAGGATCCGGAGGCACCTCAACTGCTCATTATGGATGAGGCGATCCGTGAAGCCTCCGGGTTGACTGCGGTCGGTTTCGCGACGGCGCTTGCCGCTCCAATCTACCGCCAACGCCAAATTGCCGGCGCGCTGATCTTCGTCCACCAACGGCCCAAGGCCTTCGCCGAAGCTGATCTGCAGCGGCTCGACGTCGTCGCAAATATGACGGTTACCGTGTTGGCCAATGCGCTACTCTATACCCAGGTACAACGCGAAGCTAAGCAACGCCAGGCCATTCTTACCTCAATCGGTGATGGTGTTGTAGTTTGTGATGACAGAGGGCGCATCGTGCTGCTGAATAATGCAGCCGAGGAGATGCTTCAACTGCCGAACTGGCGCACTGCCCGCGCGCGCTTTGCCGAGCTTCCTCTCGAAGCGGTTGCGAAAAGCCAGGAACTATTTGGCGCGCTTGGCGAACAGTTTCGCCTGGGCGAACGCTATATCACATTGACCCGCGCACCCGTCGTTGATGAAAACAGTACAGCCGCCGGCGAGGTGATTGTGCTCCACGATGTCACCGATGCGATCAACGTGGATAAAGCCAAGACCGACTTTATCGCCACGATTTCGCACGAATTGCGCACTCCGCTAACAGTGATTCGCGGTTATGTCGAGTTACTACTCCGCGGCACCGGGGGCGCCAAGCCCACTTCCGATCAGAAGGAATTGCTCGACACTGTGCGCGCCCGAGCCGTCGATATGACCGACATGGTTAACAATGCAATTCTCATTGCCGATATCGAAACCGGTAAGCTCCAAACCGAAATGGGGCCGCAAGATATCGAACTCGTGCTCAGTATGGCGCTCACGCCACTGCGCACAAGCTTTGAAGCCAAACAACTGAGCCTCACCCTCGACGTACCGGCCGACTTGCCGCCTGTGCTTGCCGATCGTGAACAACTGCGTCAGGTGTTCGGTCAATTGCTCGATAACGCCCGCCGCTATACAACAACCGGCGGCGTAACTGTGCGCGCGCGTGCTGAACGTGGGTGGGTGAACGTGTCGATCAGTGATACCGGCGCAGGCATCGCCCCAGATATTTTGCCGCGCCTGTTCAAGCGTTTCCAGCGTATTGAAGGCAATAACTCAGCCCAGCGCGGTGGCGGTTTAGGTCTGGCGATTACGCGTCAACTCGTCGAACGCCAGGGCGGCACCGTCCAGGTTGAAAGCACGCCCGGTTCCGGCAGTACATTCACCATTACCCTGGTACAGGCGCATGAGCAGTCCTTCGCAGTCGCCCAATCCGACGACCCGGCAACGACGACGCCGTGACAGCCTGCCCTGGCTGATTTTACTGGCGTTGTTGCTTGCTCTGTGCCCAACTGGCTTTATTGCCAATCTGGCACTTTGGTCGATCAGTCCGTATAATGAACCCTTTAAAGATGTAGCCGCCCAGATCGGCCTGGGGCCATATGTGCCCTTCCCCGGCGATCTCAGCTTCGCTGCACCAGATCCTGATTTACCAAATTTCCGCGCTACCGAGGTTGCCCGCCGCACCCAGACGCCAATCAGCGCGCCGGCGCCTGGCAGTCCTGCTGTCGCCCCGGTGATTGAAGTTGGCCCGCCCGTGGCGCAGATTATGCCGCCAACACCTACGTTCACGGCAACAACCGGCGTAGGCGGGGCGCCAACCAGCACCCGCACTGCCACCCCAACGACTGCCGTTGCCGGGGGAGGCCAACCAAGCAATACACCTGAAACGGACGTTGTGATCCCTGGCGCAACAGCTACATCAACGCTGACAGCGGCGCCTAGCATTACCCCGTTTGCAACCCGGACGGCCCCCGCAACCCCAACCCTCAGTGGGCCAATTAACACGGTAACGCCTACGTTCGTGACGATCCCGCCCCCGCCCCCGGCTACAGCCACGGCGACACTCGCACCACCAACAACCACAGCCACGGAGATCGCGGAACTGCCTTCCGCGACACCGCCGTTGACGCCGGAACAGCCCATTGCGACAGCGACATCCACGGTTGTTCGCCCATCGCCATCGCCAACCTTTGAGATCATTAACCCGACGGCAACAGCGACCCGTACGCCCGTGCCACCTACGAATACAGCATCGCCAACGCTGACGTTTACGCCTGAACTACCGACCGCAACACCAACACTGACCTTTACTCCGGTGCCGCCAACGAATACGCCGACAAACCGACCTGACCCGCCTCCGGCAACGGCAACACCCACGCTCACTCCGGTGCCGCCTACCGCAACGCCCACCTTTACGCCGGCGTTGCCTACCGCAACACCCACGCTCACTCCGGTGCCGCCTA
Organism: Chloroflexales bacterium; assembly: GCA_038247995.1. Taxonomy (GTDB): domain Bacteria; phylum Chloroflexota; class Chloroflexia; order Chloroflexales; family Chloroflexaceae; genus JBBRUG01. Next base: position 3,974 of record JBBRUG010000056.1, on the reverse strand, counting down.
CTGCGACGCCCACCTTTACGCCGGTGCCGCCTACTGCGACGCCCACCTTTACGCCGGTGCCTGAGCCGCCTGTGGTGAGCGTGAATAATCCCTCCGTGAACGAGGGGGACAGTGGATTGACGCCGCTGGTCTTTACGGTGACCCTGTCGGCCCCGGCGCCGGCACCAATTACGATCACCTATCGCACCGCCGACGATACCGCAACGGTGGCCGACAACGACTATCAGCCGATCGCCGGCGGCACGCTAAATATCCCGCAGGGCGCGACAAGCGGAACAATTACGGTGAATGTCGTAGGCGACACCCGTTTTGAGCCTGATGAGACGCTGTTCCTGGAGATCACGGGCGCCGTCGGCGCAACATTGCCGACTACCCCGCTGAATGCGACCGGCACGATTCTGAATGACGATACACCAGTGCTCTTTGCGAAATCGGCTGAAGTGGGCAGTAACCCTATATTCCCGACGCGCGTGTTCGTCGAATATACGCTTTCGCTGACGAACACTGCAAACAACCCGCTTACGGTGACAGCCACGGATACGCTCGCCAGCGACTTTGTGATCGAGTACGTGCTTTCTACATCTCTACCCTCGGGGGCAACGTTCGATCCGGCTGTGCCAAGCGCAACCTGGAGTGGTACACTGCCGGTAGGCGGCAATGTACTGATTGAGATCGGTGGTTATTTTGAGACGGCCGATTCAGGTGTCTGTGGCCTGCGCACCAACCCGCAGGTGACGCTTACCGTTACTGGCGAAGGTACCTTCACTTACACGAATGAGACATCGGTTGATCTGGGGCCGTGCATTCCGCTCGCCCCCGGTCTATTCCGCTTGTCGCGCCCGACTGCAGAACAAACCGATAGTATTCCGACGATCACTGCCACCGCCACAGCAACACCAACCCGTACGCCAACCCGTACGCCAACCCGTACGCCAACCAGGACCGCCACGGCTACGCCAACCCGTACGCCAACCCGTACACCAACGGCTACGGCGACAACTCAGCCAACGGCAACACCAACTCATACGCCAACGGCAATACCAACCCATACAACGACAGCAACACCGCCTCCCACGGTTACGGCAACGTATACGGCTACGATAACACCAACTCGCACGCCGACTAAGAAGCCGGTCGTTGAGCCAACAGAACAACCAACGGTGGCGCCAACCCGTACGCCAACGGCTACGGCAATAACCCAGCCAACGGTTGCGCCAACCCGTACATCAACGGCTAAGCCAACGAACACGCCAACGACTAAACCAACCGCTACACCCACAACAGAGCCAACGGCTAAGCCAACGACTGAGCCAACGACTGAGCCAACGACTGAGCCGACTGCTGAGCCGACTGCTGAGCCGACTGCTGAGCCAACGACTGAGCCAACGACTGAGCCAACGACTGAGCCAACGCCGGAACCCTATCCAGGGCCAGATGAAACTGCAACTACAGCGATGATGGGCATCAGTGGAAGAGGTATAGGCGGCTATGTGATTCTGGCGCTGTTTGGTCTTGGGTGGTTATTCCGCCGACGCTAGAGCACTGCGCACCATGATTGAGCCACTGAAGCCACTGAACCGGGTGGCGCGCTGCGCTCGCGCCATGGGACGCAGGCGCAATCGATCTGCGCAATGCTGTAAGGTAAGCTTAACGGGTCACGATTCAGCCGGGGGCGCTGGGATGATCCAGCGTAAGCCAACTTCAAGGGCGAGGGGGATAAAAGCGAGGGCGAGCAGCGGCGCCCAGATCGGGCTGAGCGCGAAATAGAGCATGGTCGGCGGAATTGCCAGCATGACCGTAAAGATTGTGATGCCCAGACTACCCCAACCGAGCGCAACAATCACGCCGAGAATGGTGAACCCCACAATGACCGCATCACTGCACATGAGCAAGCGTGGTTCGGTGTAGCACGCATTCAGGTTTGAGGGCACCGCAATATTAAACGGCACACCCGAGGTTTCAAAGAAGGTTGGCAGAACCAAACGGCGGGCCATAAAGAGCGTCGCGCCTACCAGGATCACCAGGTAGGCGCGGAATGTACGATTAGCAAAAAGCTCAGCCATAATCTCACCTGTCGGGGCGTCATGCTAGAGCGTGACGCCCCGGCGATTTATCCAACTACTACATTCACCAGTTTACCCGGCACGACAATCACCCTGCGGATTGCCTTACCGCCGATGTAGCCCTGCACCCGTTCACTAGCCATAGCCAGGTTGCGCAACTGCTCTTCGCCGGCATCAACCGGCACAGTCAGTTTATCGCGTACCTTCCCGTTTACCTGCAACACGACCTCGATCTCATCTTCAGCAGCCAGTTCAGGGTTCGCCACCGGCCAACGCTGCTGATGCACACTGAAGCCACGTCCGGTGCGCGCCCACAACTCTTCGGCGATATGCGGCGCAACCGGAGCGATCAGCAGCAGCAGCGTCTCGATTGCCTCAGCCCAGGCCGGCGTACTGGCCAACCCAGCGTCGCGCGCCTTGTAGAGCGCATTAGTGAACTCCATCAGCGCCGCGACCATCGTGTTGAACTTGAAGTTCTCGATGTCGTTGGTGACGCGTAGGATCGTCTGGTGGGTGATCCGCTGCACCTGGCGTTCGCTAAACTCACCGGTCTGGTTACGGTCGTCCTGGGATGACAGGGTAATTCGCCAGATCCGATCCAGCCAGCGGCGGATGCCGGGTACGCCATCGGTATTCCATGGCACCGACAGTTCGAAGTCGGAGATGAAGCACTCATAACCGCGTAGTGCATCGGCGCCGTGCTGCGCAACCACATCGTCGGGCGTAATCACATTGCCCTTCGACTTCGACATCTTCTCGACGACGATTTCACCATTCACTTCGCGTGGCGGAGCCAGAATCAGGCCCTGATTGCGCAGTTCGGTGAACGGCTCGAAGAACGAGATATGGCCCAGATCGTAGAGCACCTTCGTCCAGAAGCGGGCGTACAACAGGTGCATTGTGGCATGCTCAACGCCACCGACATACCTATCGACGGGCAACCAGTAGTCCAACTCTTCGCGCCGCGCCAGTGTCTGATCGTTATGCGGATCGACGAAGCGCATGTAGTACCACGACGAGCAGGCAAAAGTGCCCAGCGTGTCGGTCTCGCGGCGGCCGCGGCGTCCATCGGGCAGGGTTACACTCACCCACTCGTCGAGCAAGGCCAGCGGCGACTCGCCGGTTGCCGTCGGCTCGTAGCTCTCGACGCCGGGCAGAGTCAGGGGCAGTTCGGACTGGGTTAGTTGAACTTCCGTGCCGTCTTCGACATGGATGATCGGGATCGGGGTGCCCCAGTAGCGTTGCCGGCTGATCAGCCAGTCGTGCATCTTGAAGTTGGTGTGCCCGCGCCCCAGACCACGTTCTTCCAGCAGCGCGGCAGTGCGGCTCACCGCCTGATCGCCGGGCAATCCGTTGATTGGGCCGGAGTTAATCGGCGAGCCATACTCGGCGTGAAAAATGATGTCGCGATAGGCCGGCACGGTTACCAGATAGGCCATCGTGCTGGGCAGCGCGTCGTGCTGAATGGCCGTGCGAATCCGCTCGCTGATCTGCTCATCGGCGGTGATTGAGTCGAACGGGATGATCGCGTCGGGGAAGATCACCAGCCAGGCCGATCCAACGACTTCGGTCCAGCCATCGGTCAGATGCCGTTGCACCAGTTCGGCGTAGGCCTGGGCTTGATCGCCGGTCAATTCCACCGTAATCGCACCATCCTCCGTACTGAACTGATACCCGGCAGCGCTCAGCGCAGCAGGCAGTTCCGGCGCATAGGTCGCAGGGCGCAGCAGTGAACGCGCCGTGTTATCGGGGCGAGCGATCACCGGGATAATCGGCAGGCCGAACTTCAGGGCAAAAGCGAAGTCACGCTCATCGTGGGCCGGCACAGCCATAATCGCGCCGGTGCCGTAGCCCATCAGCACATAGTCGGCGATCCAGATTGAAATGCGCGCACCATTTACCGGGTTGATC